>NZ_CM001776.1:3096705-3463425 GCF_000332275.1 Synechococcus sp. PCC 7336
TGCCACCGTCAGCTGGCTCAAATCGAGCTCGCCTGCTGCTGTCGCAAAGGCGTCGTTCTGGGGGAAGAGGGGTGCTTCATTCCCTTCGGGGTCAATCTCGACCGTAATGTTACTCAACTGCACCGAGGAGCCGGTATCCCCATCGGCATTAACCAACTGCACCACCAGTTGAGCGGAGTTGACCTCGCTCAAACGGGTGAGGTCGATCTCGACCGCCGAGCCGTCGAAGCGCACCAAGCCAGGGATAAACTCAGCGCGATCGCCTGCTAGAGCAAACACCGCCGCCCCATCCTCACCCAGCAGCGTTTCGCCCGTAACTGGATCGAGCAAATAAACCAACAGTTGGTCTTCAACCGCAGCCGTGGCCGAAGTATCGAAGTCCGTCTCCAGCTCGAAGCGGAGGGTGCGCGAACCTTCTGCCAGAGGCAGGTCGATCGTGCGGTCGGCTTGCACGAGGAAACTGTCGCGCTCGTTAAGAACAATGGCATCTTCAGTCCGAATGCCAAAGCCAGTGCCGTCATTGGGGCCGAGCACGAAATCGGGGGAGACCTGGAAGGAAACTTGAGTTTGGCTGCGATTGCCCGCTAGATCGGTGGCCTCCAGGGTCAGTTGATAAGTACCTTCTGCCAGAGGAGTGCTGCCGATCGCCACATCGAAGCTGCCATCAGACTGCAAGTCCACCGCAGTCGCAGCTTGGCCGTCGAGACTGAACTGGGCCATCAGAGGGCCGGAGGTATCGCCCACCGAGCCAATCAGTCGAGCCGTACCGCTGTGCTCGGCATTGACGATGGGAGCCAAGAGCGTCAGGTCGGGACCGGTGGTGTCGAGGGTGAAGGTTAGAGCGGCGATCGCCGAGACATTGCCAAACTCATCCGCTGCCACAAAGCTGAGGGTGTGCTCGCCATCGGCTAGCTCGCCAAACAACTGCACCAATTGCTCGGCAGACAGGGCAAAACTGCCATCGGGATTGAGTGCTGTAGAGATATCCACAAACTCTGCTACCGGCAAGCCATCCAAGCCCGCCAGCAAAGACACTATCGCCGACTCGTCCGAAACGGTGCCTACAACTGCTATTTCGGACGTAATTCCATCTCCATCAACGCCGGTATCGTTGCTGAGGGCGATCGAAAGTTCGGGGCCAGTAATATCCTCATTTCCGCTCAGCGATACGGTCACGGCAAAGGTCGAAACAATTTCATTTCCTGCCACATCAATCGCTCTGACCGTCAGACTTTGGGCTCCATCTACCAAACCAGCCAAACTAATCGCCACATCAAAACTGCCATCGGGATTGACTGGCACCTCAACTGCAGCCGTGCCCTCAAACTGATAGCTCAAACTGGCGATCGCCGAGCCCGTCCCGGCAACCGTCCCCTGCAAGCGAGCCCCTTCAGCAATCTCAGCCCCATCGGCAATGCTCTCCACCGTCACCTGAGGTGCTTGACGGTCTACTGTCACCGCGATCGCCTCTGACGTGTTGCTGTTCCCCGCTGCATCGGTCGCGGTTGCGGTGACTTCGCGCTCCCCTTCAGCTAGCTGAGCGATCGCAAACACAGTCGCGACATCGGTGGCGATCGCCTGAGACACGAGCTGCCCGTCCACAAATAGCTGAACGCTACTGCCTACTTCTGCTGCAACAGC
Source organism: Synechococcus sp. PCC 7336 (assembly GCF_000332275.1). Lineage (NCBI taxonomy): Bacteria > Bacillati > Cyanobacteriota > Cyanophyceae > Synechococcales > Synechococcaceae > Synechococcus > Synechococcus sp. PCC 7336. The sequence continues at coordinate 3,098,347 of NZ_CM001776.1, forward strand.
AAACTCCAATGGCTCGGCATTGCTCATCCCATCGGCATCGCTCGAACCGCTGTCACTCCCAGCCAACAACTCGGGTGTCCCCAGCCCAGGTGCAGCCGTATCGAGCACAAATGCCAACTCCACAGGTTCCGAAATATTGCCCGAGCTATCCTGCGCCACCAACTGCAGCGTTAATGGTCCATCGGGCAACGGGCCGCCATAAATGCTCGCCAGTTGGTCGTTCGTGAAGCTAAAGTTGCCATCTGCCTGCACATTGGCCAGCACATCCACAAACTCGGGATTGAGCCCATTGGCAAAGCGGGCCACCAACCCCGCTACAGCCCGATCGTCTGTGACCTGACCGCTAATAGCGGGGTCGTTAGTGATGCCATCCCCACTGTCAGTCCCCGTATCGTTAGCTAACCCAGCCGTCACCACGGGGGCGATCGTATCCGGCTGAGGGGAGCCTGCAGATTCGGCAACAACCGTAATGCTCTCGTTAAAGGTGAGATTGCCCCGAGTCAACACTGACCCCACCAACATCGCGGGGCTGTTAAACGAGACATTCCCCCCCGCCACCAACTGAGCGCGAGTATCCGCCACCCCATTGAAGGTCAGTCGGCCCTGAGCCACGACTGTCAGGAAATCATCCGCATTTGTGGAAGCGGTGGCCCCATTAAAATTGAGAATACTACTGCCATTGCCATTGGCCAGCAACGTTTGTCCGCTAAAGCGAGACCCACTGCCCGTGCGAATATTATTGGCTGCTAGGACCGAGCTGTTATTGAGTTGGGCATTGCCCAGATCGATGGTTCGCTGCTCTGCCAGCAGTACGACATTGTCGAGGCTCTGATGGCTGCCGTTGAAGCTAATCGAGCCACTCTCCACCACGATGACGGCATTGCTGATAGACACCCCATCGGGAATGGTCAGGCTGCCGTTCGCAATGCGAATGAAAGCTGGATTCTCAACTGTACCGCCGCCAGGAAAATTGGCTTCGAACTCGGCAGCGGTATTGATGGGGGTCTGATTGGGATTGAAGTCAATCGGAGTTACTCCTGCTGGGAGTCTCGCCGCCAGTTCGTTGGCTCGAATCTCGGCAAATGCAGGCAGCTCAACCGTTAGCGGGGCGACCTCCTGGGGAGGCAGCAAGTTGGCGTAGGGATTGTCGGAGGCGCTTGCTACGGAAAATCCCGCTGCCACCGCCACGGCATTCTCGACTAGAATCGGCTGACCGGAGGCATCGAGCACTGGATTGCCCTGGCTATCCAACTGCACTGGCAGGATGGGAGTCTGGTTGAAGGCGAACCCATTTCCGGCATAGATGCGGGCATCGTCCGAGAGATCGAGCGGATTGCCGTCAAAATCTCCACCGCCATTAATCGTGACTCGGCCTTCGGCCACCACCGCAAAGACTGGTATTGTTGCTGTCCCTTCAGTCAGGGTCGATAAGCTACTATTCGCGACTAGCAGTTCGGCATCCGAGCTTGCCCCCAGCAGTTGCGAGTCTGTCCCGCTGCCCGTCAATGGATCGAATGAGTTCGCCGCTGCTTCCAACAGTTGTCGCTGCTGGTCGGCAGACGCTCCCGTGCCGCCGCCCGAGGAGGAAGGAAATGAGGACTGAGATGAAAATACTGAGTTGGGGTCCTCAGGCTCGAAGGGTTGTTCTGCCAGCAGGGAAAGCGTTTCCGCTTCCGTGGCGAGAGCTCCTTCGCCCACCGACCCGCTCGAACGGGAGCCAGACTGTTCCAAACTGCTTTCCAAGCTGGCTTGTTCTAACAGAGAGCTGCTCGGGAGTTCGTCATCGAGCACGAGCCCAGAGGCGATCGCCGAGCGATCGGCGTTCAAAGGCGAATCGGAGAGAGGCATGGGAACTGAATATCCAACGACAGATCGAGTGGGACAGACGCTATCTCGCGTTCGGACGGCACGGCAATTGGCCTTCCCAGGTATGGGAGTGCCGTGAAAACACTATGAGAGCGTGATGAAATGCCTGAGACGGTTTAAAGTTAACAGCGACCTAGCGGCTACACATGCGTGTATCCACGGAAATAGTATAAATAGATGCTTAATAATTGTAAGAAATATTAAATAGGTATCAAAACAGAAATCAGCAAAGTAGGGCCTTTAGGCTTCGATCGAGACTTTGGGTCTGTGACTTATCGACTGCCTCAGATCTCGCGATGTCTGGGTTTGCACGCTGTCCGAGCTGTGCTCGCGGCTAGCGAAACTAGGGCTGAGAGGAACTGGAGGGGCGAAGGGCGATCGGAAAAATTAACATGCTCTCCTATCTGCCGCACTCCGTTTGACGAGTTCCTGTTGTGGGGCGATCGCCTTTCTATTCTCAATTTCCTATGGGTATGAGATGGCCAACGCTTCTGAAAGGTAACCGTCCCAAGGTCTGGTCCTTGTAGTGAGAGAAAGAATGGAGTACGAAAGTAGAGTCATGAATGAGAAAGCGACCAGGGATGATACGTCCAGTCTGAAGCAGTCTTGTATAGCGATGAAACCAGCTTTCCCCAAGGGAATCGGGACGGAGGTAACAAGAGCAAGACCAAAGGTTGGGTCTGGGGATTGCTCACCCCTCTGGTGTGCTTTTTCGAGGTGGTATTGAGCCGTTCCCAAGCCACCGCCCAAAGCTTGATTGGGGAATTGTGTTGGGCTCATCTCAAGAGAGACTTACAGGCGCTCGCGGAGAGAGGGGGAGCCTCAAAGCAGATTGGAGAGACCCTGTTAAGCCAAGAGCGTCAGCTATTTCAGTGGTGGCATCGGGTGAGAGATGGCACCCTCTCGCGCGAGACTTGCCAAGCTGCTGTGGTTCATTTGCGAGCTGGGTTTAAGGCCCAGTTGGAGGAGGCGGCTGCCCTGCCGCTCAAGCGAAGGGAGAGTCATCCTTTGGCTAAGACGATTCGCACTTGTCGCAAGTTGTTGAAGCTGGAAGCGGCTCTCTGGACTTTTGTTGATACACCAGGCATTGAGCCGGCTAATAATGCTGCCGAGCGGGCTTTGAGAGCGGCGGTGATTTGGCGGCGCACTAGTTTTGGCTCCCAATCTCAGGCGGGCAATCAGTTTGTCGCACGGGTGCTGGCGGTGACGGCTTCTCTCAAGGCTCAGCAGAGAAGTCCTCTCGATTTTCTCACTCAAGTGCGCTCGAAGATACCAAATTCCTACTCACTGCTTAGGCGTCTGGGACGCTTACCAAAAGAGGGATAGATGCCAACATTTAAACACTTATCTGATGCGTGGTTGAGAGATGCTTTTCTTCACCGTCAGGCCGATCTCCTGCTCAGATGTTATGGCTCGGGCCAGAAAGCGCGATCGCTAACTTGCTCTATTGTCCATTCACAATTTTCAGGAAAGCTGGACCGATCTAACCCAGTTTCATCAACAGCCATATCCCTTGCCTCCTGGTAACAGTTCGCAAACTCAGTAGCCAAATAGGGCTTTAGACTGGGAGAGTCCGACAAGATTCTGGCAATCTGGCGGCGCTGTTCTTTAATTGTGATTTGCCAGCTAGTCGAGCGCTTCTGAGATTGATGCTGCCATTTGAGGAGATGCATTAACAATACCTCCAGGCGGCTCACCAACTCCCGCCGATCTCGTTTACCCAACGATTCAATCTCTTCCGCTAAATTCTCAACATCAAGAGCATCCAGATCGCGCTGACGCAGATATTTCGCCATTGTCTGGGTCCATAATGCGTAATCCGTATCGTAAAGAGTTCGTAGAGTCGTTGTCATAACAACACCTGAAGCTACAGTCGATCCTAGCACGCACACTTCAACATCTAAACATACACAGCTCAATTTCAAATTTGCGAGCGTATTCCTAGAGTCTCACATCATTTGATTGGAAGCTCAAAGCCATAGCTCTCTACAGGATAACGGCTTGGGTTTCAAAAAATGTATTTTCCGTTCTGTTGAATCCTTTGTTAAGTGGCAATCAATAGGTATAGAAACAAGAGGTTTCTATACTCATTGATTAGCAAAAAAAGTCACTTCCCCTTTTAGTCTTTCACCGAGTTCATCTTCAGTCACATCTAAATCGCAATCCATTTGCAAGCCCAACCAAAAACGAGTCAATCTACCTGGGCTGCTACTCTCGGCAGGAATTTCGGAGGTATGTAACGACGGCAAGCTAGAGAATATAGAAGGGCGATCGCCACTTTGCTTCAAGGCAATCGCAGCATCGATGGGTCTGTTAGACAAGACACTGAAAAGGTCGTTGCTCAATCTGGGTCAATGGCAATTGGAGATTGACGTTCGAGTTTGTCGATCGCGACGTTCGCGGTCTGAATTACGAGGACTATCACTGATGGAGATGTTCAACCCGCCTCATCCAGGGGAATTTATTGAAGAGGTTTACTTGAGGCCTTTCAATATCAGCATCCGGGCTTTAGCAACAAAGCTTGGGGTCGCATCCTCCACCCTGTCTCGACTGGTGAAGCAACAAAGTGGAATAAGCCCAGAAATGGCTTTGAGATTATCGAAGGCTTTGGGAAGTTCTGCTGAGAGTTGGCTAACCATGCAAACCCAGTACGATCTGTGGCACGCGAGACAGAAGCTCGACCTCTCCGCAGTTGAGAAGGTGGATTTTGAGACTGCAGCCTAGTCTCAATTATGCGGAGATTCACAAGATCTCATCGCCCCCGAATTTTAGCAATCTGGTAGAGGCAATCCCTGTTGCCTGAGAAATGACAATTTATCCCAGTAACCTCTCTGAAACACTATTTGTCCAGCAATGACGTGAAAGAAACCACAACCCCTGAGTCCGAGCGGGTCGCGCCATTCTAGAATGGCCCATTCACCATCTTCAAAAAGATTTTCGATGATACAGGTCATCTTTGCCGTCGAAAATTCATCCGCAAACACCCTGCGTATTGCTTCACGTCCTTCAACTGGAGACTCCGCCACTTGATGGTTTGTGGCTGTTTCACTGTAGAAGCTCGCGAGAGCCTCGGCATCAGCTCTATTGAATGCCTCTACCCATGCTTTAACTAGTTTTTTAGGTTGCATCAACCAGGAATCCTATTGCGGAACGATCGGCGCGAAGCCACTACGTCTAGCGTTAGGACTGGAGCAGTCCTCTAGTCGAATGCAAAGGAGAGAAAGTTTTTCAATTGATTTTCCAGCGATTTCACCGGGATACGCTCCGCAACTTCTACGGCAAACGCATAAGTGAGCAACTGTTTGGCTTTTGCTTCACTCAAGCCTCGGCTTTGCAAATAGAAAACTTCATCAGCCTCTAACTGACTCACGGTCGCACCGTGGGCGCATTTGACATCATCTGCAAAAATTTCTAACTGCGGCTTGGTGTCCACTCGCGCTTTATGCGAAAGCAACAAATTGCGGCTGGATTGGCTGCTATCGATCTTCTGCGCGTGCTTGCGCACCAGCACTTTGCCGTTAAATACCGAATGTGCCCGATCGCCCACAATACACTTGTGAATCTGCTGGCTCGTACCGTGGGGCTGAGCGTGGTCGATCGCCGTATGGGTATCGGATAATTGCGTACCGGAGGCGACGGTCAATCCGTTCAGGATCGTCTCCCCATTCAACCCCTGCTGCACCGCTGCCAGAGTATGGCGCGACAGGCGCGCTCCCGTGCTGGTGGTGTGACAGGTGTAGCGGCTGTCGCGCTCTTGAGCGATCGCCGTCCGGGCAATATGAAAGCTATGCTCGCTCTCCGCCTGCCACTTGCAATGGTTGAGTTGGGCATTTGGGGCCAGAGTAATTTCAGTCACGGCATTGGTCAAGTACGGTTCGGCCCCTACCCCCACAAATTGTTCGACGATCGTTGCCGCACTGCCGCGCTCGGCCACAACCGTGCAACGGGGATGAGACACAGAAGGGCGATCGCCTGCAGTCGAAACAAACAAAAGCTGAATGGGCGTTTCCACCACGCAGTCTTTACCGACGATAACCACGGCCATATCTTGCAGACAGGCGGAATTCAACAGGGCAAAGACATCTCCGCTATCCATCCCATCGAGAGAGAACTGCGATCGCACCTGTTCCTGCTGCTCGACCGATAAATTGGCCAAATTACCCACCGTTACATCAGTCGGCAACCCAGACACATCCGAGAATTCAGCAGCAAACTTGCCATTCACAAACACCAAGCGGCTGCGATCGGTTTCGGACAGCGCCCAGTCTGTCACACCCGAGAGCGTGGCATCAGAAACCCTAAAGGTGACTTCCTTGAGAGAATTGAGGCTGGTGAAGCGCCAGTCTTCGTCTCGCTGGGTGGGCAGAGACATGAGACGGACGCGATCGGCCGCCATCTGGCGGAGGGGATCGAGCCAAGGGGCGATCGAGCCATCCAGTGCGCCATGCTGGCCGAGCAGCTCGGCCAGGTAGAGCTCCGAACCACTGGTGAGGTTAGAGGCGATCGCAGTAGAGTTACCGGGCATAGAGGGTGTCATGAGCCTGCAGCTACAACCTCCAACTCGTCGATCCAGTCGTAACCTTTCTCTTCCAGTTCCAGAGCCAGCTCTTTGCCCCCCGTACGAATAATCTTGCCGCCATACATGACGTGAACGAAGTCCGGCACGATGTAGTTCAGCAACCGTTGGTAGTGAGTGATCAAAATCGTCGCGTTGTCTTCACCCGCGAGTTGATTGACCCCATTGGAAACAATCCGCAGCGCATCAATATCCAAACCCGAATCCGTCTCGTCCAAAATCGACAGTGTGGGTTCCAACACCGCCATCTGCAAAATCTCGTTGCGCTTCTTCTCCCCTCCCGAGAAACCGCTATTAACGCTGCGCTCCAAAAAGCTGGGGCTCATCTCCACCACCTCTAACTTTTCGGCCACAAAGTCGCCAAAATCGAACGGGTCCAGTTCCTCCAAGCCGCGATAGGTACGCACCGCATTGCAAGATAGGCGCAGAAATTCCTCGTTGCTGACTCCGGGCACCTCGATCGGGTACTGGAACGCCAGAAACACTCCTGCCCGAGCCCGATCCTCAGGCTCCATCTCCAACAAGTTCTCACCCTTGTAGAAAACGTCGCCCCCCGTCACTTCATAGTCTGGGTGTCCGGCCAACACCTTAGAAAACGTGCTCTTACCCGAGCCATTGCGACCCATGATCGCGTGAATTTCGCCCGCCTTAACTTCTAGATTGACCCCCTTGAGCACGGGCGTCCCATCCACCGATGCCGTCAAATCCCGCACCGACAGGATAACGTCACTATTGTCTCGAATCATTACTGAGCTCACCTAATCCCAAATCTATCTGAATGTCTTCATCCCGAAGCTGTTTTATCCGACTGAGCCTTCTAGCTTGAGACTGAGTAGCTTATCCGCTTCCGAAGCAAACTCCATCGGCAGTTGGTTGAACACGTCTTTGCAAAAGCCGTTGATAATCATCGACACTGCATCTTCCATCGAGATGCCCCGCTGCAGGAAGTAGAAGAGTTGGTCTTCCCCAATCTTGGAGGTAGACGCTTCGTGCTCGACTTTGGCTGTGGGGTTTTGCGACTGAATGTAAGGGAAAGTACTGGCCTCGCACCGATCGCCAATCAGCATGGAATCGCATTGGGTGTAGTTGCGCGCCCCGTCTGCTTTAGGGCCGACTTTCACCTGACCGCGATAGCTGTTATTCGATCGCCCTGCAGAGATTCCCTTCGAGATAATTGTGCTGGAAGTGTTTTTGCCGATGTGGATCATTTTGGTCCCCGTATCGGCCTCTTGGCAGTTGTTGGTCAAGGCCACCGAGTAGAATTCGCCCGCAGAATTGTCCCCCGCCAAAACGCAACTGGGATACTTCCAGGTAATGGCAGAGCCCGTTTCCACTTGAGTCCAAGAAATCTTGGAATTGACCCCTTTGCACAATCCTCGCTTGGTCACGAAGTTATAGATACCGCCCTTGCCGTTCTCATCCCCCGCGTACCAGTTCTGCACGGTGGAATACTTGATTTCGGCATTGTCCAGTGCCACCAACTCCACCACAGCCGCGTGCAGTTGGTTAGTGTCGAACATCGGCGCAGTGCAACCTTCCAGATAGGTTACCGAGCTGCCCTCTTCCGCCACAATCAAGGTGCGCTCGAACTGGCCGGACTCGCCATTGTTAATGCGGAAATAGGTAGATAGGTCCATCGGGCATTTAACGCCCTTGGGGATGTAGACAAAAGAGCCATCGCTGAAGACTGCCGAGTTGAGGGCGGCGAAGAAGTTATCGCCAACAGGCACGACGCTACCGAGATATTTCCGAACCAGCTCGGGATAATCGTGGACGGCTTCGGAGATCGAGCAGAAGATAATGCCGTGCTTGGCTAAATCTTGCTTGAACGTAGTAGCGATGGAGACGCTATCGAAGACAGCATCGACCGCCACATTGCCGAGGCGCTTTTGTTCGGAGAGGGGAATACCCAATTTTTCGAAGGTGGCCAGCAATTCGGGATCGAGATCGTCTAAACTCTCGACCTTCTTGCTCCCCTGCTTGGGCGCAGAGTAGTAGATGATGTTTTGAAAGTCGAGCGCCGGATAGTTCAGATTGGCCCAATGGGGCTCGGCCAGGGTCAGCCATTGCCGATACGCCCGCAGGCGAAACTCTAGCAAAAAGTCTGGCTCGTTTTTCTTAGCCGAAATCAGCCGCACGACATCTTCGCTCAATCCCTTGGGGATCGTTTCGGACTCGATGTTCGAGACGAAGCCGTACTTATAAGGCTGGTTGACGAGGGTAGTTACTGATGCCGTCACTGAGGGAAGCCTCCGCAGGTGGTGCGTCTTGAGGATGGTGCAAGAGGAATTGCGAAATCGCCGCCGGGCAGATCGAAACGCAGGTCGTCAGTAATTGTATACTTAAACAACACACCTATTGCTAAACACATCCTAGTTCACTTTAGCAACATCGGTGTTGTTTAACTTAAAATCTGCTGTACTTTGGGCGCGATCGTGACCTCTTCTCTAGGCCATTCTGCAAATTCTAAGGTTTCCGATCGCCCGTCAGCGGAAGCTGGTGCGGCGGACGGCCGCCATCCCGGTCGGGCCAAGCAGCTCATTCTACAAGCCTTGCGCAAACATCAAACCTTATCTGCTGGGCGGCTGGCTGAGGCTTTATCGGTGAGCGTGCAAGCGGTGCGCCGCCATCTCAAAGATCTCGAAACTGAAGGGGCGATCGTCCACGAATCCGTGCGGGCGGGCACGGGTCGTCCCCAGCACGTCTATCGCTTGACCGCAAAGGGACTGGAACAGTTTCCCAAGCATTATGACGAATTTGCCGTCACGTTTTTGATGGCCATGGCCGATCGCGTCGGCTCCGAACAGGTGGAGCAAGTTCTGCACCAGCAGTGGCAGCAAAAGGCGATGGAGTATCGCCGCCAGATTGGCGAAGGGCCGCTCGGCGATCGCATTGCTGCTCTGGCCGAGTTGCGATCGCAAGAGGGGTACATGGTGGATTGGTCCCGTCTGGAAACGGAAGAGGGCGATCGCTATGTTTTCACTGAATACAATTGCGCCATTAGCCAAGTCGCCGAAACGTTTCCCAGTGTATGCGGCCACGAATTAGAGATGTTGCAGACGGTATTTTCTGATGGCTCTGTCGAACGCACCCATTGGATGGTGGGTGACGAACACCGCTGCGGATATCTGATTGCCAGTTGAGCGGGCGGGCGATCGAGCGTCTGTTGCTGAGATTTAGCTAGAGCAGTTCGAGGTACTTCGATCGTCAAGGGTTATTTTTAACGCTTCAATGAAACTTTGGATTCATAATTTATTCTGAATCCAAAGTTTGCGATATCAATTTTCTGCGATATAGAAGACTGTTTCGAGTTGGGTAAGCTAGGCAAAACCAACCTGGCATAGGCCAATCGCAGCGCGAGCACGAGACTGAAACAAGCCCAATCGCTGGGCGCTTTTGAGTTCGGACTTGCAAGTATTTGAATCTCATTTGCAATTGTAGTTCCAGCACTCAACCCTAATCTTATGGATACTCAACATCTGTATGCATTACTCGCGGCCTTTGGTATTGGTGCGGCTGGAGGATTTGCCGTTCACCGAGATGCGCGGGGAGTTTTAACGACGGGTGCGCTGACATTTGGGGCTACCGCGATCGGGACTGCGATCGTCGAAACTGGCTACAAAAAACGGACTGGGGTGGCGAAATCGCTGTCCCAGTTGCAGCAAGAAATCGCCGACACCGAAAGGCAAATGGGATTATCCCACAGCCATCTGGTTCACGATCGGACCAAACTAGAGAATTTGCAGGCAGAATTGCAGGAACTGGACGATCGCAAGCAGAAAACCGAGCGGCGCCTAACAGAGTTATCAGAATTGCTGGAGAAAGGGCAGCCGCTCGACGAGCAGATCCGGCTCAATCAGCAACTGCAAGAGGAACTGGATGCGCTGAAGGCCCAACAGGTGGCGATCGCGCCAGAACAACCAGAACAATCGGCTCTGCCGCAAGAGATCGAAGATTTGCAGCAAACCAGGGCAACCCTGCAAGCGGAAATTGCGCTGCGGCAATCGGAGTTAGAGCAACTATTGGAACAGGTGGCCGAAGGGCAAACTGAATGGCAAGACCTCAGTAGCGAAATTCAAATTTTAGAGGGCCAGCGAGAGCAGGTGCAGGCCGATATTCAAGTGTTCGAGCGGAGAAAAGATCTCCTCGAGGAGATGAATGCGCCCGAGTTACAGGACTCAGTTTCTACAGCACCTCAACCGGAGCCATCGCAGGCCAATGTTCGAGCAGTCGAGCAGCAGGACTTAGCCGCTGGCCTCAGCCATCAACCCCCCATCAGTGCGATCGATACGAGTGCAGATCTCCCCAGCCAGGTTTCCGAAAATGCCTTGCCAGTGGAAGATATTCTGCCGATGGTCGAGGGAGATATTCCCCAGGAAATCGAGGGAGATATTCCCCAGGAAATCGAGACTCCCGAGCCACAGGACTCGACGCCTGACGAAGACCCCGATCTGGCCAGCTTGCTGGCCGAATCCAGCCACCCCATCCGCGATAATGGGAATGGGCTCGTCGAGTTATCCGATAGGAGTGAGGTCATTCCGGCGGAACCTCTACTGGCAACATCGGATACGGCGATAGAGAATCCGAGCGATGGAGGCATCGAGTTTGAGGAGGACGAGCAATCTGACGATGGCGATCTTGCGGACGGCGAGCAGTCGGTGGATATGTTTTTCGCTAACATCGAGCGCAAGTCCACTGCTGAGGTAACGGGCTCTGATACCTCCCTGAGGGATCTGTTTGAAGCAGAGCCAGAGGAGTATGCCGAGATGCCTGCAATGGCGATCGAGCAGGCGGAGGAAGCCGACGAAGATGAACCCACCCCCTCAGAACCTCTTGTCGAAGAGGAAGTGAATCTGGCTCATCTGTTTGAAACGGCGACTCCCAAAGATAGCTAGCGGGAGGCATCTGGGCCTCGATAAATACAGCCACTCGTGCAGGTTTCTCGCACCGTCACTGCACTCAGGTTCGGCAGCGCGGGTTGCAGGCGCTGCCAAATCCAGATGGCGATGTTTTCGCTGGTGGGGTTCTCTAACCCCTCAATCTCGTTGAGATAGTGGTGGTCGAGGCGATCGTAGAGGGGTTGAAAGGCGGCTTTGAGATCGGCAAAGTCTTGCACCCAGCCCGATGTTGCATCGACAGGTCCCGCGATCGCGATCTTGACGAGAAAAGAATGGCCGTGCAAGCGCGCACACTTGTGCCCTGCCGGCACGTGGGGGAGCCGGTGGGCTGCTTCAAACTGAAACTCCTTGAAAATCTCCATCTCGCCTGCCAATAGACTGCAGCCGGTTGATGGTGCCAGAAAAAGACGGCGATCGCAAACCAGCCCTGCTTGCCTCGCGAAGAAAGAGCTGGCGATCGCTACAGTTGTCGGCCAGTTTATCGGGAGCCGTAGGCTTAGTAGTGGGGATTCGGTACAATCCACATACTCCTGCCACCACCATTATGACCCCTGCCACTTTACTGCCTCAACCCAGAGCCCGTCGCGGCGATCCGCTCCAGCAACCAGACTTCTTGCATTTGTGGTCCGGCTTCTATTATGGCGAGATGGCGGCTTGCGAACTGTCGGTGCGTTTGGCTGAGATGGCCCCCGATCGCCACCTGCAGCGGTTTTCTACCGAGACCCATCACAACGACGAAACCTGGCATGCAGAAGTCTTTCAACAACTGGTCGGCCAGTTACCCGGACATCCCGCCATGCCCCCCACACCTGCTTGGGCGCAAGAGATTGCCAACACCGTGCGCACCTGCAATAGCTATGTGGAACTGACAATTGGTTCGTTGGTGGTAGAAGCTTCTGCGGTCTTTCTCTTGGAGTTACAAAGCCAATTTCCCGGTCACCTCGGTACCACATTCCAACGAATGTTGCGGCAGGAAAAGGGGCACGTCGCCTTTGCCACTCGGTATCTGAGGGATACACTGCGCCAAGCAGAGCCCGATCGCCGCAGAGAGCTCAAAGAGCTAATCCTAGAGACGTTTCGCTACACGCGCGATCGCATTCGTCCGCAATTCGTGCGGCTTCACCTCGAACCCGTATTGCCGCTATTGGGAATTTCGGTGCAGGATTATCGCAATCGAGCGCGCCTTGCCAGTCGCAAGGTCGTGCGATCGATCTTGCGAGGATAAGCCTCATAGAGTCGCAGTTCACTCTTTTCAAGCTGGGATCGATCGAGATTCAACGAAAAGCGTATCGATTATCCGAACAGGCAATTTACTGCTTAACTGTATGGAACCCGAGTTTTTTAAAGTTCCTCACCTAGAGAGCCTTTATACCCAGCCAGATTTGCTGAGACCCCCTGCGAATGCAGTCCCGACGCAGATCTCGATTCTTGACTATACCGCTCGTTCTGCTCGCAAGTTAGCTGTCGGCGATCTGAGCAACCTCCTCGCAACGACACATGCCGATTCAGTCACTTGGATAGATGTGCAGGGGTTGGGCAGCCTCGAATTAATCGAGCGACTGGGTACTCTGATGGGTCTGCATCCGATGGAGCTAGCCGATATTCTCAATGTGCCGCAGCGATCGCAGTTGGAAGAATTTGACGATCGGGCCTTGATGGTGATGCATGCTGCTACTGCCAGCGACGAGCACTTTTGCTCCCAACAGGTCAGCTTGGCGATCGGGCGCAACTACATCGCTACCTTTCAAGAAGATCCCCAGTTCGACTGCTTTCAATCTGTTCGCGATCGGATTCTGTTTGGCAAAGGGCATATTCGCCAGCGGGGCGCAGATTATTTAGCCTTCGCCCTGATCGATGCCATTGTCGATAGCTATTTCCCCGTGCTCGAAATCTACAGCGATCGCCTCGAAGCTCTAGAGGCCGAAACCACCACTGCCCCCACCCAAAAAACGTTGACCCAAGTGCATTTCGTGCGACGGGAATTATTGGCGATACGGCGCACCCTCAGCCCGCAACGGGAATCTCTCAATGCCCTGCTGCACAGCGATAGTTTGGCTATCTTGCCAACGACTGCGATCTATCTGCGAGATGGCTACAGCCATCTCGTGCAAATTCTCGAAACAGTAGAAATTTACCGGGAGCTGGCCTCTGGCTTGGTGAATCTGTATTTATCGGCCATTGGCCATCGCATGAACGAAGTGGTCAAATTACTCACGATTATTTCAACTGTATTTATTCCTCTCACCTTTTTGGCAGGCATTTACGGCATGAACTTCAACCCCGCCAGCTCCCCGTGGAACATGCCGGAGTTGAATTGGCCGCTCGGCTACCCTCTGATTTTGTCAATCATGCTAGTGACAGCAACAACTTCTCTAGCACTTTTTTGGAAGATTGGTTGGTTAAAAACAGACGGTATTGGCGGGCGATCGCCCAGCCAATCCAACAAGCCTTAGCTTGCTTCGGATGCAGGCATTGGGGCTGCCCTCCCGAGCGACCAGCGGGTATCGAAGTCGCGCAGCATAAATAGGGCGATGCAGGCAGCCAGCATGGGCCAAGCGGCAAAAAACAGCAGATTCGGGCCATTGTAGGGATCGAGGTATTGCTTGTAGGCCACCAGCGTGGATGCAGCATGCATGAGCAACACCAGGCCATAGCTCCAGGTTTTCAAGATGCCTAGCAGAAAAGCCACAATGATGGCCAACTGAATCGCCCCCAAGACATATGAGACTGTGCTGCTGAGATTGCCAATGGAATAGAAGCCGGCAAACACGTCAGCAGTGTGACCGGGATTGAGGAATTTATCGATCGCCCACATTAACAACACGGCAAATACGCTCAACCGCAATAAAAACAGCACGATTGGCAAGCGGTTCGCAAGTTTAGTGTCCACAATGTCACTCTCCTCTAGCTCGATGGATGTTGGTATCTAGGGTAGCTGGTTTGTCCAGTCAAGACTCGCCATTCTGCTGGCGATCGCCTCTCTAGCTCCGCCTCAATATGCCTGAAAATCGATACCGTATATTCCCGTAAAGAAAACAAACTATCATCTTCAATTCCGTATAAACACGCTGACTTCATCAAAGCTTCATCTTTATAGTGTGTTTATGAATATGAATTTCTGATGAAGGAGAGGGTGGCTACTATGTTTTCATTTCTATCGAGCTCGGGTCGCAATCGCAACAGTCTGCGTCAAGATAGGCCCATTTCTCGTACAAATGGACTCATTTACCACCATAAGCCCAGCAAAGAAGAGCGAGATCTGGCCATGAGGCTGGATTGGGTCCGTCGCTACTACTTCTCCGAGGCGATTGCGAATCTCAATCCCAAAGCCCGCCGCCATCTAGCCTACTGCAAATTGATCGAGCTACCCAATATGAACCACAATCTAGCGAATGTGGTGATTAAGCAATGGGATGAGGCGCAGAAGGCCAGAACTAAGTTTGCTGAGAACTAGGTCGGGCTCGTTAGTTTGAGTTTGATTTTATGCGGTTAACTGCGGCTGAACTAAAACAGTTCAGCCGCTTTTTTAGGGGAAATACTGGTTTAAGAATCATTGTTAACACCTTTGAGTTAGGAGTTATCCTAGACTGTATAAAGTAAAACTAGAGCTTGAGAAGATCGAACTCACTCTTTCGGTCGAGCCAATTGGCCCGTGCAGGAGCGGTCATGCAGTTCAACAATGCGATCGATCGATACAAACTGGAGCTCGACATTCGATCTGACTGTCCGGTTCCCGTCTCCCCAGAACGCTGGCAGGCGTGGTTTTCTACTTGGTTGCGACTCATGGGGGTGGAGCAGCCCTGCGAATTGAGTTTGTACCTGACCGATGACGATCGCATGCGGGAGCTGAACCAGCGCTATCGCCAGCTCGATCGCAGCACCGACGTACTGGCTTTTGCCGCTCGCGAAGCGCCTCTACCCGATCGCACCGAGCAGAACAGCGATCGCACTGAGTTGCCAATCTTACTGGGAGATATTGCGATCTCGATCCCGACGGCTCGCGCTCAGGCAAAGGAACGAGGGCACGCCTTAACAGCAGAATTAGCTTGGCTCGCTTCCCACGGCTTATTGCACCTGATAGGGTGGGACCATCCCGACGAGGCCAGTTTGCAGCGTATGTTGCAGCAGCAAGGTCAGTTGATCGGGCAGATTGAAGCCATCGGGCAGATTGAATTGACAGCCGATCCTGACATAACGGCTTGAAATGTGGGTGTTGAGTTTCTGACAGGTGTGAGTGATGGAATCTAAAGCCTCGGTTTCGACCCAATCTGGAGATCGCCGCGATAAGGTTGCGCCTTTTCCGCGCTCGAAGCGGACCCCCCAGCAGAAGATGGTGGTGGCTCCGTTACGGCGAACCAAAGCTTGGCAGGTGGCCGACAGCCTACTCGACAGCTTTCGCTATGCCGGCATGGGGTTTTGGTATGCTTGCCGCACCCAGCGAAATTTCCGCATTCATTTGTGTGTGTCGGCGATCGCGATCGGCTCTAGCCTATGGCTGCACTTATCAGCCGTGGAAATGGCTTTAGTGAGCTTAACCTGCGGTTTAGTCGTGATTCTGGAGTTGCTCAACACGGCATTAGAGGCAGTGGTGGATCTGACGGTGGGCGAGCGCTATCACGCACTCGCTAAGATTGCCAAAGACTGTGCCGCCGCCGCCGTATTGGTTGCTGCTGTCGTCTCTGTATTGGTGGCGGCCTTCCTGCTGCTGCCCCCTTTGATGCAGCGTATGGGCCGGTTGTAGCGATCGCATCCGCATTAATGGACAAGTGCGATTGTAGTTTACGAGCGAGATTGTAGTTTGCGACGCGCGAGCAGCGGCGATAAGTCACTCTCGTCAAAAATATCCCCCACCAGTTCTTCTAAGAGATCTTCTAACGCAATCAAGCCGCTGGTACCGCCAAATTCGTCCACGACAATGACTAAATGCTGGCGCGATCGCAACATGCTTCTGAGCAGCGGTCCCACCCGTTTGGTGGCAGGGATAAATGTGGGCTCTTGCATAGCTGCGGTAACGCAATCATTGCCTCGCTCTTTGAGATGGCGCAGAGCCTGTTTGAGGTGAATGATACCGATGATTTCGTCTTTCGATTCCTCCTGGACGGGGATGCGGGAATAACCCGTTGCCAAACACCGATCGATGACATCTTGCAAAGTGCGATCGTGCCCGATGGTTTCCATCCTCACCCTGGGTATGGCGACATCCCGCGCCTGCAACACATCCATTGCCAGCGCCCCGCGAAACAGTCTGTGTTTCTGAAAATCCAATTGCCCCTGTCGGCCCAAAATATTGACCAGCAACTCCAGATCTTTCACCGAGGCTTGATGGCGTCTAGAGGGCACCCGAAAGATTTGAATGGTTTTCTCCACCAGCCATTCAAACATGCGAACTGTGGGGCCGAGGATGCGGGAGAGCCAGTAAACGGGCACCACTACTGCTTTAAAGGCAGGCAAGGGATTGCTGACGGCCAGCGATTTGGGCAAGATTTCGCTAAAGATCAGTACGCTGATGGTGGTGACGGCGGTGGCGACTAAGGGTCCGAGGCTGTCTCCCAAGAGCTGAATGCCCAGGCTCGTGGCGATCGCCGCTGCGGCAATATTGACCAAATTGTTACCCACCAGCAGGGTGGTAATAAAGCGGGTGCGCTGGGTTTGCACCAAGCGGTAAATCCGCTGGTCCCCTTCTGCTTCAATCAGGGCCTGAAGTTTGAGGTTGTCGATGCCGACAATGGCGGATTCTGCCCCCGAAAATCCTGCCGAAGCCACGATACAAAGTAAGAAAAACAGGATAGAAACAATCAAATGCAGATCCTCGCGGCGGACGCTGACATGGGGGAGAGAAGGGTGGGATTAGCTTAAAACACTTTCCAGCTTTTGCTTGTACCACAATTGGCTGTAGAGCCCATCGGGGGATTGCAACAGTTCGGCATGGGTGCCCGACTGTACAATTTTGCCCCGCTCCATCACCAAAATGCGGTCGGCTGTGGCAGCAGCAGTGAGTCGATGGGAAATGAACAGAACCGTTTTGGCTCGCGTACCCAAAGACAGGTTGGACAGGATGTCTTGGCCGGTTTGATTGTCCACACTGGAGAGGGAATCGTCTAACAGTAGCAGTGGAGAATCTGCCAATAATGCCCGTGCCAAGGCCACCCGCTGTCGCTGTCCCCCCGACAGGGTAATGCCCCGTTCTCCCACAATTGTGTCGTACTGTTGCGGAAAGTTGGCGATCTCGTCGTGAATGCGAGCGGCTTTCGCGACGGCTTCCACTTCTGAGTCGGTGGCATCCGGTCTGCCGTAACGAATGTTATCTCGCACGCTGGCCCCAAACAAAAAGCTTTCCTGCGGCACGTAGGCGATCGCCTTTCGCAGAGCCGCTAATTGAATCTCGACAATGTCGATTCCGTCTAGAAAGAGCTGCTGGGGCTCGATCTCCAGGAGATGGGGAATGGCGTTGGCCAACGTGGTTTTGCCCGAGCCAATCGGACCCACAACCGCAATCGTTTCTCCGGGCTCGATCGTGAAGCTGATGGCATTGAGAGTGGGGCGATCGCCATCGGGGTAGGAGAAGGTGAGCTGTCTGGCCTCCAGACGCCCCTCTAGCTGTTGGGGGGCGAGGGCGATCGCATTGGGGCGATCGCGGATGGTGGGCTCCACGGCCAAAATGGTTTCCAGGCGATCGATGCTCACTTGACCTCGCTGGTAGGCGGTGATGGTGAACCCCAGCAGGGCAGTCGGGAAGACCAGTTGCTCGACATACAATGTCAGTTGCGTAAAGTCCCCCAAGCTGAGCTCCCCCGAGGCGATGCGAGGGCCGCCAAAGACCAGCAGAATCAAGATGCTGGCGCTGGCCAAGGCAATCAGAGCGGGAAACAGGAGGTTGCGGGTGAGGGCTAGGTCGAGATTGGCATCGAGCAGATTTTGATTGCGGCGGGCAAATTCGCGGCGCTCGTTGTCTTCTTGGCTGTAGACCTTAATCAGGGCAATGCCGTTCATATCTTCTTGAATCAGCTCGCTGACTTTGCCCAGTTCATCTTGTACGCGGGCTTGCTCCAGCCGCAGGCGATTGCTGGTGTTGCGCACCAACAGCAACATGACGGGATAGACCGATAGAGCCAATAATGTGATTTGCAGATTGGTCGCCACCATCGCGGGCACGACCAGGCCGTAGGCAAACAAGGTATTGAACAGGCTCAGAATGGCAAACCCCAGTAGCCGCCGCACATTATCCACGTCACTGGTGGAACGATTGATTAAGTCTCCTACCGACTGCTGTCCGAAATAGGAGGGGGGTAGGGTGAGTAAATGTTCGAAGATGCGTTGTTTGAGGTCGAATTCCACCTGCCGTCCGGCCCCAAACATCAATACCCGCGAGGCCGTGCGGATAATGGCCCTAATGGTGGATACGGCCAAGAGCACGCCAGCGTAAATGGCCAGTAGGCGCCCTTGCGATCGCAGTGCTGTCGCTCCCCCTTGCTGAAACGTCGCGCCCAAATCGTCAATCGCAATTTTGACAAACCAGGGGAGAAACACCCCTAAAACGTTGACGACGAGCAGCGCTGCGATACCCAGCCAAACCCCCCGCATGTGGGGGCGAGCGTATTCATATAACTTGCGCAGATGAGAAGTTCGAGCCATTTCTCTAGCTTAGGCCAGGACCGCGACCGCCATCTTCCGCTACAAAATCTCCAGACTTGCCTCCACTTTTGCGCAGCAGGCGAATATTCTCGATCTGCATCGTTTTTTCGATCGCCTTCGCCATGTCGTACAGGGTCAGCGCTGCCACCGCAACAGCTGTGAGGGCTTCCATTTCGACACCAGTGGGAGCAGTTGTTTTGACGGTTGCTTCTATCTTTAAACCGGGCAGTTGACGATCGGCCTGAATTTCCACCGCGATTTTGCCTAACGGCAGTGGATGGCAGAGGGGAATCAGATGCGAGGTTTGCTTCGCTGCCATAATCCCCGCTAGGCGAGCCGTTTCGATCGCACTGCCCTTAGGATTGTTGCCCGCCAAAATGGCCTCCAGCGTTTCGGGCAACATCCGCACCTGCCCCCCTGCCATAGCCGCTCGCACTGTAGCAGCCTTGCCAGAAACGTCCACCATCGCGGCGCGTCCGTCAGCCTCAATATGGGTGAGCTGTTTGCCCGTCAATGGGTTCTCCATTAGCCACTCGTCACAATTCTGGCTGCACTCGACAGTGTAGGCACCCGAGGGTATCGACCGCGCCAATTTTCTGCAATGCAGTAGATCGCAATCGCTACCGCCCCTAAAAAAACGATGACAGACATGACATCGGCGATCGCCCCTAAAACTCTAACTCCTGCTCCTAAAAGTGTCAGCCCGAGCCTCAAAACTAATTTAGCAATCAGCAGTGCAATTCCGGCAAACACCACTTGAGCGACGTTATAGCGAATGGCGTGCTGAATCTTGCGATTGTGTACGACGAACCGATAGAGCAGCAGTAACACGACAAATACCCAGAGCGACCCCACCCAGCCCGCTGTTAGTGCTATCCAGGGGCGGAGTAATCTCCCCAGCCAAGGCAAGGGGGCGAAGAGGGGGCGGCTGAACGGAACGGCCAGGAGCAGTAACAGCAGGTAGGGCAGGCTGATGAAAAGGCGATCGCGCAGTGGATTTCGATTTCCAATCATGGCATCAATCTGGGAACTGGGCAGGGCTATTTGTAAGCGACTAGCAGACTGTCCGATTCATCTCAAGTTTTTAGCTGCTTGGCGAGAGAATGCGTCTAATCCAACACTCCGAGAAGCCTTAACGATCCTGTTATAGATAAAACCCTAAAGCTTCATTGGTAGTGTCGCAAAAACTCGGTTTTTATGACAAAAGCCGAGTTTTTAGATATTTAACAGAGATCGGCCAATAGTCGCAGCATTATGATGTTATCTAAATCCCTCTTTGTCTTCCTTATATATTACGCTACCTTATATAGCAATCCGAGATGACTTGTAAATACCGATCCTTGCCAGCACTGGGCTTCAGGCATCTTGGCGCTTACAAATGGCTTAGGACTGCTATATATTACGCTACCTTATATATTACGCTGCCTTCAATTCTTCAGATCTGGCCGCGAACGATTACCTATCTGACTCATCAAACCCGATCGCACAAAAGCCTCCCCTCTTGCCGTCGTAACCGTCCCAAGGTCTGGTCCTTGTAGTGAGAGAAAGAATAGAGTACGAAAGTAGAGTCATGAAGGAGAAAGCGACCAGGGATGAGCGGCGAGTTCCGATACGAAGACGACGGCAGTGGACTGGTGAGCATCGAGCGTGTGGTGCTCGAGTAGGGAACACATGCTCCACTGAGGTCTGAAACCCGCATTCTCTCGTTGCTGAGCTACCCGATTTGAAAAACTGTTCGGAGTATTGAGCCTTTAAGATGTGTAGAAAATAATTTTTTGCCTTTCCAAAGTATAGTATTTATTAAAATTTAATTTAACTGGAGTTGCATACTTTTTAGCTCTTATTCTTCTTTTCAATGCATTAGTATTGTGCTAGTCACAAAGTTTAAGCCCTTGCTCTGAATCTCCCGATCTCTGCAACTGGAACTAGCAGCCACTCTCTAAACTCGCTGAGGCCAGACTTTTATTGTCTGGGAGAAAGGCTAAAAACTAGTTACCTTCAGTGGATTCGGAGCTAATAGGTTTGGAGGTCGAAGTGATAGCTGAGTGGTATATAAACCTATAAAATTTTAGCAGTTCGAGCAGATTGACTGCTGCCAAAATTGAAGTGAACCTCGTCTCCTATCGCAATCGATTGTCACTAGCCATCTAATTTTCTAGAAGCTATACTTTAATAAGCAATTCGATTGGGCTTCTGTCGGGCAATTAATGAATTCTAATTGTTTGCTCGAGCGTCAATCTTATTCAGGTCTTGCTGACCTGAGGGAAATATGTTAATAGGTCTAAGTTAACAGACCTAAGTCAATAAGTCTAAGTCAATAAGTCTAAGATGTTGATTCCATTACATATAGTCCCGGCTTGGAATAAATTAGCCCAGCGAAAACCCGTTCAGGTACTCGATACAAACTGAGCTTCAATTGAGCTGGGCTAAACCTAGCGCAATGGAGCGGAAAAATGTCAACGATCGCGGTAAGGAACAAAGCTCCTCTCGTGTTGAGGCTTTTACAGCAACCACTCGCCCAATTTGCAGGCATCACCCTACATCCGGTGCGTAGAATGCTGAATTCAGTGGAGTTTCACGATCCTAAATTTGCCCAGTTTATCTGCAATCTCATTCCTACGGCTTGTCCTTTTGAGAGAGATGTTCGGTTACTGGGTCACACACTCTTCCATGTCCCGGCAATGTGCAAGCTCAACCCCTTGTACGGTGAGTTGGTAGAAATGCGCTTCCGTGCCATGACTTACCTAGCAGAAGCAGTAGTAGATAGGTAGTCGGAACTTGGCAATTTATACAGCTCAGTAGAAGGTGTGTTTTTTTAGCCAGCAGCGAGCGAGGCGATTGTGAAACCAGCATGTACGCTGGCGAACTCAAAACTCGACCGAGGGTTGCAGTACGGGTTGCGATCGCGAGAAATCTTCCAGATCGCGAGATATCTTTCAATTGAAACATAGCAGCCTCCTGAGTGGAAACGTTAGACGAAGATCGATCGTGTAGCCGAACTTTAGTCGATAGACACGAGATTGAAATCGAACCTTTCTTCCCTACCGACTTGTCAAGCAACGATGGGGCGGACTATAGCAGGATTGCGTGCTATGGAAAAAATTGTCGAGAACCGTACCGCCACCCAGTCCCTCACCTGTACCCCTCGCTGGGATTGTGCTGCAGCTATGGGGAAGGAGGCGATACGGCGGTTCAGAATGCGCTGCTACTGACGCGGACAGCCGAGCGCGTCTATTTGATTCACCGGCGCGATCGCCTGCGGGCCAGCAAAATCATGCAAGAGCGGCTGTGCCTGCAGAACAAGGCTGCGATTGTCTGGAATGCAGTGGTGCGAGATATCTTGGGCAACTCAGTGGTGGAAGGTATCCACTTGGAAAATGTGGTGACGGGCGAGCAATGCCTTTTGCCGATCGCAGCTCTATTTATCTCGATCGGACTCAAGCCCAATACTGACCTGTTCCGAGGATGGCTGGAGATGGATGGGGGGTATTTGCAGGAAAGTATTCGACTGAGCCGTCAGCCCACAGTCATTGGGCAAGATCGCGACATCGAGCCCCCTTGGCGCAATCAAATGGTTTCGGTTGCGGGAGAGCCGAGAAAGTCATTCCTGACATCGCTACCGTTTTCGAGTTGAGTCCACTCTGAACCTCCTCCTCCTCAGTGACCCACAGCACGAGGCAAGCCTACCCTCCTAGCAATTGCATAGTTCTGTAAGAACAGCAGCGCTATTCGAGGTGCGACCGTTAAGATCGAGTTAGCTCGATCCAATCAATTGGATTGGGAAGTTTGGGATGGCCAGTGAGTCATTCGAACAGCCGTCGGATGTCCTTCTGTAAATACTTGTTTTCGGTAAAGCTTGAGGAGAATGTCTTAGCAATTCACTCCAAGCCTTATGAAGGCACTCGGAAGTGTAGATTGCAGAACTCCCGCTGCGTTCGCTATCTCTGCCTTCGGACGGCATCCTGAGGAGAATTCAAACCAAATCATTGGGGAGATCGAATATGAACGTGCGCGAATTTTTAAACCAATATCGCGAAGGCAAAAGAAATTTTACTGGAGCCAACCTGCACGCAGCAGATTTAAAAGGAGCGAAGCTGGCTCATATTGATTTGAGCAGCGCCGATCTGAGCGATGCCGACCTGAGTCGGGCTGACTTGAGCAATGCTTGTTTGCACCGAGCTAATTTGACAGATGCCGATTTGAGTGGCGCCACAATGAGAGGGGCGAGTCTAGTCGATATCAATCTCATTGGTGCGGAATTGACTGGCGCGAATTTGAAAGAGGTCGATCTGAGCCAGAGCGATCTGCGCTGTGCAAAATTTGAAGGGGCAAATCTGGAAGGGGCCAGCTTCGCAAACGCAGATCTGGAAGGGGCCAATCTCAGCAAAGCCAATCTCAGAAATGCTCGGTTTCGCGGTGCAGATTTGGGCGGCGTAGATTTGACTGAAGCCGATATTAACGGCAGCGATCTGACAGAAGACGAGATTAAAGAGCATCCCCACTTAGCTAGCCATCATTGGGTCACGTGGGCAGGCGATCGCAACGACGAGACTGTCAGCCACTCATCCGCAAATGCATAGAAAGTGAATGAGAATCGACTGACGGATATCGAGAGAAAATCTCGAGCTGAGGATTGGTAGCTTAGCTTGCTGACGTTTTTAAAAGGAAGCGTAATACATCTGCATTGCGCTTCCTGAAGAGTTTATTTTATTTGGTTACCTGCGCCTTAAGCATGTACCGCAAGTCCAGACTTAGGAAAAAGGCCCCTCTCGTGACGGAAAGCCTGGATTTCGCGAGTTTTTCTGAAATGTTATATAGAAGACGATATCATCATGAGTGACCTGTAATTTTATCAAATATTGAATACCCTGTCATCAAGAAAGCCAGTATCGTAATGAAGTCAAGCAAAATTACGACTGCGGGATTAATGGGGAAGAAAAGGTAATTCAATTTGGCAAAAATAGTAATCAATAGCAATATGCCAAAGACCGGTGCAATCACATACTGCAGAACCTCTATAAAAGTTCGCATGAAACCCACCTCTTTATGTGACATTCATGGATAGGCTCTCACTATATTAATATTGTAGATCTTTTAAGAAGCTCGGCCGATGAGATAGCCAGCTATCTATTGACAAATCTGACAAATCCACTTCCATCAGATGCGTCCTTTCGAGTCAGTTGTCGCACTTGCGTCAACCGCTCTCCGCCTGCTGGCGAATTAATGCCTGTACGCGACCGATGGTTGGATTGAGCTCGTAGCTGTGCCGTTTTGGATGCGCTAAATAGGCCCGTTGCTCCTCCTCAATCATCGCTACATCCTGGGCCACCAAACCATCCAACATCTTTTGTGCGGCCCCAAAACAGAGGTTCTTAATCCAGCGACGGAACCCGCTCGGGAGTTTGTGCAGACGCCGGAAAGCATGGAGAGACGTGAAGTGGAGCAGATAGGCACGGGTGTGGGTTGCGCTGACGGGGCAAAACAGACAGACGATTTTGAAGTCTTTGCCCAAGGTTGCAACCCAGTTTGGGTAAAGGTAGCTGACATCCAAGGGTTCGGGGTGGAGGCGGCGCAAAGAGGGGAAGAAAAGTTGGCTGATGGAATAGATTTTGTCGATGCGGTAGTAGCTTTGGGCGTTGTAATGGGCATCGACGCGAGTGTCACTGGCTTCGAGCTGGGCGAGGACGGGGTCGGCCCAGGCTTGCAGATCGGCGTGGAGGTGGCCGTGACACATGTCCATCAAGTTCTCGATTAAGAACGAGAAGTGGGCTTGGGTGTCGATCGCCGAAACAGTTGCAATGTAATTGAGATGTTCCCATTCTTCCAGAGGCAGAGGGGCGATCGCCTCCGCCTTTTCCCCTTCGCCGGGAAAGACCCAAATAAACCCGTTTTGCTCCCGGACTGGATAGCGGCGAATGACGCAATTGGGTAACTTTTGTCGGTCGGTCAAATAAGGGACGCTGACGCAGTGGCCATCCCCATTAAATTGCCAGCCGTGATAGGCACATTCGATCGCATCCTCCACCACGCAACCGTGGCTGAGTTTGACCTGTCGGTGGGGACAGCGATCTTCTAAGGCGCGGATTGTGCCCTGGCGATCGCGATATAACATAATGGACTGATGCCAAAGGATGACCGCATGGGGCCGAACGGTTACCTCGCTACTGCGAGCCACCGCATACCAATGGTTGAAACCAATGCCTGCTCGACGGATATCGATCGAAGCCTCCAACACCTACAGATATCGATGGAAACGTATTTGTGGCGATCGCGTGCTTTTCAAGTCGCCCAACCTAACCTTATCCAATCGTCTGGCTTAATCTGCCAAACGCAGATAGAAGTAGTAATGTCCAGAGCGATTGAAACGTTTGAGTTCGTGCGTCCTAATGAGGTTAATGTTCGCAGTCAGTATAAAAAAAGACCGGGTGCAGAGCACCCAGCCCATTCTTCAGAGGAAGGAGACACCCACAGAATCGCGATCGCCTCTAGAGGCGGCCCCGCAACATCTGACTCATTTCGTTGGGGCGCGGCGATGCCTCCTCGGCTATTTCAGCGGTGATGCGCCCCTCTTCATAGAGGGCAAATAGAGATTGATTCATGGTCTGCATACCGTCAAAGGTAGACTGCGGAATCAGAGCTTCGATCTCGTCGATCGCCCCTCGCTTGATGTAGTCCTTCACCGCATCGGTATTGACCAAAATCTCGTGGGCGGCAGCCCGCTTGCCATCGTTGGTCTTGACCAATGTTTGGGCGATCGTTGCCACCATGGTCTCGGCAATTTGCAGGCGCATCGCCTCCTGCTCGTCGGGACTGTAAATGTTGAGCAGGCGTTCGATGGTTTTGACCGCACTATTGGTGTGCAGCGTACCGAATACTAGGTGACCGGTCTGACCCGCCTTGAGCGCAGTATCGACGGTTTCGCGATCGCGCATCTCCCCAATCAGAATAATATCGGGATCTTCCCGCAGCGAGGCTTTGAGGGCATTGGCAAACTCTAAAGTATGAATGCCTACTTCCCGCTGGCGAATCATACTCTTTTTGCTGGAGTGGACAAATTCAACCGGGTCTTCAATGGAAATGATGTGCTTGGGCAGGGTCTTATTGATGAAATCGACCATTGCCGCTAAGGTCGTGGACTTACCCGAACCCGTCGGCCCCGTGACTAGAACTAACCCCTTATGTTGCTGAGAGATATCCCGCAATACGTCCGGCAAATTGAGCTGCTCCATTGTCAAAATCGTCAGCGGGATCAGACGCAAGACCATCGCAGGCCCCAGCAATGATACGAAAACATTCACCCGGCAGCGCACCAGCTCTTCATATTGGATGGCGGTATCTAGCTCTAACTGGCGATCGAATTCCTCCACCTGCGCTTCGGGTATAGACTCTCGCAACCAGCTATAAAACACTTCAATGGTGGTGGGAGGATGGCTGCTGAGCACCATGTCGCCCCGCCCGCGAAAGCGAGGCACTTCGCCAACGCCCAGGTGAATATCGGAATAGTCGCTATCAAAAGCTTCTTGCACCAACTGACGCAGGGTGATGTGACCGGCGGCGAGCTTGGCAGCGGCAGGCTGAGCAGCCATTCCCGGTCGCATGGGAGGTCCGCCGGGGCGGGGAGCAGCAGGGACCGCTGCTGGGGATCTCGGAATCGCAGTTGGAGCCATGCTAGGCGGGGGGGGAGGGGCCATTGATGGCATGCCGGAGGGTGCAGCAGCAACGGGGGGTCCCATCGGAGCTTCGAGGATGCCGGGGGGAAGGGGAATTTGGGGGGGAGCCGGTTGGGCGGAGGGCATCGATCTGCGGGGCGCTCGCTGGGGCATGTCCTCGGCTAAGGTTTTGCTAATGGGGTCTAAAGCCGTATTGCCACTGTTGCCGTCGCTAGAGGACGACGACAAGGAAGGCATACCTTGCAATGGAGGGGGGAGAGGACTGGCCTTAGAGGCAGGCTGGGCGAGATCGCGGGGAGGGGGCGACCCATTCGAGTCGGCTAGGGTGGGCGGTAGGTTAGCGGCTGTGGGGTCGCTCATCAGACCTCTTCCTCGGATATGGTGGCTGCTGTCCTGCTCGCTGGCGGCATCGTTCGTCTTGAATTGCGTAGATGTCTGAGGGACAGTCTATGCAATCGGTAATGACTGGCGATTGTGCAATCGATTGATATTGTGCGACTCAATTGATATCGAGCAGTAGGGTGATGGGTAAAGATAACGCTAGTCTACCCACGGCTTAGGATAACGATTCCAGCAGATTGAAGAGCTGGCGGGCAATGCGTTGAGAAGCCCCTGGCGGTCCCATGCGGCGGCGGGCGTTCTCTTGCAAGCGCGGCGGGCGACCCAGGAGGGTGACAATCTGGCGTGCGGCAGCTTCGGGGTTGGGGGTCAGGAATAGGCTGGGGCCGAGTAGTCGCTGTTGGGCTTCTGCAAAAGCGGGGGTGAATTGGGGGCCTTGGCCGGGTAGGGTGACGACGGGTTTGCCGAGACCGACACATTGTTCGCTGGCAGTACCTGCCATAGCGATCGCCACATTGGCGCGGTGCAGGCAACTGCCAAATTGATGGCGCATGAGGGTGATGGGGGACAGGTGTTGGGGCCATCGTTGCTGCAGCTCTCGCTCGTCGAGACTGGTCGCGATCGCGGCATAGAAGGCGGGCGGCTGGGTAGGGGGCGGCTGGAGCTGACCCAGACAGCCAGCCACTTCGGCCATTAAGGCAAAGTTGCGATAGGCTTCGGGGGGGCGAGAGCCGGGTAGCAGTAGAATTGCGGGGCGATCGGAGGGGATGTCAGCCAGGGGCGGGGCGGGGTTGAGACCGTCCATCATCGGATTGCCCAGATCGAAGACGGGCAGTCTGTATTGCTTGAGGATTTCGGCCGTGAGGCGATCGCGGGGGAATGTGGCCAGACAGTGGGGAGATCGCATCAGCCACCGTTCCCAGGGTAGGTAAACCGAACAGGGGGGCAGCCTCAGCACCGATTCTCGAAATTGGTTCCAACCGGAGTAAGGGCCGTCTTCATTGCGCAAATAATAATCGGATTTGGCTGTGCCGATAAAGGCATAGCGGGCACCGCTCCAGCGGGCGAAGGCTTGCACGACGATATCCCCCACTGCTAAGACCAGATCCAACTTGCCTCCCCATTGCTTGAGAGTTTGCAACTGCCTCCAAGTCAGCCCCCCCAATCCCCCTTTGAGATCCCGCCAAAATTGTCGAATATCCATATAGACAAAACCGCCGGACGGCATCGCTTGTACCGGACCGACGATCTCGATATCCAAGTTGCGATAGGCCTGTCCTACCCCCACCACCGGCAGTGCTGAGACTTCCGCGCCCAGTTGCCGCAATTCTACTGCGACACGGCTAGCAATATGGTCTTCGCCGTGGCCGTTACTCAAACACAAAATACGAGGTGCGGGTTTGGCTGACACTGGGGGGATTGCGAGGGAATATCAGCAGTATAGGGGTCGCAGTCATTGTTTGACCGAGTTGGCGCGCACCCCGATCGCCCTTTAGGATGATTCAAGACCTTGCAAGCAAGTGAGTCGAATTGCCATGACTACCACTGTCGATCGCGGCCAGCAGGCGCGCGAGTTATTCAAACAGGCTTACGAAAATCGATATACCTGGGACAACAATTTTCCCGGTTACAGTGCGGACTTCGAGTTAGAGATTGGCTATGACACCCCGCTGGGGCGATCGGGCGATAAGGTGCTGGCGGCGGGAACCTATACTGGCTCGGTTTCGGTACCGGCAGATCTGAGCGATTTGAATGGCATTGAGGTTAGCGGTGTCAGCGATCCTCTAGCAGCCGAGTGGATCGTCAATCAGATTAAAGATGTCATTACCCATCGCAAGCGCTCCGATTTTGAGTCGGCCCACGGCAAGCACGAGTTTGCTCTGGGTGGAGAGGCAGATGCCACTGGGGCAGTGCCAATCTCGGTGGGCGGCGATGCAATGGGTTCTCACTACAAAATTCGCGATCGCCAAGTGGTGCAAGTCTCCCGCACGATGGGACGGATGTCGTTTGTTATCAACCACCTGGATAAGCTGGAAACCGAAACGGGGTATGTGTCTACGGCATACACGGCTGTTTTTACCGATCCCGAGTCTGGTGAAGTCCTCAACCAGCTCAAGTTTGAGGATAGTTACGCAGAGTATGGTGGCTATCACTTGATGGCGCAGCAAATTGTGAAGGGACAATCGAAAGGGAAGCCGTCTTATACGCGAGTCACCTTTTCGAATATTCAGATCGGTTAAGTTTCAGATTGCTTAAGTTTCAGATCGCTTAAGTCCTTGCAATGGACTGAAAACCTCTGCAAAAGGCACCTGCAGTTGTAGGTGTCTTTTTTACATAGATGCCTTTTTTACATCGACTCGAAGCCAGTATCTTTGAAAAGACGGCAAGAAACGGGTGGCTTTGAGCCTGCGCCATCACTAGGATCGGATCGTAGGCGCATTACCGTACTGCTAGTATGAGTCCGATCGCCAATCCCAACCTGCAAAATGATAGTGACTACGAGCGCATCGCCCGCGCGATTGCGTTCGTGCGAGAAAACCATCTCAGCCAGCCCGACCTAGCGACTGTAGCCCGACAAGTCCATCTCAGCCAGCACCACTTCCAAAAGGTATTTACCCGCTGGGTCGGTATCAGCCCCAAGAAGTTTTTACAATATCTCACCATCGAGTACGCCAAATCGAAACTTGCCGAAACCCAGAATCTCTTCGATCTAGCGATCGATGCCGGTCTCTCTGGTTCGGGACGACTGCACGAACTGTTTGTCACAATTGAGGCAATGTCGCCGGGGGAGTTCAAAGCTGCAGGAAAAGACTTACAGATTCGATATGGCATCCACCCGACTCCGTTCGGACAGGCGGCGATCGCCACTACCGATCGCGGCATCTGCAAGCTCAGCTTTTTAGGCGATCGCGCTCCGACAGAGGCCGAGCAATTACTGCAGCGAGAGTGGAGTCAGGCCGAGATTGTTTACGATCGCCAATCCACACAGGCGATCGCCGATAGTATTTTCGATCTCGGCCAGCTCGGCCAGCAAAAACCTCTAACCCTTTTAGTCAAAGGAACGAATTTTCAACTGCAGGTTTGGCGAGCCCTGCTCAAAATTCCATTTGGCAGCCTCGCGACCTATCAAACGATCGCAAATGCGATCGATCGTCCCACGGCCACAAGAGCCATTGGCAATGCCGTCGGCCATAACCCGATCGCCTACCTAATTCCCTGCCATCGCGTCATCCGAGCCTCGGGGGCACTCAGTGGCTATCGTTGGGGCGTCGATCGCAAAGCCGCCCTCCTGGGTTGGGAAGCCGCTCAGTTGTCGAAAATTGAAGAGACTGCTTGAGGAGGGGCTCGGATTGTGGGAAGTTCTACGAGCTATCTTCTCCCTATCGCTTACAATCACTATTTATCGATCCCTAACAGGAACTGTGATGGCCGGACCAGGCAAGTTAGCAGGCGATGAAAAGCGATGCATCTACGATTTGGTGGCATTTCAAGCACGGAGCAATCCAGAGGCGATCGCCATTGCGGCACCCGGGCATACCCCGCTGTCCTATCGAGAATTGTTAGAGCAGATTCACTGTATCGCTGACAAGCTAAACGCCATTGGGGTGGGACGTAACGACCGGGTGGCGATCGTCTTGCCCAATGGCCCGGAAATGGCTGTGGCTTTTTTGGCGATCGCCAGTAGCGCGACTTGCGCCCCCCTCAACCCCGCCTATCGCCAATCGGAGTATGACTTTTATCTATCCGATCTCGATGCCAAAGCCCTGATTGTTCGGTCGGGTATTGCCGTCCCTGCTGTGGAGGTCGCCCGCAAAAAAGGTATTCCTCTCCTAGAACTTTCCCCCGTCAAACAAGCCGCCGCCGGTATCTTTCAGCTCCTAGGTGGAGAACCTCAACATCCCGACCGGGGCGGGATCGCCCAACCGGAAGATGTGGCATTAGTCCTGCATACTTCAGGAACGACCTCCCGTCCCAAAATGGTGCCACTGACCGGCCACAATCTCTGCAGCTCAGCCAACAATATTGCCGCAACGTTGAGGTTAGGAGCTGGCGATCGTTGCCTGAACGTAATGCCCCTGTTTCACATCCACGGACTAGTAGGGTCTTTGTTGTCCTCCCTCAATGCAGGAGCCAGCCTGGTTTGCACTCCCGGGTTCGACGCCATCCAATTCTTTGACTGGCTAGCAGAATTTCGCCCCACCTGGTACTCGGCAGTCCCCACTATGCACCAAGCCATTCTGGCACGAGCTGTAGATTGTCGCGACATCATTGCCCAATGCCCCCTTCGCTTCATTCGCGCTTCCTCCGCTCCATTGCCCCCCCAAGTCATGGCCGCATTGGAAGCCGTATTGAATGCCCCGGCGATCGAATCCTACGGCATGACCGAAGCCTCCCATCAGATGACGAGCAATCCCCTCCCGCCTCAAGCCCGCAAGCCTGGTTCGGTAGGGGTTGCGGCAGGACCGGAAGTGGCGATCGCGGATGAGGCTGGCCAATTACTCCCTGTTGGAGAAGTGGGAGAAATCGTCATCCGGGGAGCGAATGTGACCTCTGGCTATTACAACAATCCCGACGCCAATCACAGCGCCTTTACTGAGGGTTGGTTTCGCACTGGAGACCTGGGGTACTTCGATCGCGATCGCTACCTTTTTTTGCAAGGACGCATTAAAGAAATGATTAATCGAGGGGGGGAGAAGATTGCCCCGCGAGACATTGATGAGGTCTTGCTGAGCCATCCCGATGTGGCACAGGCAGTTGCCTTCGCAATGCCCCATCCGCAGTTAGGAGAAGATATTGCAGCGGCAGTGGTACTCCAGCCGAAGAGCTCTGCTACGTCAGCCGCGATTCGAGCCTATTTATTCCAACAGTTGGCCGACTTCAAAGTTCCCAGCCAAGTGGCGATCGTGGATGATATCCCCAAGGGAGCTACGGGCAAATTACAGCGCCTTGGTTTGGCAGATAAGCTGGCGGACGTTCTGGTCGCACAATCTGTTGCCCCCCGCAATCCGCTGG
Source organism: Synechococcus sp. PCC 7336 (assembly GCF_000332275.1). Taxonomy (NCBI): domain Bacteria; kingdom Bacillati; phylum Cyanobacteriota; class Cyanophyceae; order Synechococcales; family Synechococcaceae; genus Synechococcus; species Synechococcus sp. PCC 7336. The sequence continues at coordinate 3,130,341 of NZ_CM001776.1, forward strand.
AAAAAATCATCGCCGCGACAATTCAGGAGGTCTTGGATCTAGAAACGCTCAGCATTCACGATAACTTTTTCGCAATTGGGGGAGACTCGTTACGGGGTACCCAGGTCGTCAACCGTTTGAGAGCATTGTTTGGGATTGAGCTACCCCATACCATCCTGTTTCGCCATCTGACAGTGGCTGAGCTGGCTGAGGAACTTGCAGCTTTAACCCCTAGTTCCGAGGATATGGCAGCGGTCGCTGAAGTGCTATTAGAACTGGCAAAACTTCCTCCAGAAACCATTACGCAACTCATGAATGAATTGTGAAAAGAGCCGCATAATGCCCGATCGCCAAGACCTCGCTCAAACAATCTCGACGCTCTCTGCCGCACAGCGATCGCTGCTCGGTGCAAGGCTATCGGATACTTCGGTAGATGGCAGCACCCTCATTGCTCGCAGTTTGAAGGAGCTGGGGATCGGCCATATCTACAGCATCGCGGGGACACCCATCGATCGCACCTTGACTGCCTGTGCCGAGGTTGGTATCTGTGTCGTGGGGGTACGCCATCAGAACAATGGAGTATTGATGGCTCTAGCTCAAAACTATGTCGCGGGCCAGCTCGTAGCGGCGGCGATCTTATCTGCAGGCCCCGCTGTAACCAATGCAGCCACTGGCATTTTGGTGGCCTGGGACAATGCCTGGCCGTTGTTAGTCTTGGGGGGGCGGCGCTCCCTGCAGATGCAAGGTAAGGGACAATTTCAGGAGCTGGATGCAGTCGCTCTCTTCCAATCCATCACTAAATATGCGGGGTTAGTTGCAACAATCGCTGAAATTCCGAATGCTCTGCGCCATGCTGTGGGGGTGGCGATCGCCGCTCGACCCGGTCCGGTTTATCTCGATATTGCCGAAGAGGTTTTTACTGACACCCAATCAACTGCAATCTCTTCAGCTCTAACCCCCACTGCCGTCACAGGACAAGACGAACCATTTGGCCTGCCAATCTCGACTCGCGAAAGCCTAAAAGACCATCCTCAAGCCATTCAGCGCGCAGCCCACCTGTTGAGTCAGGCAAGCCGCCCAGCCTTGATTGTCGGCAAGGGCGTGCGTTGGTCGACACCCTACGCTGCTTTAGATTGCTTGGTGAATCGCTATCGGATTCCCTTTGTCACCTCCCCAATGGGTCGAGGTTTTTTACCCGACGACCATCCAATCTGTTACACCTCGGTGCGGGCGGCATTGCTGGCGACAGCGGATGTGGTGTTAGTCTTGGGCGCACGGTTGAATTGGACCTTTCGGTTTGGGGCAGAACTGCGTGCGGAAACCGAGCTCATCCAGATTGACATTGAAGCAGCAGAACTGGAAGCCAATGTAAAACCCGATGTGGGCATTGTTGGGGATGTGGAAGTGGTTCTGGCTCAGTTATTGGCATACTTGGAGCAATCTCCCCCAAAACACCATTGTTTGCCAACCTTCCACACTTGGCTGAGAGAGCTCGATCGCCAAAAAGCACAGAAAGAGCGGGAAATCGAACCGCTCCTGACATCCGATGCGATTCCCATGTCGCCCCAGCGTCTGGTCCACGAAATTCAAGCCTGTTTACCCAGAAATGCGATCTGCATCGTAGATGGTAGTGTCATCCTTGCTGCAACCCAGCAGGTTTTGAAAACCTATCTCCCAGTCTCTCGCTTGACCCCCGGCTCGAACGGATGCATTGGTACAGGAATTCCTTTTGCGATCGGTGCCAAACTGGCTCAGCCCGATCGCCTAGTAGTGGCGATTTGTGGCGATACCGGAATTGGCATGAGTCTGATGGAGCTAGAGACTGCCGTTCGCTACCAAATTCCCCTGATTGTGGCGATCGCGAACAACAATGGCAACAGTGGCTCGTTGAGATCCTCCTCCCATTTAGACGGCGAGGCGAGACGGATCGCAATGTTTCAGCCCGATCTTCGCTACGAGCAAATCGTCTCTGTATTGGGCGGATACGGAGAGTTTATTACGTCACCACAAGACATACAGCCCGCTCTCCAACGGGCGATCGCTGCAAATACCGCAGCTTGCATCAACGTCAAAGTCGATCCCGCTGCCCCCTATCCACTGTTGTAAGCGTCGCCCATGTCTGATGTACCTCAATCTCTAGCTGCCAAACTGGCTCAGTTCTCTACCGCACAATGGGAACGCCTCAAGGAGCGACTACAAGAGCAACAGGCGGCACGGGGTCTGCCGTCGCAGATTCCCCGACGCTCTCCAGAGCAGGGTATTCCCCTCTCTCCCCGCAAAGCCGGAAAAATTGGCTGGCCTCTATCTCCCGGCCAGGAACGGTTGTGGTTTCTAGAACAGTTTCAGGAGATCCGCGCCGCCTACAACATCTATCGCGCAGTTCAAATGGAAGGTCCTCTGGATTGCGAGGTTTTGAAGCAGTCGATTCAGGCGATCGTCGAACGCCACGAAGCACTGCGTACCCTCTTTCAGATGCAAGCTGATGTTCCTCTCCAGGTGGTCGCTCCCCACCCGCAAATCGACTTACCAGTGGTGGATTTGCGCGATATCCCCATTCAGGATCGGGCATCGCACTTGAAATATTGCTTGCAGGCAGAAGCGCAAACCCCCTTTGATTTAACCCAGGATTTGCCAATTCGGATCAACCTGTTTTGTCTGGCCGATCGCACTCACGTACTCAGTGTCGCAATGCATCATATTGCCGGAGATGGCTGGTCTCTGGGAATCCTGGCCGCTGAGCTGAGCGAGCTATACAGTGCCTACTTGCAGGGCGAAGACTCTCCCCTACCTTCTTTACCCATTCAATACCCCGATTTCGCCCTCTGGCAGCATCAACAACTCAGCAGTCCTCTCCTACAAGATCGGCGCAGCTATTGGCAGCAAAAGCTAATTGCTCCCTTACCCGTTGTCGAGTTACCCAGCGATCGCCCTCGACCGCCGCTGTTAACCTATCGCGGCGCGAAATATTCACTGACGTTGCCCCTCGACCTAGTTCGAGATCTGAAAGCTCTCAGCCAGAGAGAGGGAGTGACATTGTTTGCAACCCTGTTGGCTGCCTTTAAGGTGTTGCTGTATCGATACACCCACCAAACCGATTTAATTGTTGGCACCCCAATTTCAGGGCGAACTCAGTTGGAGACGGAACCCTCGATCGGCTTTTTTGTCAACACTCTGGCACTCCGCTCGGATCTGTCTGGCAATCCGAGCTTCCTCTCGCTCTTGAAACAGGTTCATCAGACTGCCTTAGAGGCATATACCCACCAACAGGTGCCATTTGCTCAGGTTGTAGCGGATCTAGGTGTCGAGAGGGAGATGGGGCGATCGCCTCTCGTTCAAGTCATGTTCGGTTTACAAAACACCCCCGAGCGGGTTTTGCAATTGCCCGGTTTGAAACTAGGCCCCGCCTTTGCCCCTACTAGCCAGTTACAATCTGCTGTTCCACTCAGTAGCTACAGTTTGGCAGTAGACACAGCAACAGCACGCTTCGATCTCTCGCTGTTGTTGAAGGAAGAATCGGGGAGGCTGAGCGGATTTATGGAATATAGCCAGGATTTGTTTGATGAGGCGACCATTGCGAGAATGGCGAGTCATTTCCAGGGCCTGCTGGAAGAGATTGCGGCCAATCCAGAGCAATCGATTGCAATGCTGCCGCTATTAACAGAAGCCGAGCGCCATCAGCTCCTCGTGGAGTGGAATGACACTCAAACTGACTATCCGCAAGATAAGTGCGTTCACCAACTGTTTGAAGAGCAGGTGGAGCGTATTCCCAATGCAGTGGCGATCGTGTTTGGAGAGCAACAACTCACTTATCGACAGTTGAATCAACGAGCCAATAAACTCGCTCGACACCTGCAATCTTTAGGGGTTGGTCCCGAAGTCTCGGTCGGGATCTGTGTAGAACGGTCACTAGAGATGGTAGTGGGATTGTTGGGCATTCTCAAAGCTGGTGGGGCTTACGTTCCCCTGGACCCCAACTATCCGCGCGCGAGACTGCGCTTCATGCTTGAGGATGCCCAAATCACCTTTGTAGTGATTCAGAAAAGTTTGCAAGAATCTCTACCTTCCAATCTGCCGATTCAGACAATATGGCTTCAGCAAATAGATATGAATCCAGAGGCAGAAGTCCTAGCCCAAGACAATCTAGAGAATCCTGTAACTGAAATAGTCGCTGAAAATTTGGCATACATCCCGTACACCTCTGGCTCAACCGGTGCTCCGAAAGGGGTGGAAGTTGTCCACCGGGGAATTACTCGACTAGCGCGCAATACTCAATACGCGAGCATTCAACCGAGCGATATTTGTTTGCAGCTAGCTCCGCTTTCTTTCGATGCATCCAGCTTCGAGATTTGGGGATGCCTGCTCAATGGTGCTCAGTTGGTCGTAATGCCGCCTCAACCACCAACCCTGTCAGAATTGGGCAATACAATCCGAAAACACAACATCAGTATTTTATGGCTGACTGCGGGATTGTTCCATCTGATGGTCGAGCAACAATTGTCAGACTTAACATCTGTCCGTCAATTACTGGCTGGGGGAGATGTATTATCAGTATCTCATATTCAAAAATTCACGAGCGCCCATCCCCACTGCCAAGTTGTCAATGGATACGGCCCCACAGAAAATACAACATTCACTTGTTGTTATCCAGTCACCCATTGCGAGGAGCTTGAGAGATCCGCCCCCATCGGTCGTCCAATTGCTAACACCACAGTCTACATTTTAGATAGCTACTTACAACCTGTTGCCATCGGCGTTCCGGGGGAGCTGTATGCAGGAGGAGATGGATTGGCTCGCGGCTATCTCAACCAGCCCGAGTTAACAACTGAGAGATTCATTCCCAACCTATTCGATCGAGAATCGGTCTCTCGATTGTATAAAACAGGCGATCTGGCCCGCTATCTCCCCGACGGCAACATCGAATTCCTCGGTCGCATTGACAACCAGGTTAAAATTCGAGGCTTCCGCATTGAGTTGGGAGAAGTTGAAGCAGTCCTACTTCAACTTCCCAATGTTGTAGACGGCCTGGTTTTAGCCCGAGAAGACATTCCGGGGGATAAACGTTTAGTCGCTTACGTAGTTCCCACTCAGAAGCAGGCGCTGACTTTAGACACTCTGCGCAATTTCATGAAGCAGAAGTTACCAAGCTACATGGTGCCTAATATCTTTTTGGTTTTGGAAGCATTTCCCCTCACCCCTAATGGAAAAATCGACCGCCGCGCCTTACCCGTCCCAGATCGATGCCGACAGAACCCAGAAAGCACTTACATTGCCCCTCGGACTCCTGTCGAGCAAAAACTGGCTGAAATCTGGGCAAAAGTACTTTGGCTAGAGCATGAAATCAGTATTCACGATAACTTTTTCGATCTCGGCGGCCATTCTTTACTCTCAGTTCGCTTAGTAGCCGAAATCGAGCAAGTATTCAAGCAAGAACTCCCCGTTGCTGCTCTGTTTCAACTCAGTACCATTGCCGAACTGGCCCCACTGTTAGAACCTGGCAAGGAAGTTACAGGCAATGAAGCGAGCCAGGGAAGGCTGATTCCGTTAAAGGCTGGCGATCGCAATCCAGCAAAGGCTGCAGTCGCGCCTCGATCGCTAGACTCGGCAATCTATCACAAGCTTCTCGCCTTCACGGCTGGCTGGGGAGGCAAAAGAATTGCTGCCAATGCCCTCAGCGTGGGCATGAATACCGACGGGATATCTCAACCCCTATATTGGTGCTTGCAAGGGTTTCGAGAACTGAAGCAATTGGCTCGATATCTCGGTACCGACCGACCGGTGTATGGTATGCGTTCTGGCCATCATGCCATGCAATACACTGACTCGAACATTGCTGCATTAGCCACTCACTATGTCCGAGAAATTCTCGCGGTGCAACCCAAAGGGCCCTACCTAATCGGTGGAAACTGTCAGGGGGGGCGGATTGCTTTTGAAATTGCCCAACAACTTTGGCAACGAGGCCAAGCGATCGCACTGTTAGCGCTGTTGGAAGTGCCTAAACCAAAGCAATATCCCGGTCGTCTTGCTCTGTTGTTCGGGCGCGATAGCCACTTGAGCCCCTACCGCTCGTATCGTTGGCCCGAGTGGGGCTGGCGCAAGTTCTATCCCAGCGGTTTTTCCGTGGATTTGATTCCTTGTCAGCATGGTAAGTTTTTTGATGAACCGAATGTTCAGATCTTAGCTAAACATTTACTCACTCATATTCAGGAGGTACCAACCACCTTAACCTCCTCGAAACTCTTACCCGATCGGATTACTTATGATTTGCTGCCGGATGCGGCATATCGAGCCCAACTCACTTCACCACCATCACTGACAGCTCTAGCGGGCGAGCTAATAGACATTTCAGTTACTGTGAAAAATATCAGCCCCTTCCTTTGGCTTCCTTCAACAGAGAGTGGGATTACTCTGGGCAATCACTGGCTAGATCGGAAAGGAAATGTGGTTTGTTGGTCTGATGGTAGAGTTACCCTACTAGAAGAATTGCCCGCTAACGCAGAGGTTGCCCTAACGCTATCAGTGACGGCACCAATGGATGTAGGTGATTACATTCTAGAATTAGATTTGGTGGAGGAAGGGGTGGTTTGGTTTAAAGAAAAAGGCTCTTCGAGCGCGCGGACAAATGTTAAAGTATCACATCGAGAGGCGAGTCATGGCCAGACGGGGTGCAGGGGGTACTAAAGGAGGAGTCGGCAGATTCCTAATGGGATTAATCATGACAATCGGGGGCGGTTATCTATTTTTTAATTCGATTAGTGTCGTCAACAACTTTTCTTTTGGCTACAGACTTTATCGATTGGGATCGTTCAATCTCACTAGTGGTATGGTACTGATTCCCTTCTTGTTTGGAATTGGTATGATTTTCTATGATGGCAAAAACTTTTTCGGCTGGATGTTGAGCCTGGGCTCGCTGATTGCATTGACTCTAGGTGTAATTTCTAGTATAAATTTCCAAATTCAGCCCATGTCTGCCTTTGAACTTTTGACAATTTTAGTTTTGTTTTTTGGTGGCTTAGGATTGTTAATCAGTTCTCTTAGGGATGTAGATGATTTTTAGCACTCATTCTCTTGCAACCTGGGTCTGCTGCTGTTGAGTGATTGCTCCAGTTTTTAGCGCGACTCGACTCTGGGACGAGTAGAGTTTGGGATCGCTAGCGATCGCGACAAATTAGGCTCGATCGAGAGCTGGCCAGTTTGGAGCCATGGTTCTAAATCGGCAGGAGCGCGCGTACGCCCGAGCTCCTGTTTGAGATCGGTTCCTTCTAACACTTCGCGCTGGAGTAACAACTGAGCAGTATTGTCCAGAAGAGAACGATTGAGAGCCAGAACTGATAGTGCCACTTGGTGGGCTGAGTCGAGGAGCTGTTTGACTTCTAGGTCGATGTCTTCAGCCACTTTGGGGCTGACAGAACGGCGAGGATTGACATATCCCTCCAGAAAACTCTGCTGGGACTTTTCAAAGGCAACAGGACCGAGTTTCTGACTCATGCCGTAGAGGGTGACATAGCGTTCGGCCAAATCCGTGGCTTTCTGAATGTCGTCGCTGGCCCCAGTGGATACCTTGTGGAAGGCTAACTCTTCAGCCGCTCGACCTCCCATCAGCATCGCCAGACGACCGCGAATTTCATCTTCCCCCACCAAAAACCGATCTTCTTCTGGCAACTGCAGGGTATAGCCTAGAGCTGCAGCACCCCTCGGTACCACCGAGATCTTCTCGACAGTGCCCAATCCCGGCATCAGGGTTCCCACGATCGCGTGACCGACTTCGTGATAGGCAACAGTTTTCTGCTCCTGCTCGTTGAGAATGCGAGATTTTTTCTCTAACCCCGCCAGAATTCGTTCGAGCGCTTCGCCAAAATCGGCCATTTCAACCACGGCACGATCTTTGCGCGCGGCGAGCAAGGCGGCTTCGTTAATCAAATTGGCCAAATCCGCTCCGGCAAATCCCGGCGTGCGGGCGGCAATCTTAGACAAGTCAATATCGGGGGCGAGTTTCACCCCTCGAGCGTGGACCTCCAAAATGGCTAAACGTCCCGTTCGCTCGGGGCGATCGACCAACACTTGCCGGTTGAAGCGACCGGGACGCAGTAGAGCCGGGTCGAGTACTTCGGGACGGTTGGTGGCAGCTAGCAGAATGACGCCGCTATTGGGGTCGAAGCCATCCAGTTCTGCAAGCAATTGGTTCAACGTTTGCTCGCGCTCGTCGTGACCGCCCATAGGGGAGCCCACATTCGCGCGAGATTTGCCCAGAGCATCGAGCTCGTCAATAAACACAATGCAGGGGGCTTGTCGCTTGGCCTGTTCGAATAAGTCCCGTACGCGCGAAGCCCCAACTCCCACAAACAGTTCGATAAACTCCGCACCGGAAATACTGAAAAACGGGACTCCCGCTTCTCCGGCGATCGCCCGAGCCAGCAATGTTTTGCCAGTGCCGGGAGGGCCGACCAGCAGGACGCCCTTAGGAATTTTGGCCCCCAAGCGAGTGTACTTTTCGGCATCTTTGAGAAAAGACACGAGCTCTTGCAATTCTTCTTTGGCTTCGTCAACCCCCGCCACATCGTTGAAGGTCACCCCTGTAGACCCTTCTGAATAAATCCGAGCTCTGCTTTTGCCAAAGGCAAGCGGGGCCGCCCCGCCGCCTGCTTGCTGAGCGCGACTGAAGATCCAAAGCCACAGGCCGATAAAAAATAGAGCGGGGAGCAACCATTGCAACAGCGCTCCAAAACCGCCGCCTCGCTGGGGAGGAATGCCTGAGAACTCGACGTTGTGTTGCCTCAACAGATCGGTTAAATCGGTATCGCTGGCCACGGGGACGGTAATGAAGGTTTGTCCGGCTTCCTCCTCCCCTTGCGGTTTGAGGGTGAATGCGATCGAATCGGAGCCAACTTCGGCCCGTTCGACGAGGCCGGCTTCGACGCGATCGAGAAATTGACTGTAGGAGATTTGATTGCGAACGCTGGGTCGCGGAACGAGCGAGCCGATCAATAACAGGATTAAAAAGAGGGTAATCAGATTGCTGCCAAACCCACCGAATTCGGGAGATTGAGTGGTGCGATCGCGGTTGCGGTCGGAGGTCATAGAGACAACTCCTTTCGGCCAGTAGCCGATGCAGGGGGCCATTAACGCACACTCGGGAGCGCCCTTTCTCGGCAACCCGAGCCTGTTGTGACGGTGCAGCGCGGCGGTGCAATGAGTCGGCGGCTCTGCGCCACAACACAATCTTCCAGCGGCTAGAATCGCTGCCGCACGTCTACCCCCATTGTAAGGAGAAACATTCTGGGAATCCCGAGGGAGCTGTCTGTTTCGGACTACGATTTTTGGGAACAGAACAGATGTTGCCTCGCCAGCTCTAGAGATAATCGGGGATTGAGTGGATAAACCAGGCAATGCAAGCAAGAGAGAGGGCTCGTGAAAATTGGTATTGTGGGCTTGGGGTTAATTGGCGGTTCCCTCGCTCTGGAGTTTGGCAAGCAGGGGCACGAGCTGTGGGGGAGCAGCCGCAGTGCCGCAACCTGTCAGATCGCGGTCGATCGCCATGTCGTCCATCGGGCCAGTCCAGATCTGGCCAGCCTTGCGCCAGTGGATATCGCGTTTATTTGTACGCCCATTCCCTACGTCCTGCCGACGCTAAAAACGCTAGCGGGAATTTTGCGCCCCGAGGCAATCGCCACGGATGTTGCTTCTGTAAAAGGGGCAATCGTGACTGCCGCCACTGAGTTGTGGCCCAATTTTGTCGGCGGGCATCCGATGGCAGGGACGACACAGCAGGGTATCGATGCGGCTCAATTCGATTTATTTGCGGGATGCACCTACGTCATTACACCAGTGAAGCAGACGCAGCCAGAGGCGATCTCCACGCTCGAAAGTTTGATGCAACCCCTGAATTTGACCGTTGTAACGGCGGCCCCCGAGATTCACGATGCGGCAGTGGCTTGGATTAGTCACTTACCGGCGATGGTCAGTGCGGCTTTGGTCACTGCCTGCGGGACGCCGCCACCCGAGGAATTGCAGTTGGCCCAACAGCTAGCCAGTAGTGGCTTTCGAGATACCAGTCGAGTGGGGGGAGGGAACCCGGAGTTGGGGACGGCGATGGCACAGTTCAATCGGGAGGCTCTATTGCGATCGCTCTACACCTATCGCGATCGCCTAGATGGCCTGATTCAGTTGGTCGAGGCCGAAGATTGGTCGGGATTATTCGAGCTGTTCCAGCAGGCAAGGGTCTGGCGAGTCCCGTTTGTGGAGTGAGGACAATCTGCCATCAGGCAGCAGGAACGGGAACCTCTGCCAATAGATCGGCCACTGCAGCTTGAAGTGCTTCCGCCTGATGTTTCGACTCCGACTTGGTGTGGTTGTAAGCCTCCAAACCGCTGCTCAACTGCTCTAATTGGGCTTGTTGTTGCTGCATAGTTTCGCGGGCAGACTCCAGTTGCTGCGATCGCCCCTGCAACTGTCCGAGTAGATCGCTGACTTCGCGGCAGCGATTCCACAAACTGCCTTCCTGCTCCTCCAACTGCTGCTGCATTTCAGCCGAGCCGTGCTGCAGTTGACTCAGCTCCTCTTGTTTTTGTTGCAGTTCTTCCTGCCGCTGTTGCATGCCTGCTTCCAAGCGATCGCGCTCCGTTTGCACGAGCTGTCTGTGGGAGTCCAACTGCGCCAAGATGGGGCTAATATCGACCTGCTGTAGCGCGGGGCCGCTGTCCGTTCCTCCCCGCAGCCGATTTAAAAGCGCCTCCTGTTCGTGCAGTTGCTGCTGCATTCGTTGCAATGTGCGCTGCTGTGGTTCCAAACTGACTGCTAACGTACTGCAGGCAGATTTGGCATAGTCAATATCCATTTCAATATCGAAGCGTTCGTCTGGGCTGGCCCCTTCGAGTTTGCGTTGCAATGCCTCCAGCGATCGCCGATTTTCCTCTAATTCCGATTCTTGCTGTTTGACCAACTCGGAATGTTGCTCGTGCTCGCGCTGCAAGCGATCGACCTGTGCCGCTAACTCTTCGGGCGAGATTTGAGGCTCTACCTGTGCCTCTACAACTCCTCCTGCCACAATGAAATCGTTAGAGAGTAGGTTGCGAGTTTGTTGCAGAATCTCGTTCTGCATTTGCAATTGCTGCACAATTTTATCGAGACGCTCTCGCTCGGCCTCCACTCGCTCGGCCGAGACCTCCACTTGAGTCTTAGTGCATTCGAGGTTGGCTTTCGACTCCAACCACTGCGATCGTTGCGCGCGCCATGCCTCCAAATCGCGATCGAGCGTGGCCTGTTGCTCCCGCGCGCGCGCTTGCTCTTCGTCCAAATGGGCGATCGCAGCATCCAGTTGCTGCAACTGCTCCCCCATCTGCTCGCAAAACTGTTGTAGGGGGCCAGCAATGGCTGCAGCCGTATCGCCCTGCAACGATTGCAGGAGATGCTGGCTCAGTTGATGTAATTTCTCTGCCTCTGCCGCATCCAAACGAGACTGACTTGCCATCTGTTGCGCTTCGGCCAAGCGAGCCTCTAACTCAGCCACATTCTGCTGAGATTGTTCGAGTTCTGCCAGTCGGGCCTCCAGGTCCTCCTGTTGCTGGTTAATTTGCCGCCGTTGCTCTCCCATAGCTTGCTGTTGCTCGGCAAGATTGCTCTCCAGTGCTTGCAGTTCTGTGCGTTGGGCTTCTAACCCCTCCAAGTCCATCTGATAGGTCTGATAGTCTTCCTGCAATTTTTGGAGTTCTTCTTCTCGTCCCTCTAGCTCGATTTCGCGCCGATTTAACTCCTGGCTTTGAAATGTGAGCGACTGCTTCCACTGTTCGATTTCCTCCTGATGAGCCTTGCTTTGCTCCAACTGGCGAGAGAGCCCTTGCAAAATACCCACCAACTGCTTAGCCGCTTCCCGCACCTGTTGCACTTGGCGGCCCGCGCCCATCTCCACCAAAACCAACACGCCCGCATTAAATTTCGATGCATCTTCCGCAGCGATCGCCTCTTCATTAACCGCAACCCAAGCCTGATCTGAGACTTGTTTCGCCAGAGGCTGGAGCGTCGCCGACCGGAACGTTCCTTTATCAACAGCGGCTAGATATAACACGCGTGCAGGTCCTCGCTATTGCATGAAAACAACGCTTCAGTCTCAACATTGGGATGGCAAACACGGGCCGATCGTCGGGGTCGAGCAACATTACCCAATACTGCCCACACCAACTATACTCAGCCACGGCTCGAAAAGTGCCAGTTTGGTTACTGGATCGAGACCCTAAGGTAACCGAGAAACCCATGCTCCAAAGACCTGCAGTTCACTGCAGGAAATAGGCGATCGACAGGAGAGCCGCTTACCGTGATGATTTCCATCGCCATCTCAGCAGAACTGAGCCAGTAATTTCAACATACCCTCAACTGCCATGGCAAAATACGCCTGCTCGACTCAATTCCAACATTCAATCTTCGGTATCGAATACAACCGCCAAGGAATCTCAGTATCATCAGAATCTTGTCAATGATAGAGTTAACTTTCAATCGGGCACCCTCGATCGTAGCCCCGCGCTGCTTCGTCCAACGCGAGAGCTAGTTGTCCTCACCCCATTTGCTGTTGTTAGGGCAATTTCTCAAGACCGACTTCTTCAAGGTTTTATCATGCAGGGAAAACTCCAAGAAATTGACATTCGCAGCATCATGCAGCTAATCGAGCTGGGACAGCGAACGGGAGAGTTGTTTGTTGAAGCCAGTGTTTCCCAGTATTGGTTTGTCTTTTGCCTCAACGGTCGGATCATTTATGCCTCCGAAACCGAAGGCAGTATTGCTCGCCTGCGCGACTATCTGCGTCGCCACCAAGCCGAAGCTGCGCTCGATCGCATTCAAGTTCCTCCCAAGGCCGATACGAATGCCCCCGAATACGCCCATCTGTGGGCGCTGCTGGAAAGCCACCAAATCAACCCCAACCAGGGCAAGCAAATGGTGGGCAGCATGATTCAGGAGGTGCTCTTCGACCTCTTCAGCCTGCATCAAGGCTCCTTCATTTTTGAATCGGGTGCCCCCCTTTCCCCTCAATTGGCGGCCTTCGAAATCAGCCCCCTACTCAAAGGCATCACCACTCAGGTACAGGAATGGAAAAAGCTCCATCCCTACCTTCAATCTCCCGATCAATACTTCACGATCGTCAATTCGGCAGCCCTGCAACAATCGCTCCCCGCCAGTGTCTACGAAACGTTCCAACGCTGGTCGGACGGCAGCACCACCATTCGCCAGATGTCTCGCTATTTGGGTCGCGACATTTTCACCATCGGCAAAGCCATGTACCCCTACATTCAGCAGGGCGTCATTCAACTATCGGAAGTGACCGAACTGGGTTCGGTTAAACCTCTGACAACCAGAGGCGATCGCCTGCCCCACATTGTCTGCATCGACGATAGTATGGCCATCCAGAAAACAGTAGAATACATCCTGCAAGGAGCTGGCTATCAGGTCACGACCATCGGCAACCCTCTCAAGGCTCTCGGTCAAGTGTTTTTGCTTCAGCCCGATATGATCCTGTGCGATGTGGCCATGCCCAAACTCGATGGCTACGAACTCTGCGCCATGCTGCGCAAAGCGAATGCTTTTCGTCAAACTCCGGTGGTGATGCTGACGGGTAAGGATGGCTTTACCGATCGGATTAAAGCTCGCATGGCTGGAGCTAACGAGTTTTTAACCAAACCCTTTGGAGAGAGAGAACTGTTGACTGTGATCGAGTCATATGTGGGCGCTCCTCCTCAGACTGCAGAGCCTGTAAGTCTAGCGGCTTCTGTGACTTAATTCCAGAGCGAGCTCTGCGGATTTTTTAATCAGATGATCGTTTTGAGTGCAATTTTGGCAAGCTTGACATATAGGAAATTGCGGTCATACTTAACTGTTTAAAATCGGCCTTATTGATATCCCAGACCGTTAACGAGGCAACACAGAAACCATGAGTAAAGTATTGGTCGTCGAGGATAGTCCCGCCCAGCGCGAGATGATTACAGGCTTATTGAAAGAAAATGGCCTCGACGTTGTAGAAGCCCAAGATGGTGTGTCTGCCCTCGAGGCAATTCAGGGACAAGTCCCCGATGTGGTAGTACTCGATATCGTCATGCCGCGCATGAACGGCTACGAAGTCTGCCGACGTCTCAAGGCCGATCCTGCCACCGAACAGGTTTCAGTGGTGATGTGTTCCTCTAAAGGGGAAGAATTCGATCGCTATTGGGGCATGCGGCAGGGAGCTGATGCCTACATCACCAAACCCTTTCGCCCCAAAGAACTGATCGGTACCATCAAACAATTACTGAGGAGCTAGTAATCCTATGGTTGGCGACCTCGATATCCTTTCAGGCTCGGGAGCATCGAACTTCGACACGGACGAGCTGCAAGAATTAGAAATTCCCGCTGGCGAGCTGCATCTCAAATGCAAGCTCGCATCTGGACTAGAATTAGCGTTTGTTGCAGAAGGGATTGCCGAGGTCATGTCAGTGGCCCCCGAGCAAATTGCTCCCATGCCCAATATTTCTCCCCTGTTGTTAGGAGCTCTCAACTTCAGGGGTAAAGTCATTTGGTTGGCCGATCTGGGTCAATTTTTAGGAGAAGCGAAACCTCTCAATACCGATCGCGCCGATCTGTCCGTTTTAGCCCTGACCGATCGCCAAGATATCATTCTGGGGGTGGCCGTAGATTCGGTAGCGGGTATGGAATGGCTGGAGGGGGCATCGCTGCGGCCCAGTGAAGATTGCCCGGATGAGATGGCCCCATTTGTGCGCGGTGAATGGCTGCTGCCAGAAGGCGACGGGGTTTTGAGACTGTTGGATGAAACTGCCATCATTCGTTCCAGCCGATGGGCGACTTAAATCTATGTCATTCATTGTCAACATTGTAGTTATTTGTCGCCACTGTTATTTCCACGGAGACAGCCATGGTTTCGAGCATCGATAATATTCGAGATAAGGCGATCGAAGCTTTTGCTCGAGAAGAATACACTACAGCGACCGACTTGTTCGAGCAACTCACGGGTCAGCATCCCGAAGATCTGTCCTTGAAACTATGGTTGGCTTCGTCACAGCAGTGGGCAGGTCGTCTTGACGATGCCCGCAATACCTACGAGTCAGTGCTAGCCACGACTCAAGACCCAGCTCTCGTAACAGCCGCTCAAAATGGGCTCGCACAGCTAGGTGGGTTTACGCCTCCGGCAGCGGACAACGGCGCTTCAATGTCTGGTGGAGAGAAGTCTGGGGGCAGTAGGATCTCTGGCCATCGCGCCTCGGAAACCGATGCGATGGACGATGCATTTGGCGAATTTACCACTGAGTTTACCGATGTTGGCAACGATGCCTCTATGCCCGATCTATTTAGCGATGGGGATACCTTCGATAGCGATAGTGCTGAGATCGAGGAAGAGCTCACCCATGTAGCTCCCTCCTCGGCACGAGAGGAAGTGGATGACTCGGCCAATCCGTTTGACGATTTGTTCGACGGTGCCGATGGCGAAGTGCTGCAATTAGACGCCGAACTCAACGAAGAAACCAATTTCTTTGTTCCGGGCTCTGCTGCCAATGACGATACGGACAATCAAACCAATGGTTTTGCCCCAACTGGCGAATTGACTGACGACGACGATAGCTTTGCCCTATTGCAGGAGCTCGATGAAGAGTTGGGTTTGGACGAAGAGTCCTCGACCCAAATGGCAGCAGCAGGCGATTATAACTTTGCCGCAGAGCCCTTCTCAGACATCACGGGCTTTCCGAGCGAGGTGTCTGCAAGTGACACTGAGGTGTTGGACTCTACAGAAGACAAACACGATCTCGCAGACACCTCGCTCTCCAGTAGCACCGCACTATTTGAAGAAGATCGAGCTCCTGAAATACCGGTCATAGAAGAGCCCGATCTGAGTGGTTTAGAGCAGGAGTCCGACGGCGAATTCGATAGTTTGCTCATCCTGCCGGATGAAGAGGCTGCCGATTTGTTCGATAGCTCCGATGACGATTTGAGCAATCTCGACCTGTTGGCAGGGGCCAATGCGTCAGGAGCGCTACCGCACGGCACCGGCAACGCACCCATTGCTCGCTCCAGCGGGACGAAGTGGGTTCTCCTACAAGGAGCCGCCGTTTTCCTAGTAGCGGGGGCGGGGTTCTTTGGAACCAATGCGATGAATCTCGGCGGTGCTGCCAGTGGCGCAATTGGCACTGTCGCAGGGGCAGCGGCTGGGGCCGGAACGGGGTTGCTGGCGGCGCGAGATGCGTCCCGTCGCGATCGGCGTAATTTACAAGCGCTGGTGGGTGATATCGATGCGATCGCCCGTGGCAATTACACCGTGCGGGCCAGGTTGAGCAGCGATGGGTCCGATCCGTTCAGTCAGGCATTCAATCGCATGGCTCAGTCGATTGAGAATAACATCAGCGAGCTGGAGCGGCGAGCTACCGAGCAGGGGCAGGCTAAGGAGGACCTCCAGCGGCAGGTGATCCGGCTGTTGGACGATGTGGAAGGCGCCGCTCGTGGAGACCTAACGGTCCGGGCAGAAGTGACCGCTGACGTGTTAGGGGCAGTGGCAGACTCCTTCAACCTGACTATCACCAGCCTGCGAGAAATTGTCGGCCAAGTGAAACAGGCCGCAACGGCGGTGAGCGATGCAGCCCAAGGAAACGAAGCTCTATCCCGCAGCCTTTCGAACGATGCCTTGCAACAGGCGGAAGAAATTTCGATTCTACTCAACTCCGTGCAGGAGATGACCCAATCCATTCAGGATGTGGCCAGCAACGCCACCGAGGCAGAAGCAGTGGCCAAGCAAGCTTCCGAAACGGCAGTGCGCGGAGGAGTGGCGGTGGATCGCACGGCTTCCGGTATTTTGGCTATTCGGGAGACGGTGGCGGATACGACACGTCAGGTGAAGCGTCTGGCGGAATCCTCCCAGGAAATCTCCAAGATCGTGGCCTTTATTTCTCAGATTGCCTCTCGCACCAACTTGCTGGCGCTCAACGCCAGTATTGAGGCAGCACGGGCGGGCGAATCTGGACGGGGCTTTGCCATTGTTGCGGATGAGGTGCGGCAATTGGCAGATCGATCCTCGAAGGCATCCAAGGAAATCGAGCAGATTGTGATGCAGATCCAATCGGAGACCAGTCAGGTCATGACTGCGATGGAAGAAGGGACTCAGCAGGTGATCGAAGGTACAAAGCTGGCCGAACAAGCCAAATCGAGTCTGGACGAGATTATTCAGGTGAGCCAAAAAATTGATGGTTTCGTTCGCTCGATTACCGCCTCTACCGTGCAGCAGACAGAGACTTCTCGAACTGTGGCTCAGGTGATGCAGAATGCGGAGCTGACGTCGAACGAGACCTCGCAGGAAGCCCAAAAAGTATCGGGATCGTTGATCGAGTTGGTGGCGATCGCCCGCAACTTGCAGGCATCCGTGGGTAAGTTCCGCATTTCGGAAGAATAGGACGAGGGGGGTCGGAGATCGGTCGCTCGCCGACCGTCTCGGGCAATCTGAGTTGGGGCTCGCGAAAGCGTAAACAAGCCAGACGGACCCGAGAGCCCCCAGTCTGGCAGTTCATTGTGCAGCAGCTTGAGGACATCTCGATGGATCGCGAAGCGCAACAACGGATTATGGGCTTTTTTATTGAAGAAGCCCGCGATCATTTGGTCAATTTGGAGCAGGGACTACTCAGTCTGCAAGAGCGAGCCTCGGATACCGAGCTGATTAACGATTTGTTCCGGGCAGCCCACTCTATCAAGGGGGGAGCTGCCATGTTGGGGATTGCGAGTATCCAACATACTGCTCACCGGATGGAAGACACCTTTAAGGTCTTTCGCGAGCGGGAAGTGCCGGTCGATCGCCGACTGGAATCGCTGTTACTGCGCTGCTACGATACCCTCGCGCAATTGCTCGACCAGTTACAAAGCCCTGACGGTCTGTCGCCAGAAGCGGGCGAAGCCGCCCTGTCAGAGATCGAGCCCGTGTTCCAAGAGCTCGATCGCCATATGAAAGTGCTGTTGGGGGAATTATCGCCCGAAGCGGCTGCCGCTGCTGCTGCGACTCCAGCAACCCCTCGCAATCCCTCTCTCTCCGATACGTTTCAGCAGTACGTTCCGCGCCAGATGCGCGAAATGCTAGATCTGTTCCGCCAGCCGGACAGCGAGGCTACGCGGACGCAGTTATGCGAGTTGGGTCAGTCTCTCCAGCAACTGGGCGACACTTACGAACTGCCGACCTGGACCCACTTGATGCAGACCATCTGCACTTGTATCGAAAACACCAGCCACGGACTATCCCCCATTGCGCGACAGGTTTTGACTGCCCTCAAGCAGGCCCAGCAATTGGTTCTAGCTGGGAATGCCGACGAGATCGCACCCTCCGAAGCACTGCTGGCTATGGCTGCTCCCCCCGCTCCAGCAGCACCTGCGATCGAGGCAGAGGTTGCGATCCCTGCCGCGCCAGAACCTCCTGCCGAGGCAGAGGCCACGACCCCTGCTGTGCCGGAACCTGTTGTCGAGGTAGAGGCTGCAATTCCCTCAGAACCGTCGCCTACGGTCGAGGTAGAGACCGCGATCGCCGCTGCGCCGGAACCTGCCGCCGCGCTGGAGCCTGCCGCAAGTGACGAGCTGCCAGCTATTTTCGAACTGCCAGAGCCAGTTGAACTTCCGAATGCATCGGACAGATCGGCGGTTGAATTCGTCGAACCCATCGATGGCGAGCTGAGTGCTGTAGTGGAAGCAGCCGCAAATCTGGCGGACCTACTGGACAGCCCCGATGCAACGCCGATAGCGCCTGCAGCGAATAAGCCTGCGATCGAAGATTCGATGCTTTCTCTCGACCTCGATTCTCCATATGCCGATCTCGAGGTTGACGAGAACGCAATTGACGACCTCGCGGATGACGAGCTTGCGGATTCGGCCAGTCTATCTGAGATAGTTGGCGAACCTGCCCAAGTAGACGAGGCTGCAGAGGATAGCGCCCTGACGTTGGCCGAGATCGAGGGCAACTTCCCAGCTACTCCTATAGAGACTGACTTGGCTGGCGACTCCGATTTGGCGGATTTGTTCTCTGCGGCTGACGATCTGACAGCTGAGTCTGTCACCAGTGACGAGCTTGCCTTCGACTCTTTGGCAGATAGGAGCTCTTTGGCAGATAGGAGCTCTTTGGCAGACAGGGGGGAGTCTGCCGAATCGTCGAGCCTGCAACCGGATGGCGAGGCTCTGGAGTTAGGGTCGGCGAATGCCGATCTGGCGTCACTTTTCGAGGGTTCGGAAGCCGATGCTGAGGTCGCTTATGAAGAGCCTATTTCTCTCGATCCCGCTGCTGGCGAGCCCCTGGAGATTGCTGCCGATGCCGCTGCGCCCCCACTCCATGAAGATGGATTGGCCGATTTATTCGCTGAGAGTGGCGACTTCGGTATGGATGCTCCCATAGCGATCGAGGCAGAAACACAACGAGAACCAGACACCCCGACTGACGAACCTGTCAGCAGTGACGAGATTGGCTTAGCGGCACTACTGTCCGACGTCGATGAGGTCAACGTTAGTAGCGAGATTGAGGCTGACGTCGCTCCAACATTGATTCCAGACAGACCTACAGCCTCGACCGATAACCAGGCTGAGTCTTTGCCTACCGATGGTTTGGCCGATCTGGCCGAGCTCCTGTCCGAAACAGATAGTGCGACTGTAGATCCGGCTGCTGCAACCGCCGAGATCTCTGAAGGGGAGGAAGCCACAGACGGTTTGGACGATCTCGCAGCACTCATCGACGCACCCGTTGCTGTGCCCCCTACAATTGAGGCCGATCTGGCCGATCTGGCTGCTCTGATTGACGAACCAACGCCATCTCCGGCAGTGCCAGCAACAGCAGTTAGCGAACAACACAATAGTCTTCCCCAGCCCCAAGCACCCGATCGGCCCCAAGCTGAGGACGACGCGTTTGCCGATCTCGAGGCGCTGTTGGGGGATAGTGGCTCCTCCCCTGCGGCTGCCCCCATTCCCAGTGTTCGGCCTGCCAAAACGACCTCTCGCAGCCACTCGAAGAAATCTGGCTTTGCTAACCCCACCATGCGGGTTGAGGTGAAGTACCTCGACTCGATCAACAATTTAGTGGGAGAAATGGTGGTCGGGCGCAACAGCCTGGAGCAGGTGCAAACCCGCTTGCGGCAGTTTTTAGAAAACCTACTCTTCCGGGTGCGCCAACTGAGCGAAATTGGTCAGAAGATGCAAGATCGCTACGAGCGCTCCCTGTTGGAATCTTCTTTGCTGCGAAGTTCGAGTTCAACCCCGACAGAGTCAGCGAGTTCCGCTCCAGACGAGCATTCCACTGGCGCGAATTTCGATGCGTTGGAAATGGACCGCTTTACTGCCTTCCACAGCATGTCGCAGGAGATTATCGAGCTGATTGTGCGAATTCGCGAGGCTTCCTCCGATATTCAGTTTGTGGTGGATGAATCTGAGCAAATTGGCCGCCAGTTCCAACAAACCACCACACAGTTGCAGGACAACCTCAACCGCGCCCGCATGGTGCCGTTTTCGCAGATTGCCGATCGCCTCCCCCGGGCTGTACGGGATTTGTCCTTCAAGACCGGCAAGCAAATTGAATTGGTGGTGGATGGTCGCGATACCCTAATTGACAAGGCCATCCTGGAAGAGCTGTACGATCCCATGACCCACTTAGTCAACAATGCGATCGTGCATGGCATCGAATCCCCCGAACAGCGACAGCAGCAGGGCAAACCCGTTGAAGGCAGGATCGAAATCAAAACCTTCTATCAAGGGAATCAAACCATTATTGTGGTGTCGGATGATGGGGGCGGCATTGATGCAGCTCGTGTCAAAGAAAAGGCACTTTCCCAAGGGTTGCTCGGGCAGGCAGAGGCAGAAGGGATTACCCATAACGAACTGTACGATTTTCTCTTCCACCCCGGCTTCAGTACAAAATCCCAAGCAGACGAACTGGCGGGACGCGGTGTCGGTATGGATGTGGTTCGCACCCGCCTCAACGAATTGCGAGGCACCATTCAGGTGGACTCTACCCGAGGTATAGGTACGACCTTTACTATCCGTCTCCCCCTCACCTTAAGCGTATCGAAGGCAATGGTGTGCGTCAGCGACAAGGCTCTGATCGCCTTCCCGCTCGATGGTGTGGAAGAAATGGTGGATATTGCAACCGACGATTTAGAGACGGATGCAGACGGCACCCTCTGGCTGCCCTGGCAAGACCAGCGACTGATGTACAAGCCTCTGCCGGAATTGCTGAGCTACAGTACTGTCCACAGTCGCAGCCGCACGGAGGTTTACAGTACTGCCTACAACGACGATGTCATGCCGGTGGTCATCTTGCAAAGTGGCGGACAGCGGTTGGCCATCCAAGTGGATAGCTTTTTAGAAGAGCAGGAGATCGTGATTAAACAGTTGGGCGGTCCCGCTCCGAAGCCTTTGGGTATTGCTGGGGCAACCGTCCTGGGTGACGGTAAAGTCCTGCCGATCGCCGATATTTTGGAGCTGATTGACTTAGCCTACGGACGCACCCGCCGCGATCGCGAGCAGTTCTGGATGCCTCAAGGGGCAGAGGTGGAGGTTGCCGTAGAGCAGCAGTCGCCTCCCACTGTGTTGATTGTGGATGATTCAATTACCGTGCGGGAGCTGCTCTCGATGAGTTTCAACAAGGTCGGTTACCGCGTCGAGCAGGCCAGGGACGGTCAAGATGCCTGGGATAAATTGCGAAATGGATTGCCGTGCAATCTGATCTTCTGCGATATCGAAATGCCCCGGATGGATGGTTTAGAACTCCTATCCCGCTTGCGCAAAGACGAGGATCTGAAGCAATTGCCTATTGCGATGCTGACTTCGCGGGGTGCGGACCGCCACCGCCAAATGGCAGCAGATCTGGGGGCGAGTGCTTACTTCACAAAACCCTATCTCGAGGAAGAACTGCTGAGCGCAGCCGAGCAATTATTGAAAGGGGAAGTCTTGTTGACTGCTGCTGCTCCTGCGGAGGCGGGTTAACCGAAAGACTAGCGCTGCTCTTGTAGGCGGGGCACGAGATCGATGAGGTTACAAGGTCGGTAGCGGCTGTCGAGTTGGTACTGCAGGATATCGTCCCAAGCGTCTTTACAAGCACTCGTCGATCCGGGTAGGGCAAACAGATAGGTGCCGCGAGCAATGCCTGCGGTCGCCCGCGATTGCACGGTCGAGGTGCCGACTTTTTGGTAGCTGAGGCTGCGAAACAGTTCGCCAAAGCCGGGGATGGGTTTGTCGTAGAGGGGTTCGATGGCTTCGGGGGTGACATCCCGTCCGGTTAATCCCGTCCCTCCTGTAGAGATAGCGACATTGACTGCGGGATTGTCGATCCAGGCTGAGAATTGGGCCGCGATGCGATCGCGATCGTCGGGTAGGATGGCGCGATCGACGATGGTGTGACCGGCGGCGGTGGCGCGGTCGACTAAGGTTTGGCCGGAGCGATCGTCTGCGAGGGTGCGGGTGTCGGATACGGTCAAGATTGCAATGTTGACGGGGCGAAAGCTGAGGGTTTCGTCAATGCCAGCCATTCAATGTATCTGCCAGTTCGATGTACCGACAGCCTAGTATATCGGGGTAGCGATTGAAGGTGCATCCCCGATCCAGCAAGTCCCCATTTCGGGGGCAGGAGGATGCTGCTGGAAAAGGCTGTCAAACTATGATGAATGAAGCGTTACGGGAATATCTTGGCAAAGCGAAGCGGCCCCTGGATGAAGATATCTTGCGTCGTGTCATTCGAGGTGTCGGGCGCGATCGCTCGATCGAGGAGTTCTGTCAGGGGCTGGGGAGCTGGGGAAGGATCGCCTGACAGGCGATCGCCCGTCTAATATTCCGTACACACCCAAGGTGCCATCAGAAAAGCGATACAGTCCAATGCTTGAACCTAATTCAATCTTCAACTGTGTTTGGTTCTTTCGACCTGCTATGGCGATCGACAACGCTAGTTAGATGCACCAATAGGCATATACTCAAGCCTGCAGGTCTCAGGCTAGATGAGGTTTAGAGTTCGAGAATAGAAATGGCCAGACAGCGTAGGTTTCCATCATTGTCTCAGCAGTTTTTTCATTTCTGTTTGTACGCTGGCAGAAATCGATAGTGCAGCACTCAGGCTTTGGGCATAATGGCTAGCCTTCTCATTCACTTGAATGGCATTTAAGCTCGTTAGATCGATATCGAATCGTTTTGGACAAAAATAG
Organism: Synechococcus sp. PCC 7336; assembly: GCF_000332275.1. Lineage (NCBI taxonomy): Bacteria > Bacillati > Cyanobacteriota > Cyanophyceae > Synechococcales > Synechococcaceae > Synechococcus > Synechococcus sp. PCC 7336. The sequence goes on from NZ_CM001776.1 coordinate 3,153,479, forward strand.
GGATTTTCTCTCAAGATTCGCTCGGTATTGAGGGCACGTACAAGAATGTTTCGTGCAATCTGCAACGCTTCGATGGCACGATCTCGCTCCGATAGGTCGATTAGATGGCCGCACTCTGCCAATCGATCTCGAGTGTCAATATTTTTAATGGTGATATTGAATTCCTTCACCTCTTTGAGCAGACGATAAGTTTCTCTGAATTTTCGCTTCGATTCAACATATGAAATCAGACCCTCTAGAGAAAAATGAGACACAACAATCCAGCAAATTGCTACCCATCTGGTAAAAGTAATAAATCCCAGCCATTGTGGAAATATCGCTGCAATGACAGCAGTGAGACCGATCCATGCCAATCCCCACCCAATCGCAGACGGCAACTTGCTTGGATTTAGCACGATCCAAGCCAATTTGGGCTTCATCTTCGACATCACTTCGCGATCGGAATCGCAAATATATTGAGTGATTTCGTTCTTTTTAAAGTAGAGACTGTGCAAATCGTGCTTCATGATGCAGGGTTGATGCGACGACTACAAGATTGAGAGCAGCCAAGCCGTATTATAGAGAAAATTCGATAAAGATTCCCGATGTTTAGCGCGATTTACCTGAATCAATGGTGATAAAAAGATGGAATCAGTTCCCCGTCCGTTTGTGCTAGGGCATTGGAACTGAGGGGCAAAATTAAAGCACTTGGAGGGCGATCGCGATCGTGGGTTTCTGGGATTGGCTAGTTGTTAGTGGCTATCTGCTCGTCATGGCGATCGGCGCAGTTTACCTCGGAAAGGGTCAGAAGTCCCGTTCCGACTACTATCTCGGCGGCCAGAAACTGCCGAGCTGGGCGCTCGCGACCTCAATTGTTGCCACCCAGACCTCAACCAACAGCCTGCTCGGCGCACCAGCTTTTGTGGGATTCGTGCTGGGGGGCGGCATGCTTTGGCTGCAGTACGAACTGGCAGTGCCACTGGCAATACTGCTGCTCTTGCCGTACTGGCCATCATGGGCATTACCGTTTTTTACGACTTGCTGGGGGGAATGCGGGCGGTTGTGATTAGCGATGTGGTGCAGTTGGTCTTGTTGCTGGGGGCCGTGCTGCTGGCACTGTTCAGTTTGGTGGGGCCGCTGGCGACCCACTTCAATGCGCTTGGCGATCGCACTCTCGCCTTGGCGAACGATTGGGGCTTCACCTCTGGCAACGACTATGGCTTTTGGCCCATGCTCGTAGGCGGCTTGTTTCTTTATATGGCCTACTACGGCTGCGATCGAAAGTCAGGCTCAGCGGTTGCTATCGACCCCCAATGTTGCGGAGACACAGCGGGTGTTGGTACTGAACGGGCTGATTCGTTTCCCTCTGGTGCTGGCCTACTGTCTGATGGGGCTGGGGCTTGCTGCCTATAGTGTGGAGCATGTTGACTTCATTGCCTCGTTGCCGCTGACGGAGGCGGGTGCGCCCAATTTCAACCTGGTGTTTCCGGCGTTTGTCGAACGGGAATTTGCGCCGGGAATTGTGGGCCTTGCCATTGTGAGGTTATTCGCTACGGCCATGTCGTCAATCGATTCAGCCTTGAGTGGAACGAATGAGATTCCATGCGGATCGAGTCAGAGACTCCAGCCAAAAGTTTTTTGGGAGAGCGTGCCATAAGCGACAACTTGATTTAAGTCCGACCGGTCCGGCTAATTATCTATTTCGGCATGCTAGGCGGATAAGATACGACTTCTGGATCGAAAATCTACTGAAAGTTTTCACCTGAACACATATTTGATGTGTACTATATGATAGTATGTCGTATTAATCACTTCAATCGGAGTGTTATGCGGATTTTTGCTCTCTAACTACCCTCCTCAAGGGTATTATGCGGAATAAGTCCGTCTAATCAATAGTTAATAGATCGCTGCAAGCAAGTGACACCGAATGCGGTGCTATAATAGTGTCATGGCTACTGTACAGTCATTCCATGTTGTCATTGACACTAACGTTGTGTTTGAAGGCTTAACAAAGCGAGGTGGTACTGCAGGGCTGATAGTTGAAGCCTGGTTAGCTGGTTTACTCAATGTTTATGTTTCAACGGCACTCGCCTATGAGTACACCGATGTCTTGTCTCGTAAACTTTCCGCAGCTCGCTGGCAAAAACTTCGGCCTGTTCTAGGCACATTACTCGACTGTGCCCAATTTGTGGCGATTTACTATTCTTGGCGGCCTACCTCACCAGATGCAGGCGATGATTTGGTGGTTGACTGTGCAATGAATTCAGATGCAACAGTTATTACATCTAATCTTCGAGACTTCCAAAGCGCGAAAGAGTCTCTTGGAGTTGAGGTAATGTCCCCCGTTCAATTGGTAATGAAACTAGCATCAGTGGAAGGTGAAGCATGAGTCGATTAACCCTTCGCTTGCCAGAAACACTACACCAGCAACTGGTTAATTTGGCTGATAGTGAAGGTGTTTCTTTAAATCAATACATTGTTTATTCACTGACGCGACAAGTTGCATCAGCTTATACTGTTCGGCCAGTATCTGAAGCCGATGTTAATATGCAAAAACAGATGTTTAAGTCTCTTTTGCAAGAATTAGGAGAGGCATCCCCATCTGAGGTTGAAGCAGCATTAAATGAACGAGAACTGGTTCAACCAGAAGAAGAAATGAACTCCGAAGCTGTTGCTCGCCTTCAACAACGGATACGAGACGCTGTTGAAGCATCATCATAGAAGAGAGTCGAGAGCTGACACTGCATTGGTGCGGACGGAACGCAGGTTATCATTGGCTGTTTAAGGTTATCTGCCGCCGCACAACTTCATCGTTAGCCTTCTAATCCCTAGTAGGATGATCGCAATGTTTGTGCATACATTTAGAAAGCGATGTAAGCTTCTTTTTTCACGATCCCTATGGTTTTTGTGGGATTAACGTTGTTACTGTTTGAAAATTATCCATCCAATCAGCCACTACGTCACTTCTCCAAACGTACCACTCACCGTATCGATACGCAAACGTGCTGTGCTTATATTTCGAGTTTACTTATCGACCAGTGAGTTCCCCCATTAGGCTACCTAGCAAGGATATGTAACCTGAAACGTTATGGGTTGCAATCTATGGATGATAGTTAGTTTTAAGCATCGGGACCTACAGCGATTCTTCGAATCAGGAACAACCCGAGGCATCCAGGCAAAGCATGCCAAACGAATTCGGATGATTTTAGCTCGCCTAAGTGCTGCAACTTCTCCGCAAGACATGAATTTGCCTGGACTGGTACTTCATGAGCTGACAGGACAACGCAAAGGGACTTGGTCAGTGAGGGTATCTGGAAACTGGCGGATTACGTTTGACTTTGATGGCGTTGATGGCGTTGATGCCTGCGATATCGATCTTGAGGATTACTACTGATGAAAATGCATAATCCGCCACATCCTGGTGAAGTTCTCAAGGAGCTTTGTATCGAACCGTTGAATTTGACTGTAACTGAAGCTGCCGAAGCGTTAGGGGTAAGTCGTAAGACCCTATCCGCCATTTTGAATGGTAGAGCAGGTATTAGTCCTGAAATGGCTATTCGGTTGAGCAAAGCTTTTGATACATCTCCTGAAAGCTGGCTCAATCAGCAAATGCAGTACGATCTTTGGCATGCAGAGCAGGCAATTGGTGACATTGAGGTCAAACGTCTATCTGTTGCCTAACCTGCGCATGCACTCGGACGCTTGTCTTGTCGTGCTATTTGAATTTTGTTTCAATTTCCTCTCGCGCCGGTGATGCTTATCGTTAGGCATGAAGACTTTTTCGCCGAAGCCGGTCTGGCTTGTCGCCCGGTGGAGGAGGAGTTGCTCGAACAGTTGCAGCAAGCGGATGTCCTCCACCTGGATGAGACTGCCTGGTACGAATGGGGGTGGCTCTGTTGGCGGTGGGTTGCCACCAGTAATACGATCGCGGTCTTCTTGATTGGCCGACGCACCAAACAGATGCTGTTGCACATCGTCACGACGGCGTTTGTGGGGGGGGTGGTCAGCGATGGCTATGGGGCCTACGCCAAAATTATCTAACCAGGACCCACCCTCGATTTACTCCTGCAGCTTGCGCTCCAACCAGTCCGCCACTTCAGCACCCAAATCTTGATGGTTGAGTTCGGCAATTTCCTTCAACATCGTCGGACTCGTGACATTAACCTCAGTCAAACACTCGCCAATCACATCGATACCCACAAAATAGAGCTTGCTTTGCCGCAAAACAGGCGCTAAATCCTCGCACATTTGACGCTCTCGGTCGGTCATCTCCACAGCTTCGACACTACCGCCAGCCGCAACGTTACCGCGAAAGTCCCCCTGACCGGGAATGCGGTTGACCGCCCCCAACGGCTTGCCGTCTAACAACAAAATCCGCTTGTCCCCTCGGGCAGCCGCAGGCAGATATTCCTGCACCATGACCGGTTTTTGACCGAACTGGGTGCTGACTTCGATCAGGGACTTGAGGTTGCGATCGCCCGCGTGCAAGACAAAAATTCCCTCCCCTCCCTTACCGTCCAGAGGTTTGAGCACAGCCCGATCGCGATCGCCCACAAAATCGAGAATGGTTTGCTTATCTTGGGTAACGACCGTCTCGGGAGTCCAGCGATCGAACTGCAGAGCAAACAGTTTTTCGTTTGCTGCCAACAGACCCGCAGGGTCGTTCAGCACGAGTGTGCTGCCGCCAATCGCATCGAGTAATTGGGTTGCCGTGACGTATGCAGCATCCACCGGTGGGTCTTTACGCATCCACACTGCATCCATCTGGCTGAGGGATAACCGTTCGGTTGCAGCAATGACATACCAGGGCTGCTTGTGGGGATTGAGTTGCAATCTGGAGACCGTCGCCCAGGTACTGCCCGAGGCGAAATAGAGCGCAGATTGCTCTAGGGCATAAACCTCGTGGCCGCGCGCCTGCAATGATTCCATCAAAGCAACACTGGTGTCGTGATGGGGTTGCAGGCGGTCGAGAGGATCGACAACAAAAGCGATGCGCACGAGCTAGACCAATTGCAGCATGGAGTCGAGTTTCCCTTCGCGTTCGAGGGCATAAATGTCGTCGCAGCCACCAACGTGAACGTCGTCGATGAAGATTTGCGGTACCGAACTGCGACCGTTGGCCCGTTCCATCATTGCGAGCCTAGCTTCGCGATCGCCATCAATCTCGTACTCGACGTATTCCACCCCTTTATCATCCAGTAGCTGCTTGGCACGAATGCAGAAGGGACACATTTGCCAAGTATAAATCTCGATATTTGAGGCCATAAGCTTCAGACTGAAGGAGAATTCTTGTTTACTGATCTTAATACAAACTTCAACAGCCTGGCGACTTCAGCGGACCGGACTCGATCGCTCTCAACTCTCACTCAAACGAGATGCGACCCCGATAGCGTCCGATAATCGTCAAGCCTTTGTCGGAGCTATTCATATCGATGGTAAAGGGGGGAAACTTGGGATTGTCGCTGATGACACTCACTAACGAACCGGGCAGTTTTTGCAGGCGCTTGACTAACAGATCGCCATCCATTTGAAACACATAAATGCCGTCCCGCAACTCCGACACCTGGCGATCGACAAAAATGGTATCCCCATCCACGAGCGTCGGGGCCATACTATCGCCATTCACAGTAATGAGGCTGAGACCGGCAGGGCTAGCCCCTAACTTGGACCGCAACCACTGCCGTTCGAAGGCGATCGCCTCTGTAATATCTTCTTCTCGTACCAATATCCCGGCACCCGCAGAAGCCTCGGCATCCACTAGCGGAATGCAGACGTAATCCTCGGAATCGGCGATCGCCCCATCCCCCTGCAACTGCATCGGCCCTTCGCCAGCAATCAGCCATTGCAAACTGACCGCTGCCGTCTCTGCGATCGCGATCGCCTTATCGATTCCCGGCACTGCCGTGCCTTTGAGATAGCTGCGCAGACTGGTATCGCTCAATCCAGCCCGCTTGCCAAAGGCATAAACAGCTTCATCGCCGATCGCCTGCCGCAATCGGACTGCAAACGCTTTCAATCGATCACCATACGCCATCAAAATCACCTGTTGCGCGGAATTCAGTGAGGAAACCTGCTGCAAGTCTACACCAAGCAGTTGACATTCTCAACTTATGCGGTTAATTTTACCAGTAATTCACTTTATTCAGTGAGTAAATCTCCAGGAATTCGTCGAATCAACCATTCGGGTGGCCCCTGGTTCTCAGCCCTCTAATACCGCCATAACACCTAATACCGCCATAACGCCTAATACCGCCATAACGCCTAATATCGCCATAATTCATAAGGAGTTCAAATCGTGAGCGCACAACCCAGTTCCCCATTCCCTACCCCTCAGCCTTTGCGCAGCCGCCGCGCCTCGAACCCTCGCGTTTCGAGGGGCAAGCCAGCTCGATCCGGGCAGGGAGATTGCTGCACTCGTCAGACTGCCGCGCTTGAATCCAAGCAGCCTGACAAGACGATCGCTCAGCAGCGCTTGCATCGAGATCTGGAGCGGCTGCGGGAGGCAAGGAAGGTGCGGCAGATTTTTGCCCAAAACTCGATTCTCTAAGGCTGGGCGGGACTCGATCGCAGCACTAATCCGCAACATGTTTATCGAAATGTAACAGATTGCAAATACAATAGTTGAAAGTTTGCTCGGTGCATCAGGATGCGTGTTGCTATCGCAGGTGGAGGTCTGGCTGGCCTGTCTTGTGCAAAATATTTATGCGATCGCGGAATTCAACCCATTGTCTTAGAACGTCGCGATGTCTGGGGCGGTCTGGTGGCCGCTTGGAAAGACGCCGATGGCGATTGGTACGAAACTGGATTGCACATTTTCTTTGGCGCGTATCCCAACATGCTGCAACTGTTTGAAGAGTTGGGCATTGGCGATCGCCTGCAGTGGAAAGCGCACTCCATGCTGTTCAATATGCCGCAGCAAGCCGGTCAACTATCCCGCTTCGATTTTCCCGATATTCCCGCCCCCCTGAATGGCATCATCGCCATCTTGCGCAATAACGACATGCTCACCTGGAAAGAAAAAATCCAGTTCGGGCTGGGACTGCTGCCTGCGATTGTGAAGGGGCAGACCTATGTTGAAGAGATGGATCGCTACACCTTCTCCGAATGGCTGCAGAAGCAAAAGGTGGATCGGCGGGTGGAAGAGGAAGTCTTCATTGCCATGTCGAAGGCTTTGAACTTCATCGGTCCCGATCGAATCTCGGCCACGATATTGCTGACTGCCCTCAACCGCTTCTTACAAGAGAAAAATGGCTCCAAGATGGCGTTTCTGGATGGCTCTCCCACCGAACGCCTCTGCCAGCCCCTGATTGATTACATTGTCTCGAAGGGGGGTGAGGTTCACCTCAAGGCCCCCCTCAAAGCAATCGTCACCCGCGAGGATGGCAGTGTCCGCCACTTCCTCATGCGGGGTCTGGACGGCCAGCCCGATTATGCGATCGCAGCAGACGCTTACGTATCTGCTCTGTCGGTGGACCCGCTCAAGTCATTGTTGCCCGAGCCGTGGCGGCAGTTAGAACTCTTCCAGAAGATGCAGCAGTTGGAAGGGGTACCGGTGGTCAACATCCACCTCTGGTTCGATCGCAAACTCACCGATGTCGATCACCTGCTGTTCTCGCGATCGCCCCTGCTCAGTGTCTATGCCGACATGAGCAACACCTGCAAGGAATATGCCGATCCCGATAAATCTATGTTGGAGTTGGTGCTGGCACCAGCAGCAGACTGGATTGACAAGTCAGATGAAGAGATTACTGCCGCGACAATGGCGGAGCTGGCCGAGCTGTTCCCCCAGCAAATTCCCGCCCCCGCTCGCCTGCTGAAGTCGAAGGTGGTGAAGACCCCCCGCTCGGTCTACACGGCTGTCCCCGGCTGCGAGCAACTGCGCCCCGCTCAGGTCACCCCCATTCGCAATTTCTTCCTGGCGGGCAGCTATACCAAACAACGCTATTTGGGCAGCATGGAGGGGGCTGTCCTGTCTGGGAAATTGGCGGCAGAGGCGATCGCCGAACGTCAGACACAGTTGCTACAGGACGCCGATTCTGCTATCTCCTCTGCCGATGTCGCTACGGCTGTGGGATAATCTGACCGTTCTGCTCCCCGCATATTCCGTTCCGCGATCTAGCTTGATTCCAGTTGCCCTTGTTAGGTGTAATGACCTCCCTGACCCAATCGATCGAACTCTGTCGGCGAATTACCGCCCACCACGCTAAGACGTTCTACTTGGGATCGTTGTTGATGCCTGCGGATAAGCGGCATGCCATCTGGGCGATTTATGCCTGGTTGCGGCAAACCGACGAACTTGTAGACGGTGCGGAAGCCGAGGGGCTTTCTCCAAAAGCGCTGCAGTCAAAACTGGATGGCTGGGCAGAGCGCATGGAGTCTCTATTCGAGACTGACACCTCGTCTGTAAAAACGGAGATTGCTCTGGCGGATGCCATTGCTCGCTACAAAATCCCCATTCGACCCTTTCGGGAGATGATTGCGGGGCAGCGGATGGATTTAGAGCGCGATCGCTATGAAACTTGGGAGGAATTGCGGCTCTATTGCTATCGCGTTGCCGGCACTGTCGGGGAAATGTCTTCAGCCATTATGGGGTTTGCCCCCGGTCGAGAGGCGATGGAGGAGGCGATCTCGCTGGGATTGGCGATGCAGCTCACCAATATTTTGCGGGATGTGGGGGAAGATGCCCGTCGCGGTCGCATTTATCTGCCGTCAGAAGACCTGAAGAAATTTAACTATTCCGAGCAAGATTTGTTCGAGTACGTGGTCGATCGCCGTTGGATTGCACTGATGGATTTTGAAATTCAGCGGGCGCGGGATCTGTATGCCAAAGCGGAGTCGGGAATTTCGTCCCTGCAGCGGGATGCCCGCTGGCCGGTGTGGGCTTCTCTGATGCTGTACCGACAAATTTTGAATGCGATCGAACGCAATCACTATCAAGTCTTTCGCAATCGCGCCTATGTCTCCAAACTGCGCAAGGCTGTCGCACTTCCCTTGGCTTGGTGGCGAGCCCAATATCGTTACTAAACTAATGCTCCCGTTTGTTTCCCCCCTCTCCCGAGGGAGAGGGGCCGGGGGTGAGGGCATGCAGAGCCATCCAACTCAGGTTGGGCTAGATCTAAGCTGCCGCTGCCCGCTCCTTAGCCTCTGCAATCACTGCTTCTGCCACATTTTTCGGGCAAGGAGCGTAGTGGGAGAAGGACATAGAGAACTGACCGCGGCCGGAGGTCATGGTGCGCAGGTCGCCGATATAGCCAAACATCTCGCTCAACGGCACATCTGCTTTAATGCGAGCCCCTGTCGGAGTTGAATCCTGGGCCTTGATCGTGCCGCGTCGGCGGTTCAGATCGCCAATCACATCACCAACGTAATCGTCTGGCGTGAATGCATCCACCCTCATAATTGGCTCCAGTAGCTGAGGTCCGGCCTTCGGTACGGTTTGCCGATAGGCAGCCTTAGCCGCGATCTCGAAGGCGATCGCAGAGGAATCAACTGCGTGGTAAGCACCATCCGTCAACGTAACCTTCAGGTCTACGCAGGGGAAACCCGCTAACACGCCCTTTTCGAGGCTGCTGGCAAAGCCCTTCTCCACCGCTGTCCAGAATTCTCTGGGAACGTTGCCGCCCGTCACTTTTGACTCGAACACGAAGCCACTACCCGGTTCTCCGGGCTCGATCGCGTAATCGATTTTGCCGTATTGACCGGAACCACCCGATTGCTTCTTGTGGGTGTAGCTATCTTCAAACCGTCGGGTGATGGACTCGCGGTAAGCCACCTGCGGTTTGCCCACTTCCACCTCAACGCCGTGGGTGCGCCGCAGGATATCGACCTTAATATCCAGATGCAGTTCCCCCATCCCTTTGAGAATGATTTCGCCTGTCTCTATATCCGTTTCCACCTGGAAGGAGGGGTCTTCCTGAACCATCTTGTTCAGGGCCACACCCATCTTCTCCGAGCCACCTTTCTTTTTGGGGGCCACGGCAATGGAGATGACGGGTTCGGGGAACACCATCGGTTCCAACGTGGCGGGCTGTTTTGGATCGCAGAGGGTATGACCGGTCTTAACATTCTTCAGACCGACGATCGCCACAATATCTCCTGCCTGCGCCGAGTCGATCTCTTCGCGAGAATCGGCATGCATTTCTACCAGACGGCCAATGCGCTCGGTCTTGCCCGTTGCCGTGTTGAGTACGGTATCGCCCTTGGACAGGGTGCCGGAATAGATACGGGTGAAGGTGAGGGCGCCAAAGCGATCGTCCACGATCTTGAAGGCTAAAGCCCGCAAAGGTTTTTCGGGATCGACATAAGCAAAGCTGCCGGTTTCGTTGCCCTCTAGATCCATCTCGGGCTGTGGATTCACCTCGGCGGGATGGGGCAGATAGTCCACCACCGCGTCGAGCACTAACTGCACCCCCTTATTCTTAAAGGAAGAGCCGCAGTAGGTGGGGAAGAAAGCAAGCTCGCGAGTGCCCTTGCGGATGCACCGTTGAATTTCCTCAATGGTAAGCTCTTCCTCTTCCAGATACCGCTCCATCAAGTCATCGTCCTGTTCGAGAGCGGTCTCGATCAACAGCTCGCGATAGGTTTCGACATCCTCCACCATGTCTGCAGGAACATCTTGAATCTCATAGTTCATCGGCTCGCCAGAGTCGTCCCAGACCCACGCCTTGCGCGTGAGCAGATCCACAACCCCGACAAACTCGTTCTCTGCACCGATGGGCAATACCATCACCAATGGCTTGGCAGCGAGGATGTCTTCCACCTGCTTAACCACCCGATAGAAATCTGCCCCCGTGCGATCGAGCTTATTCACATAGATAATGCGGGCCACTTTGGAGTCGTTGGCATACCGCCAGTTGGTTTCGGACTGGGGCTCCACGCCGCCCGAAGCGCAGAAGACGCCAACACCGCCGTCCAGAACCTTGAGGGAACGATAGACCTCGATGGTGAAATCGACGTGGCCGGGGGTATCGATAATGTTGAGCTGATGGTCTTTCCACACGCAGCTAGTGGCAGCGGACTGAATCGTGATGCCGCGCTCTTGCTCCTGCTCCATGAAGTCCGTGGTGGCCGCCCCGTCATGCACCTCGCCGATCTTGTGGATCTTGCCGGTGAGCTTCAGAATGCGTTCGGTGGTGGTGGTCTTACCCGCGTCTACGTGAGCGAAGATGCCGATGTTGCGGTAGAGAGTGAGGTCTTTCATAGTCCGGTGTGTGAGTTCAGTGCTACCAACTGTTGCAGCCCTCCTGCATTCAGAAGAGCAGAAGAGAAGTACCTTCGCCGCTAACGGGAGTCCAATCGCGATCGCCAGGAGATTCGGGTGAAGTCCAACGATCGTAGCAACATTGCCGATTGTAAAGCAACTTTGAGGTGTATTGACCACAAAGATGCATAGCGACCCGTGCCAAAGGGCATTAACCCTTCAGTAAAGTATGGACAGATTGAGACCCGATCGCATCTTTTATCGGTCTGGTATCTGTCTGGAAAGGGGAACGGGCTGGTTGTCACTGTGGCGACAGAATTGCAATACAACTGCACTTATCCGATCGCCTCTCAGCCACTTTATAGCCTTGCCCGTATTCATCCAGACTCGGACAGTTTAGCTAGATTGGAGTGACTAACTCTGTTTGCGAGGGTAGCCCGATGAGCTGGGTGACGGTTGCCACAATTGGTTTGATGTTTGCGGGAGCGATCGCCCTTTTAGTCCGTTTATCAAAACCCAATTAAGTTCGGGCGATCGCTCGCCCCGATCGCAGGCTGCGATCTTGCCTTCTGCAGACGCCAGCATTCAGTTAGCATCGAGAGGGCATTAGCATCGAGTGCATGGCAGCGATCGCGGTTGAATCTTTGAGTAAGTCCTACCCGGTGGCGGTCAAGCAGCCGGGGTTGGCCGGGACGTTGCGACATTTTTTTCGGCGCACCTACCGGCAGGTGGAGGCAGTGCGGCAGGTGTCGTTTCAGATCGAGCCGGGAGAAGTGGTGGGGTTTTTGGGGCCGAATGGGGCGGGCAAAACCACCACGCTAAAAATGCTGACGGGACTGATTCATCCCAGCTCGGGCCGAGTCAGGGTGGTGGGGTTCGAGCCTTTCCAGCGCAAGCGGGGGTTTTTAGAAAAAATCACCTTGGTCATGGGTCAAAAGCAGCAACTGATTTGGGACTTGCCCGCGCTCGACTCCCTCAAAATCAATGCGGCAGTATACGGCATTGACGACTCCGCGTTTCAGCGGCGGGTGGGGGAGTTGAGCGAGATGCTGGCTCTGGAAAGCAAGCTGACCCAACCGGTGCGCAAACTGTCATTGGGGGAGCGCATGAAGGCGGAGCTGCTGGCGGCACTGTTGCACCAACCCACGGTTCTGTTTCTGGACGAGCCTACGCTGGGTTTGGATGTCAATGCTCAGGTGGCGGTGCGGGATTTTTTGCGTCAGTATAACGAGCGCTATCGGGCCACGATTTTGCTAACCAGCCACTACATGGCGGACATTACGGCTCTGTGCGATCGCGTTCTCGTCATCTACGAAGGCCAAGCGATCTACGATGGCAGATTGGACAGCCTGCTGGAAAAATTTGCCCCCTACCGCGAAGTCAAGGTGGAGTTGGCCCGCGATTACCCCCGAGCGCAATTGAGCAGCTATGGCGAATTACAGGGGCTAGAGGGGCGGCAGGCTCGATTTGTCCTGCAGCGCGATCGCCTGACTGCCACGGTGGCTCAACTACTGGCAGATTTAGAGGTGGCGGACCTAACCGTGACCGATCCCCCCGTTGAAGAGGTCATCGGTCGGGTGTTTCGAGCGGGAGCCGTGGCATGAGGCAGGTGTTGCGCAGGGCGCGCGTCTTGCTGGTGGTGTATTACGCCTACATGCTGGAGTATCGGGCCGAGCTGGTGTTTTGGCTGCTCTCGGGCACACTGCCATTCATTGTTATGGGCATTTGGATGGAGGCGGCTCGAACGGGCAGTTTCCCCCTATCGCCGCTGGAGTTTGCCCGCTATTTTCTTGCGGTCTTCCTAATCCGCCAACTCAGTGTTGTCTGGGTGATTTGGGATTTCGAGAAAGAGATATTAGAGGGCAAGCTCTCTCCCCTCCTGCTGCAGCCAATCGATCCGGTGTGGCGGCATTTTGCCGGACATGCTGCCGAACGTATCGCCCGCACGCCATTCATTGCAATCGCCGTGGGCTTTTTCTTCTGTCTCTATCCTGCAGCCTTTTGGCTGCCAAGGCTCGATCGCCTATTGATGTTTGCGATCGCGGCTGGGGCTGTGTTTGCGATGCGGTTTCTGATTCAGTACACGCTGGCAATCTCGTCCTTTTGGATCGAACGGTCCACGGCACTGTTCAACTTGTGGTTTCTGTTCTATATTTTCTTGTCGGGCATGATTGCCCCGCTAGATGTGTTTCCCGAGGCAGTGAGACAGGTGGTGTTGTGGACGCCACTGCCCTATCTGGTGGATTTTCCGGCCAATTTGCTGTTGGGGCGTCCAGTAAGCATCGGGCAGGCGATCGCGGTGTTTGCCATCTGGGGTGGAGTTCTGCTGGCACTGAATCGCTGGCTGTGGCGGCGGGGGTTGCGGCACTACTCGGCGATGGGAGCGTAGGGGATGGCAGGGTTGTGGCGCTACCTGCGGGTGCTGGGATTGTTTTGGGGCGCAGCGCTGGCGGCTGAGATGGAATATCGCGCCAATTTTGTGGTGGCGGCGTTGAGTAGTTTGGGAAATTTGGCGGGCAGTGTGTTCAGCCTGTTTTTGTTTTATCGGACCGGCTATACGTTTCAGGGGTGGAGTTGGGAAGAGGCGTTGGTGGTATTGGGCATTTTCACGCTGCTGCAGGGCCTTTCCAATACGTTTTTGGCTCCCAATCTCAATAAAATCGTGCGACTGGTTCAAGAGGGTACACTCGATTTTGTCTTGCTCAAACCGATTAGCAGTCAGTTCCAACTGTCGTTTCGAGCCATGTCCCCTTGGGGATTGCCAGATGTGTTTTTCGGCAGTGGGATGGTCTTGTTTGCCGGCGATCGTCTCCATCTCTCCCCGGCTGCCTATCTATTCGGTCTTCCCCCTCTTGCCTTTGGCATTCTCAGTCTTTACAGTCTCTGGTTTATTCTCGGAGCCACCAGTGTTTGGTTTGTCAAAATCTATAACGTGACTGAAGTGTTGCGGGGATTATTGGAAGCCGGTCGCTATCCAATTGTGGCCTATCCAGCTATCTATCGATTCTTTTTCACGTTTGTGATTCCCGTCGCTTTTCTCACCAGTGTGCCGGCGGAGGCGGTTGTGGGGCGGGCGCAGTTGGGCTGGACGTTGGGGGCTGCAGTTTTGGCTGGAGGGTTGTTATGTGCCGCCCATCAGTTTTGGCGGTTTGCGCTGCGGTTTTATACCAGTGCCTCCAGTTGAGTTTTAGTCATAATCCCAATTTGGATATTGAGGTGGAGCTTCTCCGTGGCGATCGAGTTCTTTGAGATAGCGGTGTTTGGACGCATTCTCATCAACACTCTCTAGGCACACCTCAAACTTCCACCAATCGCCAAAATCAAAGATGTAAGTCATGACCTGTCCCACCTGCAGCGGCACTTCGCCGATGCGCACATCGGAGGTGGATAGGTCGCCGCTGTCCGACCAGGGGTGGGTAATCTCGCGCTGGCGGCCGAGGGCGTCGGCAAACTCAAACATGTCTAAATGGTCGGAGTCGAAATCCACTGACTTTCGAATGGCATAGGCGAGATCTTCGAGGCTGCGATCGCTAGAAATGGCAATCCGTCTCCAGATGCTGCCGAGGGAGACCTTGAAGGTGTAGACTCCCTCGCGAGTATCGGGTTGAAGTAGGGCAAAACAGTTTTGCCACTCGGGGAAATAGGGCTGAAAGGTCGATTGCATCTCCCCATAGGGCACGGTCACATCTGATTTTGATTCCCAAATATAGTGATTGGCGATCGTGGCTCGCCGAAACAACTCCACTACGGCATCGCCCAAGGGTAGCCGTTTAACCTGCTTCACGCGCCAACCTTTGCCCTTGCCGGGTTTGCCCGTGGTGACTTGCCAAAACCCAAACAGGTGCAGCAGCGCTACATTATGACCTCCCGGCCAATAATTCAGATTCTCCTGTTCTGCATAATTGCGATATCGAGTCCCTTTGGCGGGAGTATTGTCCCAAATCGTGGCGAATCTCGCACCTTCAGTCATGGGGCCGCTGCGGCGATCGCCCCTTTTGCCCAACCTCGATAAGTTCTGTAAGGTTTGGCTGATTGGCGATCGCTCATTCTTGCCGTTCACTCAGGCCGGAGAGGCGATCGCCACCCTGTTATAAAACATCAGTAAATTTCCATCGAGATCCTATCTTTTGACTTTTATTGTCTCTGTATATACCTCTATCGATCTAAACTTGTTAATAATATAGCATTAACGCTAAAACTAGATGCTTGAGGGCACCTCGAAAAATTGACTATCCCGGCCAAGTAGTGAGATCGTGGGATATCACTTAATGAGGTCTAAGGTGATGGGTCAGCAAGGCTTTTGGGATTGGAAAGAGCGCCATGAAAAGCTGAGCAGTAAAAAGCCATTACCTAATCGGGGTAAGTACTGTCCTTACGATCGGGGGTTATGGGATTAGAGTCTATACGTTTACTTTCTCCGCCATCCGTCTTCCGGGCTAACAAGGGTGTAGCGTCCGAGAAGGCGGGTACGACCTCAAAGCTCTTGGGTTCGAGACCATCGCTGTGCCAGCGATCGAGTACATCCACAATCACCACCTCCCGCAGCCAAACCTGCAAAACCGCCGCCAGCGGCAAGGCCAAAAATAGTCCGAGAAAACCGAAGAAGCTGGCGAAGAATAATTGTGCCAACAAAATCAGCCCGGGCAGCAACGACACCTGACGGGCCATCACCAACGGCGTCAAAACCCCCGTTTCGATGTTTTGCAAAATGATATAGAGAACAATGACCCCCAACGCTTTGAGTGGGTCTACTGTCAAAGCTACGATCAGGGGGGGCAAAACACTTAGGGTAGGGCCAATATTCGGGATAAAGTTGAGCAACCCGGCGATGGTGGCATGGGCGAGCACCAGCGGCACGCCGAGAGCCCACAACCCCAAGCCGCTCAAGATGGCAATAAATAAGGAGTTAATCACAATGCCCACCACCCAGCCGCGTAAAGAGCGATCGCAACGATGGAGAATATAGCGAATTCGAGGGCGATAGAAGGCAGGAAAGATGCGCACGAAGGCGCTGGTGTAGGAGGCGGGATCGAGCAGCAGCAGAATGGTAAGGATGCCCACCAAGAAAATGCCGATGACAATATTGAGGGAGCTGTTCAGAAACATCAGCGACTGGCCGATCAGTCGAGTGGTTTGGGGCGTAATGGTATTGAATAGCTCCAGTAAATTAGGTAGCTCTACCCGGTCTGACAGACGAGAGATCGCTTCTTCTGCCAGATTTTCCAATTCACGCAACGCATCGGGGATCAAAGCAGTGAGGTCTGCAATTTGGTCCACCAATGGAGGCACCACCAACAGTCCCAATACTGTCAAACCGACCAGCACCGTCAAGATGGCGATCGCCAGTGCAGGTCCTCGCTTAATGCCATACCGTTGCGGAACGCGGGCCAAGGTATCTAGCGCCACCGACAGCACAATCCCGGCAAACAGCAGCATCGCGAGCTGCCGTACTTGCCACAGCAGAAACACTATTGCACAGAGTGCAATCAATCCGGCCCACTGGGCGATTTTCATAAACGGGCGGCCCCCATCTGCAACCTGTTACGGTCAGTTGTATCAAGCTTGGGGGGATTGGAAAAGGTGCGGGCGGGAGAATAACAGCAGTGGTGGGGGCGATCGCCTTTAAGGCTGAGGTTCAAAACCTTCAGGAAAAAGCTTGTCTAACTGGATCTCCAAACCCACTAAGACCGCTTCGCCGGACAAGACTTGGGGCGATTTGAGTCGCTCGACAGGGCGATCGCCTCGATAAATTTCCACCCATCCCGTACGCGGATCGATCGACCATCCCAGCCGACAGCCATTGTCGATATATTCCTGCATCTTGTCCCGCAGTTCCTCAATATCGTCTGTTTCAGAAGCCAGTTCCAAGACAAAATCGGGACAAATGGGTGCAAATCCCTTCCGTTGCTGTGGAGGTAGTGCATCCCAACGAGACTGCTCGATCCAAGCCACATCGGGGGAGCGAATGGCTCCATTGGGTAGCGTAAACCCCGTAGAAGAATCAAAAATTTCTCCTGCGCGACTGGTTAAAGCCCAGTTTCCGATCGCGATCGTCAATCTGGCATTCTGGCGTCCCCCCTCACTCCCAGTGGGCGACATGACTATCAATCTCCCTGCTGCTGTCAACTCCAGTCTCAGCTCTGGATTTGCTGCCGCCAAGTGCTCGAATTGTTCTGGAGTTACCGTGCAGCTAGGCGGCACCTTCACTAGCATTCCAGTCATCGCAATTGCCTCCCACTGGTCTTCGAGATTGCCCTCAGTTTCGACTGCTACAGGTTTCAAATTTCAGTGCGATCGCCCAAACCCCTTGGGGAAAATAGCCTTCAGATCGAGGGTTAACCCCGGTAAAATCGCTTCGTCGGACAGAGTTTGGGGCGATTTGAGTCGCTCGACAGGGCGATCGCCTCGATAAATTTCCACCCATCCCGTACGCGGATCGATCGACCATCCCAGCCGACAGCCGTTGTCGATATATTCCTGCATCTCGTCCCGCAGTTCCCCAATATCGTCTGTTTCGGAAGCCAGTTCCAAGACAAAATCGGGACAAATGGGTGCAAATCCCTTCCGTTGCTGCAGAGTTAGGGCATCCCAACGAGACTGCTCGATCCAAGCCACATCGGGGGAGCGAATGGCTCCATTGGGCAGCGTAAACCCCGTAGAAGAGTCGAATACTTTCCCCAGGCGCGCGCGGCGATTCCAGATCGCAACGTCAGCTGTCAGCTCGGCATTGTAACCGCCGCTTTCCGTTCCTGTCGGGGGCATCGCAATCAATTGTCCTTCAGCCGTCAACTCCAGCCGCAGATCGGGATTCGCTACCGCCAACTGCTCGAATTGCTCTGGGGTCACTGTGATGCTAGACGGCACCTTCACTAACACTCCAACCATCGCAATTGCCCCCACAGAGCACAGATGCTTTTAGCCTAACTCTATCTACTGAGGATAGAACGGACGCTTCACCACCGTTGCCGGACAGTGCTTGCCCCGAATGGCGATCTCAATCTTTGTCCCCGACTTGGCCAGCGCAGGAGGTAAATAGGCGATCGCAATCCCCTTGCCCAACATCGGCGACTTTGTGCCACTCACCACTGTGCCAACTGTGCTGCCGTCCACCATGACGTCATAACCCGGGCGGGCAATTTCGCGACCGTCCATCGTTACCCAAGCCAGCTTGCGAGGGAGTCCTTCAGCCTTTTGCCGCTCCAGCACGGACCTGCCGATAAACTCCCCTTTGCGCTTCCAATGCACCAGCCAACCTAAGGAAGCCTCTAACGGCGTGGTGTCGTCATCCATATCCTGGCCGTAGAGATGTAGCGACGCTTCCAATCGCAGCGTATCCCGCGAGCCCAAGCCGCAAGGGGTCACGCCAGCATCGAGCAGCCGATCCCACAATTGCACGCCTGCCGCAATGGGCAGCATGACCTCAAAACCGTCTTCCCCCGTGTATCCCGTTCGAGCCACAAAAGCGAAGTCCTCGCTGTTTTTGAGGGCAACTGTGGCGTGACCGAAGCGGGCGATCGCCCCCAGATCGTCCCGCACCAACGGCTGAAATGCTGCCTCAGCCTCAGGCCCCTGGATCGCTAAAAGACTCTGCTCGGCAGAGCGATCGCGCAACTCTACCTCCTCCAAATGCTGCAGCAGCCAGTCCTTATCCTTCTGGGTAGTGGCCGCATTCACAATAACCGCCCAAACCTCCCATCCCGCCCGCTCGGGATCGCCTCCGCCACAATAGAAAATTAAGTCATCCACAATGCCGCCCCTCTCGTTCAGCAGCACCGTGTAGCGCCCCTGCCCCTTCTCTAGATCCGCCAAACTACTGGGCACCAAGCGCTCCAATTGCGATCGCACCTGCGCTCCCCGCAGCAGAAACTTGCCCATGTGGGAAATGTCGAATACCCCCACTTGCGATCGCACGGCACGGTGTTCGGCCAGCGTGCCGGAGTATTGTAGGGGCATCTCCCAGCCACTAAAGGGAACCATGCGGGCACCGAGGGCAACATGGCGATCGTAAAGGGGGGTGCGGAGCAAAGAGTCTGCAGACATAACGAGGGCTCGGGTACGGAAACTGGAGTCAAGCTAACATGACAGGTGTCACTGGCTCGCACTTGTCGAACGAGTTGTCGCTGTCAGGTGTACATTCATTTTCGAAGCCGTTAGGAGGGGACATGCGAATTTTGCATACGATGCTGAGGGTGGGAGATCTCGATCGCTCTTTGCAGTTCTATTGCGATGTGCTGGGTATGACGCTTCTGCGCAAAAAGGACTATCCGGGCGGCGAGTTTACCTTGGCATTTGTGGGTTACGGTCCCGAGTCGGAGGGGGCAGTTATCGAGTTGACCTACAACTGGGGGGTAGATAGCTACGATTTAGGGGATGCCTACGGCCACATTGCGCTCGGGGTTGAAGATATTTATGGCACTTGCGATGCCATCAAAGCGCGGGGTGGCGAAGTGGTGCGCGAACCCGGTCCAATGAAGCACGGCTCGACGGTGATTGCCTTTGTGAAAGATCCCGATGGCTACAAGATCGAGCTGATTCAGCGGCAGGAAGCTGGCGATCGTGCCCCTGAAGTGGCCGCAACGGCAGCCAGTTAATTGGGTCGAGCCAACGCAAGGCGATCGCGTACCATCGCTATTGTGAAGAGGGTGCCCCCTACGGTCGAGGAGCCCCGAATGTCGGTATCCCCTCCGTTGACTCGCGGAACGGCAAAGACTCTTCCGTATAGTCGATGGGCAAAATCGCCACCACATTCTCGTGAGGGCGGGGCACAATCACCCACGATTCCAGAGAACCGCCAGGGGCATTCTCCACCGCTGCAACACCAGCATCCATCGCGATTTTAACTTCGGACACATCGCCGCGAATAACAATGAAGAACCGCGCACTACCGGCACGGCTGTAGAAGGTCAACGTGACCCGACCTGCCTTAACCATGGCATCGGCAGCCGCCAGAATACCGGGAAACCCTTTCGTTTCAATCGAGCCTACTGCTTTTTGCGTCATTACGAATTTCAACTCCTGTGGACTGGGTGAGGGAACGGGCGTTTAGCGGAAAGGCTCGTCCGCTTCTGTGTATTCGAGGGGCAAGACCGAAACGATATTCTCCGGCGGATTGGCCACGATGTAGTGGTTGAGCACTGATGCCCCCACCGCCTGATTTTCAACCGCATCTAATCCCGCTGCCATGGCCTGCTCGACCTCGGATATACTGCCGCGAATTGCAACAAAATACTGACCGCTCTCGGCCCCTGCATAGGTTACGAGGGTCACTTCAGCCCCCTTCACCATCGCATCCGCAGCAGCCAAAACACCGGGGAATCCAATTGTTTGGACGACGCCTACAGCATCGGGCATAGCGGGCTCCTGTGGAGGGTGGGGAGGAATTATACGCAGATTGATTCAGTTTCGCTGAGGCGGGGAGAATCGTGACGTACCCCCACCGTTATCTGAATTTTCTAGCTACTCTGTCAAGACAATTTTTGTTATCGATTTGTTTAGTTTTTTTATGAGACTGAGTTGTTTTCTCGGTCAGACCTTGACGGAGCTGGGTTCGTTAACCGCTGCAATGACGCGATCGCAGCCCGATTCGGGCCTAGCCCAGTCGCAATGACACTCTTCCGGCTTGCCCCAACACAGGCCCAGATACAGCTCGGTGCGAGCGGCATCGAGGATAGCCCATTCCGCTCGGTCGATCCGATCTCGTACATCGCTAGAAGCGATCGCCAAAGGAAATTCCCCCGGCAGCCAAAACTGCATCGCAGTCGTTAACCCTTGCCAAAAGTCGATAACGGAGGACTTGGCCGCCATCAAAATCTCTTTATCCCCCTCAATCGCCACCAGATGATTGTGCAATTCGGGTAGGTGCAACTCCCGACCGTCAAACCGACAGGTCCTCCAGACAATGCCCGAGACCTTGTGTTCTCGTTGATAGGCATGAATTTGGGCGCGAAAATCTCGGTAGGCAAAGACCTTGCTCAATTTATCGGGGTCGAGCGCTTTGGCGATCGCCGGATTGTTAATTCGTTGTGCGGGAGATAGCAGCACGCGCTCCCCTTTCCAGTTGGCCCGCAGCTCCTGGTCCAAAAATTGAATCAGTTGTGCAGTGGTGTAGGTCATCCAGTGGGTTGGGGGGCGGGAGTCAGAGTTCGGGCACTAGAGAGAATTCACCGCTAAACGAGTCTCTAATATCCGCGATCGATCTCGGCCAACAGATGGCGCTCTTCAGTCTAGATAACCCATCACAGCATCTTCCCCTTTGGCTTCATTGGAGGCAATGGGGCGATTGCCGATAAAGGTTTTGGCGGGCGGGATCGCTAAGTCCTTGCGATCGCCTTTGGTGGGGACGGGGGCGTCGGCAGATCCATTCGATCGATTGGAGGCTGCAGTCAAGTTTTCCTCTGCCACGGGCAAATATCTCACGCTATAGGCTTCCTAGCTATCATATCAGTCCAGTCGATCGGGAAGGCTAACCCTTCGCGGTACGATACCGATGCTGCGTTTCCTGCTGCCTGAGGAGGCGAGTCGAATCGGATAGACTGGGGGCAATCAATGGCAGAGTCTAACCCAGTATGCGTCCTGGATCTGACTATAAGTACGATATTTTTTTGCGCTACCATCGCGCTCAAGCCCGCTGGACTCGCCAGTTGGCAGAACGGCTCGATCGCGACGGCTGCAAGGTGTGGTTCGATCGCTGGATGCTGCAGCCGGGAGACAACCGCAAGGTGGAATTGCGGCGGGCGATCGATGACTGTCGCTTCATCGCGATAATTCTGTCCGAAAACTTTGTCAGCAATCCTTGGCCGAAAGACGAGCTCTACTGCGGTTTTCCCCATGCCCCCGAGAGTCAAAATCAACGCTTGCTGCCGCTGCTGTACGAACCCTGCGAGCTGCCTCGCCCCCTGCGGCATCTCCCCCCCATCAATTTTGTCGGCGCGGAAGAAGACCCAATTCTATTTGAATTCCAATCACAGCAGCTAATCGCCCGACTCAAGCCAGGCTTTGAGGCTCCCAAAGACTTACAGCGATTTCGGCTGCAAAGCCAAATTACGCAACAGTTTACCGAGACCGATGACGAGGTCAAGGGCTTTCAGGCTTTTGTACGGGGCATCCAACAGCTGATCGCTCAAATTATTGGTCAGGAGGAGGGTACCCCCTCCGAAGAAGGCACCCGCCAAATTGCCCTCCTGCAGTTTATTCAGCGGTTGTTTCAGTGGAATACCGCCGATATTCAGTTCGACAAGGGGCAAGAGTTTTTCAATCGCGGCAAGTTCGAGAAGGCTTTGGACGCCTACGATCGCGCCCTCAACATCGACCCCAATTTCGCGGCGGCTTGGAGTCGTAGGGGGGATAGCCTAGTTGCCCTGCGGCGCTATCGAGAGGCGATCGACAGCTATAACGGCTCTCTCTCGATCAACTCCTACGACGAAGAGGTGCGCCTGACTCTAGCCCTGATTCTGGGGCGGATGCGCCGCTTTAAGGCGGCAGTGGTCAATTATGACAAAGTGCTCGAGAGCGATCCGGAACAAGCGGTGGCTTGGCACAATCGCGGCATTCGCTTGGCTCAGTTGGGGCGCAAAAATCTCGCCCTCAAGAGCTTCGACAGCGCCTTAAAATACGCCCCCAATTGCTGCGAAACCTGGATGGCTAAGGGCTATCTACTGCGATCGCTGCGCCGCTATCGAGAGGCCCTCGCTTGCTTCACCAAAGCTCTGGAACTGCGTCCGAAAACTGCCCGTCTCTGGCGGGCTCAAGGGAATGCCTTGCTCTCCATCAATCGGAGCCGCAAAGCGTTGATCGCCTACAACACTGCCCTCAAGTTGCAACCGCGATCGGCAGCCTCCTGGCACAATCGCGGCCTACTGCTCCTGCGCCTGCGCCGCTATCGCGATGCGGTCAATAGCTTCGATCGCGCCTATCGAATTCACCCCGACAGCCACAAAACTTGGCACGCGCGCGGGATGGCTTTTCAAGCATTGGGGTTGTGGAACGATGCCGCAGTTCACTACGAAGAAGCTCTGCGCATCCAGCCGGATTACGCTCCTGCCCTTTACGCCCAAGCCGTTGCACTGAGTGAAGCGGGCAAGTTCGGAACTGCCGTCAAAGGCTTCGATCGCTTCTTGCAGCAGCAACCTAAAAACGGCACGGCACTGTACGGCAAAGCTGCTGCCCTGCGCCGTCTGGGTAAATGGAAAGAGGCGATCGCCACCGCCCGACGCATGCTGGAAATCGATGACAAAGTGCCCTTGGCCTGGTTTGGCCTCGCCATTGCCCAAAGCGATGCAGGCCAATTAGAGGAAGCTCTCGACAGCTACGATCGCGTCCTTCAACTCGCCCCCCAAGACCCGATCGCCCTCAACAATCGAGCCTGGGTGTTATGCCGTCTGGAGCGATATGCCGAAGCAGAAACCTTTGCCCTGAAAGCCACCGAACTCGCCCCCGACACCCCCAGTTTTTGGCACACGCTGGGTACCGCTCGAGCGGGCTCCGATCGGGTAGATGAGGCGATCGCCGATTACAGTCGGGTCTTAGAGCTCGATCCCGACTTTGCCCCAGCTCGGACAGCGATAGAGCAATTGCGCAAGCTGATTTCCGATCGGTCTCTGGCCGATTTGGCCCAACTCGACCGCGACAGTACCGATACTGAGCCAGTGCCTGCAGACCCCCCCTCCACTGCTGAATGGTCTGGGTCGATCGGGTAGTTCTACAACTTCAACGGGATTGTTTCTCTAAGGGGAGATCCATCCCGATAGACAGTAGTGAGTCATTGTCCGATGACATCTGCGAGCACCAAAACTCAAATTCTCGACATCGCTCAAGAACTCATGCAGCGGCGAGGCGTGAATGCTGTGAGTTATGCCGATATCAGCGCCGCAGTCGGGATTCGCAAAGCCAGTATTCACTATTACTTCCCCCATAAAGCCGATCTGGTGGTCGCAGTGCTGCAGCGCTACAGTAGCAGCTTCTTTGACTTGCTGGATCGCACGCTGGCCACCTCTGTAGCCCCCGAAGTCAAACTGCGTCGGTATTGCGATCTATATGCGGCCACCCTCGGCAGCGGCGATCGCGATAAAGCCTGTCTGTGCGGCATGTTAGGGGCTGCTCTCACGACTCTCGATCCGATCTCTGCCCAATTGGTCCAGGCGTTTTATCGCGGCAATCTACAGCGCTTGGAGCAGATTCTCGAGCAGGGTCTGGGGGCGGGCGAGTTTCAGTTTGTGGGGAGTGTCACTGCTATGGCAACCGCGATCTTCGCCTTTCTCGAAGGAGGACAGATCGTGGCCCGCGCGGACGGCGGCATCGAACAGTATCGAGACAGCATCGAGCAAATTTTGAGGCTGACTAGGGGAAGTGCTGCTAAGCCTCGATCGACCTGACTCACCTGACTCGACCAACCTTCCTCGAGCTCGATCGATGGCGATCGCTATTTAATAGTATTCTCAGCGAAATTTTCTGTTAACCTGTTACTAGGATCTGTAGTTTTATTCTCATATAAAGAGATGCAAGAGTAATATTTTCTATTCAGTGTGTGTGGCGGATGGATTTCAATCGCAAGCTTCAATTTGTCTGGCCTTTTTCCCAGACTAGAGTAAAAAAAGTTACTAGAAATCAATCAAGGCATTTACTCGCTGCTGCGATCGTCGCTGCTGTGGCGTTCGCAGCAGCGGGTAGCTATCGCACCCTCTCGAAGACAGTGCGGTTGGGCTTGGACGATCGTGCCCGAGGGCTCGCTCGCGAGACAGCCTTACAAGTGGATAGTTGGCTGGCGGTTCGTAAAGCTGAAATTGCGGCCTTGGCTCTCAACCCTGCGGTGCGATCGCTCCAATGGGAGCAGGCGGAACCCCACCTGCAACTCTCGCTCGACTCAATGCCCGAGTTCGAACAATTTTCCCTCACCCACCTAGACGGCTCTGCTCGAGTGACCCAAACGATGGGAGCGGAAATCGCGCCTCGGGGAATACCCCCGTTAGAGTATTGGCAGCCCGCGATGCGGGGGAATGTTTATGTGTCGTACCCATCGCGAACGACTGGAGGAGAGGTGTGGCGAGTGGCGATCGCAGCTCCAGTCTGGTCTTGGCCACCCCTCAACCATGCTGAATTTCGCTCTCCCGAACACCTGCAAACCCGCCAAATCAGTCTGGAGAGATTGCAAATGGAACAGGTAGATCCAGCCCAAGCTCCCTACCCTGCCGGAGTCTTAGCGGGTTCCGTCTCGTTTCGCCGCTTGGCCGATACCCTGAATCCCGACTTAATGGGCCAGTTCAGCAGTCTGCTATTGCTCCACCCGCAACAACCCTCGCTCGCACTGACCGCGACTCCAGCAGGGATCGCTGCAGAGGGTATTGCGGTAGATCGCTCCGGCTCTCAACTGGAGGCGATCGCCGCTTCAGCGATCGATGGATCGGTGCAATTGCTGCGGAGGAAGGGGGAGCCTGCTGTCTATATTGTTTCTGCCTCCCTCGAAGAAGCGCCCAATTGGTCGCTGGCGATCGCTATCCCTCAGACCGAATTCGAACGCCCCCTGCGGGAACTAGAGTGGCTGGCGGGGTGGATGGGATTAGCCGTTTTTGCCTCTGTGGCACTGCTGGCCCGATCCATCTGGACCCAGCGGCAGGCCCTCAAACAGGAGCGCGAATTGAGCGAACTGCACCGCCACCTACTAGAGAAGGGGCAGCAGCTAGCGGCTCTGCAACAAACCACGATCGAAACCGTGTCCCATCAGATGGAAGGCCCTTTGAGCACCTTACAGCAGGGCTTGGCCCTGATGCGAGACTTTGGCGAAGCTGCTCGAAAGGAACAAAAACGACACTATCTCGATGCCATGCAGCAGGCGGTTCGCCGCTTGGGATTGACCCTGGATCGAATCGTCAGTCTGCGCAATGCAGAATGTCAACTCGAACTCCATCCCGCCCCTGTGGATCTGCCGCAGTTGTGTGTCGATCTGATCGAGGACTGTACAGCAGCTTCTCAACGGACGATCGAATTGAATTTTCGCGGTCCTTGCGGCACCGTCTATCTCGATAGCCATCTGGTTGCCCTCACCCTACGGCCCATCCTGCTCAACGCCATCAAATATTCCACCGCTCACCCCGAACTGCTCCCGATCCAATTCGATGTAGATTGTCGCTGTGCCGAGCGGATCCAGTTTATCGTCCGCGATATGGGCATCGGCATTCCCGAAAACGAGATGCATTCCATTTGCGAGCCCTTCGTACGCGGCAGCAATGCCATCAGCACTCCCGGTGCCGGCATGGGGCTAGCGATCGCCAAGCGAGCGATCGCCCTGCAGAATGGCGAACTATCCATTTACAGCCAATACGGACAGGGCACCAGCTTCACTGTGTCAATTCCTATTATTGCTCGTTCGATCTCGGAGACTCGACCCATCTCCCGTGCCAACGGAGAGTAACTGGGAACTGGCGAACAGCTCGAAAAACTCAAAAGCTCGAATGCTACGGCTTTAAGGGCAACTTGACCACAAATGTCGTCCCCTGCCCCTCTTGACTCACAAATGTCACCTGTCCGTGATGGTGGTTGACGCAATGCTTGACGATCGCCAACCCCAATCCCGTGCCGCGAATGGCTCCCACATTGCGGGCGCGGTGGAATGACTTGAATAAATGCGGCTGGTCGGCCACGGGAATTCCAATACCGCGATCGCGAATTTCGAAAACTGCCATCAGATCGATGCAAAACAGTTCGATCTCGACGGTGGATCCGGCAGGCGAATATTTAATTGCATTAAACAAGAGATTGCTCAAAATAATGCGCAGTAATTTCGGGTCCATCACAGTTTCTTCGCCTCCTCCGTGCCATGCGAAGGTAAGGGTATGATTGGACTGAACGTTGACGCGAATCTCTTCAATCAACTCTCGGCAATATTTGGCTAGCTCGAGCGGCACCGGTTCGAAATCTAATTTGCCAGCTTCGGCTTTTCCCGCCACCAAGACATCGTCAATCAGTTGCGCCATATTCTGAATGGCTCCCCGAATGCGCTGGTAATATTCCTCTTGCTTTGCCTCTGACAGGCGATCGCTATAATGTTCCAATAATTCAGTTGAAGTTCGTACCACTGTCAGCGGCGTGCGCAGTTCGTGGGAAACCATCGACACAAAGCGGGAGGTGAGCTCGTTGAGTTCGCGCTCTTCTTCTAAGGCATGGCGCATCTCGTCTTCGGTTTGTTTGACCTCGCGGATTAATTGCTCGCGGGTGCGAATGCGATCGATGGTGGTATCAAACACCTCCGCCAGTGTATCCAGTTCGTCGGGAAAGCTACTGGGGCGATCGAATCCCACATCAATATCGTAATTGCCAGTCCCGATCAGGCGAGCCGAGCGCGTCAAATGGGTGAGTTTGCTCGTGAGCACCCCCGAGAGCCAATAAATCAGCAGAAACAGCGAACCATAGGCTGCGGTAAACCAGCGCAGCGTTCCCACTAAAATTCCCTGCTGGACCGTTCGGACATAGTCCATCTCAATATCAATACCAATGCCAGCCACCACATTGCCCGCACTGTCAAATAGGGGAGCATAAGCACTGATCCAGTTGCCCCAAAAATCGGTGTAGGGCTCCGGGCGCTGCATCAATTGTCCGGTTTCCAGGCTCTGGGCCATCCAGCGGCTTGCGGAATAGGATTCCAAAAATTTGGCCGCTTTCTCCGCTTCCCGCTCGGCCCACAGATCCACTAAAAAGATGACTTCGTAACCCGTCGCCGGCTCGCCAATGCGACGAACGCTCTCCCGATTGCCGGGAATGTAGGTATACAGCCAAGCACGGGGTTCGATGCTTTGGACCAATTCTAACCAGTCCAACTGATTTTCAAAGCGCGGATCGTCCGAAAATTGCTCGCTATTGGGTTCTCCTTCAGCATATAAGTCCATCAACTCTTCTACATCGACCCCCGCCGCTGCCCCCAGCAATGTAACCTCCATATCCTCCCTCAGGCGCTCCATTGCTTTATCGGTCGAATACCGATAGGAGCGAATGAATACCATTGCAAAGATCGCGGTAAACACAATGCTGAAGGCAATCAGCAACTTGAACCGCAGACTGATAAATCGGCCCTGCTGTCTGGCGATCGGTAGCTTCATGCTGGAGTGTTGGAGAATTAAGGGTAGAAGAGGAGTAGAGGTCACTCGCGAACGAAAGATAGAACATCCAGACAACCTCAGGCTACCCAAGAATGGCATTGGGAGGGCAACAAAAATCTATAAAAAGTATAGACTTTACTTCTTAACCTCTGGCCCACTGATGTTGTTTTATTATGGCAGCTTCTAGTTAGATCTGCTGAATAGCAGCTTCTTGTTATATATGCCACTCGCGCTCAAACATAACGAACTCAACAAACGCCCGCTCGATGGTCGATTTGCAGACAGAGTATGAATGGAAAGAGGTCGCAATTGAGGCTAGCAGTTGCGTCCCCCGGGTAGAGTCGTTTCAAGCCGAAAGCGCTTTTGCCGCATCGGAGACGTAGTTAAATTCAGGCAGGCGACCTCGGGCAACCTGAAATAGGGAAACCAGGCATAGCCCGTAAGTAGCTAAGTAGATTGCCATGAAGATCGCAGAGTTTCCGCTACTCGTCACCACGATATTTAATAGGCTGAGCACAGCCAAAAGGAGGTGAATCCCAATCCCAATAGCCAGGGCTTGAGCAGCGTTAAATCGCAGGAAGTATGCATAGCGGCGATTGCGCACCACGAAGAAAAAAATCGCGAACAGGCCAATCGAGGGCCAAAAGCTCCCCGATAGGCCAATTAACCGACTGATCGCGATCGCCACAGACCCTCGATAAGCATCTGGAAACCATTCGATCGCGGCCAAATATAGCGCTATTCCAAATCGAAAAGCCAGCAGCATTGGCAATAGGTAGGGCAAGCCAGCTAGCACTCTATCTTTTGCCGAAGTTGCTCGATTGACAACCATGCTGTGTCCCCTCGTCTCGAATCAAT
The DNA here is from genome assembly GCF_000332275.1 of Synechococcus sp. PCC 7336. Classification (NCBI taxonomy): domain Bacteria; kingdom Bacillati; phylum Cyanobacteriota; class Cyanophyceae; order Synechococcales; family Synechococcaceae; genus Synechococcus; species Synechococcus sp. PCC 7336. The sequence continues at coordinate 3,182,600 of NZ_CM001776.1, forward strand.
AGGTTGTAATGCCGATTTTGCCATTCTAGCTCTGCCACAAGCAGTGCTAGGGTCGCTGGCGATCGATGCCTGCAGAAACAGCAACGGAATTTGAGGGTGGCGTCCCCCAGTCACTTGAATTGAAGCGACTACAGCAACCGCAGGATCTCGAACTCATTTATCGCGATGGGTTATGCCACCAATACCGGCAGCTTAGCTCCGATCTTCTGGGCCAAATCCTTCACCCGCGAGGCATATCCGACCTCGTTGTCATACCAAGACAAAATCTTCGCTGTGTACTCTCCCAGTACCATCGTGGAGTTTAGGTCCACAATCGACGAGAGAGGATTGCCAATCATATCTGTCGAGACTGCATGAGGGTGGGCAATCCCCAAGATCCCAGCCATCGACCCTTCAGCTGCAGACCGAAACGCAGCATTGAGGGAGGCAACCGTCACTGGCTTCTCCGTGCGCACCACAAAATCCACCACTGAACCAGTCGGGGTCGGCACCCGTAACGCCATCCCATCCAGCTTGCCCTGCAATTCGGGAATCACCTTGGCCACAGCCGTCGCGGCCCCCGTGCTGGAGGGCACAATCGACAGTGAAGCAGCGCGACCGCGACGGAAATCTTTTTTGTCCGGGCGATCGATTAGGCCCTGGGTTGCCGTAAAGGCATGAGTCGTGGTCAAAAATCCCGTCTCGATGCCAAAGGTATCTAGAATTACTTTGGCTACGGGGGCTAGGCAGTTCGTGGTACAGGAGGCATTCGAAATAATGTCGTGCCGCTCGGGGTCGTAGTCTCCGTCATTCACCCCCATCACTAGCGTCAGATCGGCATCTTTAGAGGGAGCCGAAACGATCGCCTTCTTGGCCCCCGCCTGTAGGTGTTTGGCCGCCCCCACCCGCTGGGTGAAAAAGCCTGTCGCTTCGATCGCAATGTCTACATTCATGTCCTGCCAAGGTAGGGCGGCAGGGTCGCGCTCGGCCAAAACCCGTATTTGCTTGCCCGCAATCTCAAAGCCTGCGTCATTCACCGATACATCTGTCCCCAGCGCCCCTTGAGACGAGTCGTAGGCAAGCAGGTAGGCCAAGTTTTCTTTGTCAGCCAAATCGTTAATAGCCACCACTTCTAGATCCCCTGGCGCTTGTAGCACACTGCGTAAAAACATGCGGCCAATGCGGCCAAATCCATTGATGGCAACTCGAGTCGTCATGGCTTCCTCCTTTCTACTTGCACTCGGGCATATCTTTGTTATTTGGGATGAGTCTTGAGGATGAATCTCGGCATCGATCGCCGATCGGCGATCGATCGCACTCCTCAACACGATTGCGCCAGCTTCAGGGGAGAGCCCCAAGCTTAAAGGTGATTCTATATTCATGCTGCGGGATCGATACATCCCGAGCGCCCTCTTTATATTTCTTAAAATTACTTAGGCTGTCGAGAATGGGAGCCTCTGGAGTGATAGCCTATAGGCACGTTCGTTGTGCGTTCTCAAAAGCGGATTTATGGAAACCAATTATCTGGGCCTGCTGGGGTTTATCTTGGTAGTCTTCGTGCCCGCCATTTTCTTAGTCATTCTCTACGTCCAAACTGCAAGTCAGGGCAAGTAGACTGTCTCGGGCACATGCCCTCAGACATCCCTCGCGTCTAGACTTGTGTTGAAAAAGCAGTCTCCCCCGCTGGAGAGGCTGCTTTTTTGTTGGGGCGATCGCCGGGTTCAATCGCGATCGACTACTGTATGCTTTGTCAGGACTCAATCTCGCCTGCGCTCTATTCCTCGTCGAGGGGTAACCCCGCTCGCACTCTACCTTTGCCGAAATAGCGCCCGAATTGCAGTTCGTAGACTTCGTCTTCAGCCTGGGTTTCCACCTCCAGCTCGGAGCGCGCATAGCTGACGCAGAGTAGCGCGTATCCCTGCGCCTTTAAGTCGCGGGAGAGTCCCATTGCTTCTGGCTGAAATACTTCTCCAGACTGAATGCGCACAGCACAGGCGGTACAGGCTCCATTCCGACAGGAAAAGGGCAGTTCTGCCCCTTGCTCCTCTGCAGTCTGCAAAATATAGCGATCGCGCGGCACTTCAACGGTGTAATGGCGATCGGTTTGGCGATGGTAAATGCGGACGGTATGGGTATCGGCAGACATGTTGGAAAACCCCAGAGGTGGCGGCAATTGCGGCATAGTGACCTTATTCAGCCTAAGCTAAGTCGGCAGATACGCTGTAATTGCATCGATCGCTCTCGATCGCTACTGCTGAATCCGTTGCGGGTGCAAAATTTTTCTCCGGCTTCACTGAGGCGATCGCTCCAGCCGCAAGCGCTTCAAGTTCCGTCAAGCCTATGACAACGTCAGTTCGACGGGTGTCTGGCCCTCAGGTATGACAGTATTGGGGTTGCGGTTCTTCAATCGCGGTCGTTAAGATCGGACCAACGCGATTCAGCAAATCGGAGCGTGTCGTTCGGTTGTGACTCCAGCGACATTGAATAAAGGCTACATCTGAATAACAGTTACATCTGAATAACAGTTACATCTAAATAGCAGTTACATCTAAATAGCAGTTATATCGTCTGTTGCTCGCACAGGAGATAGAGCAATGGCAGTACTGGCACAGCAAACTTGCATTCCTTGCCGAGGGGATATGCCCCCTGCGAGCGCGGCAGAGATTGCCGCACTCGCCCCTCAAGTTCCCGACTGGAACATCGTCAAATCCAATGGCGAAGATCGTCTCGAGCGCACTTATCTCTTTGCCGATTTCAAATCTGCTCTAGCATTTAGCCAGCGGGTGGGCGAAGCAGCAGACCGAGTCGGCCATCATCCCGCCATTCTGACGGAGTGGGGCAAGGTTACGGTGACCTGGTGGACCCATGCCATCCACGGGTTACATCGCAATGATTTTATTATGGCGGCCCGCACTGATGAAATCGCCCGAGCGTTTAGCTAGCACAACTCGGGTTTGAAGAGAGCTTGTCAGTGGCAGCGGGCGATCGCCTCAAAACCGCCAGCGTCGAATTGAGCATTATCCCCTTCTGCCCTGGGTGGGAGGGAAGACTGCGCCCATCAAATCCTGCCATTGGCAACGACAACAACTTGATGTGAGGACGAGATGAATCATTTGGGAGGTTGAATATGAACGTGCGCGAATTTTTGAACCATTACAGTCACGGCCAAAGGAAGTATGTCGGCATCAGACTGCATGCCGCCGATTTAAAAGGAGCCAGTCTGTCGCCCATCGATTTGAGCCGTGCCGATCTGAGCCATGCCGATCTGAGCTATGCCGATTTGAGGGATGCCCGACTGGAACATGCCAATTTGACTAACGCCGATTTGAGTTGGGCCAATTTAGCTGGAGCAAATCTAGTGGATATTAACCTGATTGGAGCGGAATTATCTGAGGCCAATTTGGCCGGGGTCGATCTGAGCCGGGGAGATCTGCGCTGCGCCCAGCTTCAAGGGGCGAATTTAGAAGGGGTCAACTTCAAGAATGCCGATCTAGAGGGGGTCAGCCTCCAACGGGCCAACCTCAGAAACACCAAGTTTGAGGGGGCAGACTTAGCGGGGGCAGACTTGACTGGAGCCGATATTGCGGGCAGCGACTTAAAACCCGGCGAGATTCCTGAAAATCCTCATGTCGCCAGCCATTGTTGGGTCACTTGGGCAGGCGATCGGGGCGAAGTTTCGGGCTCGTCGGCTACCGTTTAAGCGACTTGGGACTTTTCCCCTCCTTTGACACTAGACCGGGTTCACTGCGGACTCGGTCTAGTTTGTTCTTCCACAGCGACCGAAACTCTTCCGGTCCATTTGTTATCTCTTCTCTGGCTGCAAGCAATCCTGATGCGAAGCAAATGGCGTACCGGAATATACATTGACTCAATAATGCATAAATATAACTGCGAAGCTAATATGCGATTGCTCCTGGAAATGTCGCTATGCTGACTCGTATTGAGTTGGGAATAGCGGTTGGTGGCATTCAGCTCAGTTTTGGCGATCGGGGGGTGTTGATGGATGGGTCTTGTGAAGTGGGTGGAGGCTGCAGAAAAGCTGCTCAAAGGTCTTGTGAATATCGTCAGAAGCTGGCGGGAGTTAGGTGGGTTGTTGTCTCCGACACCGGAGGAGTTGCAGCAGGCTCGCAAGGCTTTGTTGGATGCAGTGACGGTGGAGGTGACGCAGCGGTGGCAGGATTCTTTGCACCATGAAGAGCTGATTCCGGTTGAGTTTGCGGCGAATAATGAGGCGGTGGGGCGACGCAAGCCGCTGGAGATTGTGCCCGATCGCCGTTTGCAAGTGCGCGATCGCCCTGAGGTGGCGTTAGAGGCAAGGGAAACGGTTGTTGAGGTGTTCGATCGCGTGGATGTGAAGGGGCGGTTGTTGATTTTGGGACAGCCGGGGTCGGGTAAGACCACGATGTTGCTGGAGTTGGCGAAAGATTTGTTGGAGCGGGCGGCGACAAGCGATGGCGATCCGGTACCAGTAATTTTTGAATTGTCGGCTTGGAAGGATAGTAACCAAACAATTGCGGCTTGGTTGGTGGGGCAGTTGAAGGGACTCTACAACTTGCCGGTGCAGAAGGGGGGGATGTGGGTAAAGCAGAATGCGATTTTGCCGCTGTTGGATGGGTTGGATGAGTTGGGGATGGAGCGGCAGGTGGAGTGTGTGGCGGCGATTAATGAGTTTTTGCAAGAGGATGTGCGGCGGCAGGGGGTGGTGTGCTGTCGCAAGGAGGAGTTCGATCGGGGTGGGGTAACGCTGGCTCGGTTGAATGGGGCGATTTATTTGCAGCCGCTGTCGGATCGGCAGATTCGGGATTATTTAGGGGTTTTGGAGCGATCGGGGCTGTGGCCTTTGTTGGAGGGCGATCGCGAGTTGATGGCGCTGGCAAGGGCTCCATTTTTGCTGACGATTATGGTGGCGTCTTATCGAGGAAAGCCCATTCGAAATCGTCAGGAGCTGTTTGAAGCTTATATTGACGTACAGTTTGACCGAGATTTAAAAGATAGTGGGTATTCAGGCGGTGAAGCTCCCGGTCGAGAGCAGACTCGATTGTGGTTGGCTCGTTTGGCTCGACAACTTAGATATGAGTCAAAAACTTCATTTTTGATCGAACAGATGCAACCCAACCTTTGGCTAAAAAGCGCCAGGATAAAACTTCTTTACAGACTGATCTTTGGGTTCTTCTTGGTGTTAATTCTAGCACCGCTCGGAGCACTCGTTGTAGCACTCGCTGGAAGTCAAAACTGGATGCTAGCTACTGGACTAATTGGAGGATCAATTTGGGGACTATCTAAACAGCTAAACATCAGACCTCTAGAATCACTTCATCTCAGTAAGATTAATTTTAGAAAAAGTTTATTTTGGAAGAAGCTAGGCTTCGGACTGACTCTAGGAATTTCATTGGCGCTGCTCTTGGAGCTGTTTTTAGGATTCACGACAGGATCGGAGTGGGGCCTGTTTCCAAGATCGATACTGTTATTGAGCTTAGGACTAAGCTTTGGACTGGTTATAGGGATGATTTTGGGGTTGGAGTCATTAATTGAATATCGAACTAGTTCTAATCAAGGAGTTTTTAATTCGGCTAAAAATATACTGTATATTTCTCTGTTTTCCTGGCCTTTTGGCTTGCTAATTATACTCATTTTTGGTTTTCCCTATCAAGAGGAATTGGCTTTTAGATGGGTGAATCTTATTATGGCAGGATTTGGAGTCAGTCTGATGTTTGGAGTTATCTTTAGTGGTGCTCCCGTTATCCAACATGTATTGCTGCGTCTATTCCTTTGGCTCAATGGTTCTGTGCCCTGGAACTATGCCCGCTTTCTCAACTATGCAACCCAACTCAGATTCATGCAGCGCATTGGCGGTCAATACCGCTTTATGCACGACTTACTCCGCGAGCATTTTGCCACCTACGAGCCACCCGTAGATAATAGAACCAGCTAGAGAACACTGTCATGGTTGCCCTCCAATCCCCCAAGCTAACTGCCGCAGAATACCTAGACTGGGAAGCCCGCCAAGAACTGCGCCACGAATACATCGACGGCGACATCATCGCCATGACCGGCGGCTCCATCCCCCACAACTTCATCTACCTCAACTTCTACCGAGCCCTCTACCCCCACCTCAACCAACGGGGCTGCTACGCCTACACGTCAGATGTTAAATGCCAACTCGGTCCTCAAGGCCCCTACTTCTACCCCGACCTAATGGCAAGCTGCGACGATCGCGACAAAACCGCCACCCAATTCGTCCAATTCCCCAAACTCATCGTCGAAGTCCTTTCCCCCAGCACAGAAGCCTACGACCGAGGCGAAAAATTCTCCCACTACCGCAAACTCCCCTCCCTGCAAGAATACGTCCTCATCCAATCCGAACGCATCGGCGTCGAATGCTTCCGCCGCACCAACGGCAACCTCTGGCTCTTCCAAGCCTACGGCCCCGGAGACACGATCGCCCTCGAAAGCCTGGACTTCAGTTGCCCGATCGCCCTCATCTACGAAAACGTCCAATTGCCATCACAAGACCCCGCGATCGCCCCGACAGAACCGCGCTCTCAAGACTCCAGCTCGACTGACTGAGGGCGATCGCCTGGACGCCACCTCATCAACAACCACCCCAAACCACTCAACAGATCCCGCAACAGCGGACTTTCAGCACTGTCAAACTCGTCCAACGTCTCTAAAACCTGCCTTTCACTCAACGCAATCGTAGGCGCTGCGGGATAAGTCAACCGACGCTTCAGGCAAGAAATGGGGCTTTCCTCCAGACTGGAGTTATAGACTTTGGCAACCTCGTTAAAGCTTTTGCACTCGCGATGCAGGCGATCGCGGGCATTGTTCACCTGTTGCTTCAATTGCAAATAGACGGGCAGATCTCTAAAATCCGGCTGTTCCTCCAAAATCGCGATCGCCTCTCTCGATAGGCGATCGACCATCAGAATCGAAGCTGCGTATAAAGGCGCTTCCTCTGCAAACGAAGGCACCACCTCGGCAAGCTGGCCCAAATCGTCATACTGAATCGCCACCTCGAAGAGGCGATCGGCCAACTCGATCCGCCCTTCAAAACTTTGGCGAAAGTACTCGCGCCCCTGCTTCACCGCTTTTAAGCGGCGGTTGACACCGTCGCAGCGCACCGCAATCCACCCAACCGCCAGCGCGATCGCCCCAAATAGCAGCAACGCCAGCCCCGTCTCCACCAGCCAAGCCAACACCAGAGCGCCGAACAGCCCCACAAACATGAAGACATAAAACTTGGAGTGAGTCATGGCAACGCTCAAAGCCGCGCTTGAGGCTGGGGGAGACAGCGACTATTTTGCCTCAACTTTAGGGAGCGGCGATCGGTCAACCCACAATCCAACAATCCCATTACGCCACAACGATTTCAGAAACCGCACATACTATAGTGCAAGAGATCTGTATTCCTCATTGGTTTCCATGCCCATTACCTCCAGCCTGGACTTAAGTCACCTAAACGACGCTCAGCGGCGGGCTGCCGCCCATTACGAAGGACCGTTGCTGGTGGTGGCAGGGGCAGGTTCGGGCAAAACACGCACCCTCACCTATCGCATTGCCAGCCTCGTCCTCAACCATCGGGTCAACCCCGAACACATCCTGGCGGTCACCTTTACGAACAAAGCCGCGCGGGAAATGAAGCAGCGCATCGAGCAGCTCTTTGCCGATCGCCGAGCAGAAGAGCAGTTTGGCAAAGCCTTTCAAGACCTCGCGCCACTGGAACAGACCCGCTTGCGATCGCAAGTCTACAAAAACCTCATCAAGCCCATGTGGATCGGCACCTTCCACAGCTTGTGCTCGCGCATCTTGCGCTTCGACATCGAGAAATTTAAAGACGAACGCGGACGACAGTGGCAGCGCAATTTCTCCATTTTTGACGATTCCGACTCGAACGATGCCGTCAAAAAGATCGTCGTCAGGGATCTGGAACTAGACGATCGCAAATTCAACCCCCGCTCCGTCCGCTACGCCATCAGTAACGCCAAAAACCAAGGGCTCACCCCCTCCCAATTTGAACAACAGGAACCCAACTTTCGCGGACGCAATATCGCCGAAGTCTACCGCCGCTATCAAGATGTCTTGGCCCAAAACAACGCCCTCGACTTCGACGACCTGATTTGGGTGCCCATGCTGCTGTTCAAGCAAAACGAAGCCGTGCTCGATTACTGGCACCGCCAGTTCCGCCACATTCTCGTGGACGAATACCAAGACACCAACCACACCCAATACGAACTGGTACGACTGCTGACCACCAACGATCGCCTCCGCACCGATTGGGACTGGCGCGATCGCTCTGTCTTTGCCGTCGGCGACGGCGACCAATCCATCTACGCCTTTCGCGGTGCCGACTATCGCATTCTGATGGGCTTTCAAGACAACTTTGGCGACGGGCAGCCCGACGATCGCACCCAAACCCTGGTGAAGTTAGAGGAAAATTACCGCTCCAGCGCCAATATTTTGCAAGTGGCCAACGCCCTAATCCAACGCAACACCGAACGCATCGATAAAGTCTTGCGCCCCACCCGCCCCGAAGGGGACGCCATTCGCTACTATCGGGCCGAACACGAGCAGGACGAAGCCAATTTTGCGATCGGTCAAATCCGCGCCCTGATGCAACAAGACGAGATATCGCGCTCCTACGGCGATTTCGCCATTCTCTACCGCACCAACGCCCAATCCCGCCCCTTCGAAGACCAACTGTTGCGTTGGGGCTTGCCCTACACTGTTGTGGGGGGCCTGCGCTTTTACGATCGCAAAGAAATCAAAGATATCCTGGCCTATCTCAAAGTCATCCACAACTCCGCCGACACCCTCAGCATTACTCGCATTATCAACACTCCCCGGCGCGGCATCGGCTCTTCCACCGTTGCCAAATTACAGGATGCAGCGCAGCAGTTGGGTATGCCCCTGTGGGAGATTCTGTCGGACGAAACCTCGGTCAAAAGCTTGGTCGGTCGCAGCAGTAGCAAGGTGATTCAGTTTGCCCAAATGGTAGATAATTGGCGATCGCAAGCCGAAACCCTCACCGTTCTGAGGCTGCTGGAAATTGTGGCAGACGAATCGGGCTACGTGCGAGAGTTGAAATTGCAAAATAACGATGAATCGGAAAGTCGCCTGGAAAACATTCAAGAACTGTTCAACGCCGTTCAACAATTTCAAGAAGAAAGCGACGATCCCACCCTATCGGCTTACCTCTCCCAAGCCTCCCTCAGCAGCAACCTCGAAGACTTACAGAAGGAAGAAAAGAGCATCTCTCTGATGACGCTGCACAGTGCCAAAGGTTTGGAATTCCCAGTCGTGTTCTTAGTGGGCCTGGAACAGGGACTGTTCCCCCATTTCCGCTCGCAGGACGATGCCGAAGCAATGGAAGAGGAGCGCCGCCTCTGCTATGTCGGCATCACCCGCGCTGAAGAACAGCTCTACATCACCCATGCCGAAGCCCGCCGCCTCTACGGTCGCCGCGAGTTGGCCTTGCCGTCCCCCTTCCTGACTGAATTGCCCCAAGCTGCCTTACTGCCCCTGTCTGACTCCGCCCTGCCGACTCAAAAGAAAGAACCGGCACTGATGCGCAAGAGTATTCGCGATGCCGAGCAACAGAAGCCTACCCCTCGGGTAAAAACTCAGACGGTGGCGAATTGGAAAGTGGGCGATCGCCTGGAACACAGTCAATTCGGTCAAGGGCAAATCACCCACGTCTTTGGTGTGGGGAATAAGGTCTCCATTGCGGTCAAATTTATTGGTTTGGGCCAGCAAAAGATTCTCGATCCCCGCTTGGCTCCGATTGAAAAGTTGTAGATTAGATTGCTTGCAACAGGCTGAGGCGAGAGTGCAGCAGTGTCCGAACTGCCTGATTCCTTCGATCGCCTCCAGAATCAGGCCAAAACTACGATTGAGAGCAAGGCATTCAGTAGATCCGACGAAATTGTGCAGGCAAAGTTACTGCTGAGTGAAATAATGGCGGCTATCGTAACCCTGTAGCTCGGACACAGTCATGGCATCGCAATTGCAGGCAGAAACCCACGCCCGTCCCCCTTGGTGGCGAGACGAACAGACCCTTAAAGTGGTCTTGCAAGTCCTGTTTATCATCGCGATCGCCCTTGTGGCAGGGGTGCTGTACCGCAATATGCGGATTGGCCTGGATGAATTGGGCCTCAGCTTTGGCTTTCAGTTTTTGAGCAACACCGCTAACTTTGGTATTGGCGAAGGCATTCCCTACACCCCCTCCGACAGCTATCTCAAGGCGATACTGGTGGGCGCGATCAATACGATGTGGGTGTCATTTTTTAGCATTCTGCTAGCCACAGTTATGGGACTGTTGCTGGGCATGGCCCGCCTCTCCAGCAATTGGTTGGCCGAGAAGCTAGCCGGGGTGGTGACGGAGGTGTTTCGCAACATTCCCGTCCTGCTGATTATCATTTTTTGGTATCAGGGGGTGTTGCTGCAGTTGCCCCGAGTGCGCAGCAGTATTTCGCTGTTCGATGTGGTGTTTTTGAGCAATCGCGGCCTCAACTTTCCCAGCTTGACCCCCAGCTTGTGGCTGATTCCCACCCTGATTGTGGCGGCAGCAGTGCTCTGGGCTGTCCCCAAGCTGTTGAAAGATCGTCCCAATTTCCCGACGATCGGTATACCCGTGCTGGCGGGCTGGCTTGGGTTTGTCCTAGTCTGTGCGGGGTTTTGGAACTTTGCTCCCGAGACGCCGCTGGCGGTGGATGTGCCCGTGCTGGGGGGCTTTAACTATCGGGGGGGATGGAAATTCTCTGTGGAGTTTCTGGCGGTGATGATGGGGCTGGTGACCTATACGGGAGCTTATATTGCGGAAGTGGTGCGGGGGGCATTTTTGGCGGTGCCGCGCGGTCAGTGGGAAGCTTCGCGCGCGATTGGCTTGTCAGAATTGAATACTTTTCGGCTGGTGATTGTGCCGCAGGCATTGCGGATTATGTTGCCATCTTTAAACACGCAGTTTCTGACGCTAATTAAGAATTCCAGCTTGGCGATCGCCGTGGGTTACTCCGATCTGTTCAACATCGGCAGCACAGTGATTAACCAATCGGGGCGATCCGTGGAGGTATTTGCCATTGTTATGGTGTCTTATTTGTCGATGAACCTAGGGGTGTCCTATTTCATGAACTGGCTCAACAATCGCGTCAAACTGGTGGAGCGTTAAGGTATGACGACCATTGCATCCAATCCCGAGACAGCCAAACCTCCCGAGCGCAAACTCAGCCCTGCCGAGTGGCTGCGGCAGAATCTATTTGATTCTTGGTTCAACACTATCCTGACCCTGCTGTCGGTGGCGATCGTGGTGTGGGTCGTGTGGGGATTTTGGCATTGGGCGTTTGACGAACAAACCCGCTGGGGCGTCATTTCCGCTAATTTCAAACTGTTTGCCAGCGGCACTTATCCTGCCGACCAACTGTGGCGGGTGTGGTTGGTCTTTGGCCTCGTGATGGCGGTGCTGGGCATTGCTGGCGGGGCGTGGCAGGGGCTGTTGATGGTCTATGTCGCTTGCACGGGGGGATTTTTGGGGCTACTGGCCTTTGTTCCCTTCGGGGCGGCACAGCCGCTGTTGGCTGCGGTCTGCGGCGCTACGTTTGCAGGCTTAATCCTGGGATGGAAGCGCAGTTGGCTGCAAATTGCCTCTTTGGCCAGTTGGCTGGCGGTATTGCCGCTTGTCTTTCTCATCCTCGTGAGTGGATTGTGGGGGTTGCAACCGCTGAATACACAGGTCATCACGGGTTTGTTGTTGACCTTGATTTTGGCCGCAGCTTCCTTGGTTTCGGCGTTTCCCATCGGCGTCTTGCTGGCCTTGGGGCGCAATAATGATGACTTGCCAGTGGTGAAGTGGTTTTGCACGCTGGCGATCGAACTGATTCGAGGGATTCCTCTCACGATTCTCCTGTTTGCGGCTTGGCTGATGGTGCCGATTTTTTTGGCGGGAATTTCGGTAGACCTGCTCATCCGCGCCATCATTGGTTTTATCCTGTTTACGGCTGTCTACGTGGCGGAAGACATTCGCGGCGGCTTGCAGTCCATCTCTCGCGGACAGGTGGAAGCAGCGCGGGCATTGGGCCTCAACCCATTTCAAATTACGATGTTAGTGATTTTGCCGCAGGCGTTGCGGGCGGCGCTACCGGCGATTGTGAACGAGTTTCTCACCCTGTTTAAAGACACTTCACTCGTTTTCATTGTGGGGATGGTGGAGCTGTTGGGGGCAACCCGTTTGGTATACAACCAGCCCGAGTGGCTGGGCACGCAGCAGGAAGCACTGGTGTTTGCGGCCATTATTTATTTTGTGTTTTGCTACGGCATGGCCTTTGCCGCCAAGCGAGTGGAACAATCGTTGAGTCTCGGGGAGCGCTAGCCGATCGTGTTGGAATACATCACCTTGCCGCAGGGGCAGCTACCCCCGGTTGCCCCTTACTCCCATGCCGTCCGGGCTGGAGAGTTTCTGTTTGTGACGGGGCAGCTCTCGGAAGTGCCCGAGACAGGGGAGATGGCATTGGGGGCGATCGCCGCGCAAACCCGACGGGTGATGGAAAACCTCCGCCTCGTTTTAGAACATGCGGGAACGGGGTTTGACAAAGTGGTGATGGTGCGAATCTTTCTGACGGATTTTCGCGATTACGATGTGGCAAATCAGGTGTATGCCTCCTATTTCGAGCCCGGTCGCTTGCCCTGCCGCACCACGGTTGGAGTGCTGGGCTTAGCGGGGCAGGGCAATGTCGAAATCGACCTGATTGTCTATTGCGGCGAGTAGAGCTGCATCCCAATCGGGAAGCCAGACTTGCGTCCCACTCGCGATCGCATCCCTCAAATCCCCTTACCCCATTCTCTCGGCTACTCTAACTTCAAGCCTACGAGACACCCATCCATGACTCGCCTCCATCCCATCGGCCTCGCCACCCTTGCGATCGCCCTGCTCGCGACTCTAATCCCCTCAGCGACAGCGACCCCCATCCAACAGGGCACAGCCTCCTGGTATGGCACACAATACAGCGGTCGCCCCACCGCCAGCGGCGAACCCTTCAACCCCAACGCCCTCACTGCCGCCCATCCCCAACTCCCCTTCGGTAGCGAAGTCAAAGTCACCCACCAACAAACCGGACAGGCGATCGAAGTTCGCATCAACGATCGCATGCCCCCCCACAGCGATCGCATCATCGACCTCTCTAGAGCCGCTGCCGAAGCGATTGGTATCCTTCGCGCCGGCCTCGGTCCTGTCCAGCTCGAACTACTGGACTAGCAACCCTCGTACTGGAATTCTCAAAAGGCGATCGCTGTTTGCTTGCACAGCTCCGCACAAGCGCTCATCTCTCCAACCTCCACAATCGCCTTTGCCTGATTCACAAAGCTTTCACATGGGAACACTAACCTCGCATATAAGGAGGGTAGTTGCAGCAATCTCCCTCCACTGCCTTGCCGATTTGGTTATATTTTTCCCCGAATGAAGATGCTAAGTGGTGTCCGATACACCTCCTTGCGGCACAGCGATTCTTATCTGCACTCCAGAATCTAGTTTCCTTGGAATGGTTGGACCGATGTCAGACAATCCTCAACTCGAAGCCAGTCTGCTGGAACTGTTGGAAGAGCACAATCTCGAAGAGATTTTGTTTGCCCTCTATCGCTATGCCGACACCCAAGCCCGACTGGCTGGGGCAATTCAAGAACAGCCCGCTCGCGATGTTTGGGAACATAAGGCCTGTGCCGTCGATATCGCCTGCGAAGTGCTCGATACTGCCAATCGCGGCGACGAAGACTAACCAACTCCAGCAGAAATTGAGCGGATAGGTCCGGCGCTGCAACCGCGAACGGATGCCTGCGCCGAACACCCCATGCACTATTGAAATGCGCCCTCAAACCCTTGCGTGAGACGCAACTCGATGGGGTCTTCGGGATCGATGACCACCACGCGGGGAGCAGTAATGTTGCCGATCGCCGCTCCGGCAACTCCCCCCGCCAACACTTCTTCGGTGGCAATGGCGCGATCGCCCGCCACCCCCGCCAGGACCGCTCCCACCGCAGCACCAATGGCAGCATCTTGAACCACCTGCACTGTGCCGGTTTGACGCGGGTCTTTGACATCGTGCAGGATGCTGGATTGAGCCGCAAAGGGATAAATCTGGTTATCGATCGCGATCGTCTCGGCCACAAACCTCACGCCGCCAGGGGCTGACTCGAACCGACCGTCAATGCGAGCCCCGTAGGGAATGGCAATCTCGCTGCGATCGTTGCGCACGCTATCGAAGGCAAAGATGGAGAAGGGACGGGTTTCGTCAGGATCGAGGAAGAGGCGCTCTGCTGCCAGCGTGGCACTGGGGAAACGGGTACCTGCCGCCAGTCCCGAAGACACTTGTAGATCGAATTGAGGATTGTTGGAGCGGGACTGGGGACTGTTTGCACGAGGGGGGAGCTGTGCGACGGCTGTTGGCCCAGTAGGGGCGAAACTGGCGAGGGGGGCGATCGCCCCTTGGCTGACCAGCGTCTGATAGGCAAAGGCCGCCACTTCTGCGCGGGAGGCCGATCGGTTGGGGGCCAGTAGGGCGGGATCGGGATAGTTGGCGGGCAAATTCAACTGGGCGGCGGTGGCGAGGGAACTCGCTGCCCAGGCCGGGACGACAGCACCGTCGCGATATTGACTCAACAGACCATTGGTTTCGGCAACGGGCACGGTCGGCACTTGCAGGCCATTCACCATAACGACTAGCGACTGAGCCCGCGTCACGTTGAGATCGGGTTGAAAGCTGCCATCGGGAAAGCCTGCCACCAGTCCGCTGGCGTTGGCGGCAGCAATATTGGCGCTCGCCCAGTGGCTGCGGGGCACATCTAGAAAGGGAGCCGCGCTCGAGGGAACAGAGCCTGCAGCCGCCTGTCGTTGAAACACTTGGTTGGCGATCGTGGCAAATTGGGCCCGCGTCACCCGCTCGTTCGGTCGAAACGTGCCATCGGGAAAGCCCCCCAGAATACCCATATCGGACAGGATATCGATGTAGGGCTCGGCCCAGTGGCCGCTGGTATCGCGAAAGTCGATCGCCGCAACTTCGCCAGTACTGCAGGCCAGTGCTCCGAGGGCGAGGGCCGTACCCAATAAGGTGGAGCGTCGAAGTGGGAATACAGAGTTCATAAGAAGTACCCTGCTAAACAACTTATCGTTGGTTTGCAGGCCCATCTTGGCCGCGATCGCCCTTGCTTGAAAAGGGCTCAACCCCTTGAAAAACATAGTTTTTCAGTCTTACACCCCGATCTTTGCTCGCCCTCGCATCCGGTCTCGCCCGCAGGCGCGATCGCCTCTACGCGAACGCTATAGCAGCCACCTCCAACGAGCGCAGTTCCCCTTCGAACCACCCCAATGTCTGAGTCCTACCATCCCTCTAACCGGGTGTGCCTATCAGTCATTGCAGGGATCTCGCGACCAGACCCAGTCTAAATTCAGGACGAAACCCGGCAAAATATCTTCACCAGAAAGCCGATCGGGAGATTGCAAAACCTCAACTGCACGATCGGGGCGATAGATTTCCACAGTGCGACTGTGGCGATCGAGCAGCCAGCCCAGTTGCACGCCGCTGTCGATATACTCTTGCAGTTTGGCTCGAATGGTTGGGAGGCGATCGCTGGGCGAGAGCAGTTCTAAGACGAAGTCTGGGGCAAGGGGAGGGAATTTTTCTCGCTGTTGGGGGGTCAGTGCATCCCAACGCTCCTGACAGACCCAGGCTACGTCGGGGGAGCGGTCTGCACCATTGGGCAGTTTGAAACCTGTGGAAGAGTCGAAGAGCGTGCCGAGTTTCGCTTGACGATTCCAGATGACGAAGTCAGCAGCAATTTCAATGTTGACCTTGCCGGTTTCTCCACCCGTTGGCGGCATGATAATCAGTTCTCCTTGGGGATTGCGCTCGAACTTGATATCTGGATTCGCCCGACAGAGATCGTAGAACTGATCGTCTGACAGTTCTAAAACGGGCTTGAGATTCACGGTGAGAGCGTTCATATCGGAGAGTTGCGACGCTTCAGCAATAGTTTATCGCGATCGCCATTTTCGTTACTTCTGCGAGATCGCCCTCTCTCTCCCACCCTCCGACGACACGGTACACTCAGGTGGCGTTTACATTTCGCAACTGACCGAACGGAGCCACCACATTGGGAATTGAACTGCGCAGCTACGTCTACATTGACAGTCTGCAATCGCAACATGCCGCCTATATGGGCACCGTCTCCGTTGGTTTCTTGCCCCTTCCAGGCGACACCTCCCTCTGGATCGAAATCTCCCCCGGCATCGAAATCAATCGCATTACCGATGTAGCTGTCAAAGCCGCCGTCGTTCGCCCCGGCATCCAAGTGGTAGAACGCCTCTACGGCCTGCTCGAAATCCATGCCAGCAGTCAGGCAGAAGTGCGCGTCGCCGGAGAAGCCATCCTCAATGCTCTCGGCGTCCGCCGCCAAGACTGCCTCAAACCCCGCCTCGTCTCCAGCCAAATCATCCGCAACGTCGATCCCCACCACGCCCAACTGGTCAATCGCACCCGCCGAGGCAATATGTTACTGACCGGTCAAGCCCTCTATGTGATGGAAGTGGAACCCGCCGCTTACGCCGCCTTAGCGGCCAATGAAGCCGAAAAAGCCGCTTCCATCAACATCCTGCAGGTCTCCGCTGTCGGTAGCTTCGGTCGTCTTTACCTGGGCGGCCCCGAACGAGAAATTGTTGCGGCCTCGCGAGCCACTGTGGACGCCATTGAAAACCAATCGGGGCGATCGACCTTTAGCGAGCGCCGCTTCGAATAACAGATTCTGCATAAGTTCCAAAATTCAAGGTGCGATCTCCGCTTCAACAGTTTGGAAAAACTCTTCCACATCGCGAGGAGATTGAAGGTGATAGACCCTCTTCGTTTGCTTTGCTGTATTCACATACTCGCGGTATTTAGGAGTTAGTTTCTTGTGGCACAGCCAAACGGTGTAATAACTATTTAGCGTGCCTTGCAACAGCGGGCTATGCTCGGGCCAACCTTCGGGCGGAACAACCAGACCTTTCAAGCATCGCTTAGTGACCCACCAATAATGTCGGAGAACTGGCATATCTAGATAGATGAGGGTATCTGCAACGTCTAGTCGCGTCCAGACTGTCTCTAATGACCCGTATCCATCAACAATCCATCGCTCTTGCTGGAGGAGTTCGTTGTGGGCTACCTTATACTCTTCGTCGGGAACTTCTCCACCGCCGGGCCTGTACTTCAGCAGGTCTAAAGCAATCAAAGGCAATCCTGTCATTGTCGCCAAACGCTTGCTCAGAGTCGACTTTCCTCCTCCAGAATTGCCAAATACAGCGACTTTTTTCACAGGTGTTTCCTCTAGCCTCCAAGCTAGTGAGTTGATGGGTGGCGCTTCGTCCCTTCAGACCAACAACTGCAAGCAACAGACTAGCCGCAGCGGGTCCTAAAAAAGCTGCCATAAACCACGGATTTATTACCGCGATGAAGCGGTTGTTAAAACAAACCGATCGCCGCATTGTGGCAGTTGCTTTGGATTGTGGGTTTAACAGTCACAGCCATTTGAGCAAGCAGTTCCGACAATTTACAGGTATGACACCCAAGGAACCTGAGTTCGATGACTCTGCATTGCCCTCACCCCCAGCCCCTCTCCCAAATTTGGGAGAGGGGAGAAACGGCCTCAAGTCCTTCATCTACCGTTCTGTTCCCCTTCCCCCAAAATTACGGCTGACGCCACGCTTCGGCGGGGGGGGGGGAGGGGTTAGGGGATGGGGGCCAGACAGTTGTCGAACTGACGTTTATTCAACTATCAAACCCCGATGCTGCTCTCGACAGTCAGTCTAGAAAAAGCAATCCAGCTTGAACCCAAAATGATTTGTGAATGGGCAAGCAATAATGCTGCTTTTGAAGATTTGCGATCGCACCCCCGCTTCCAGTCCCTCGTCTATGGCGAAGGCAAACCCCCCGCTGCAGAAACGCGATCGGGAAAATCTCAACCGCGTCCACATTGAGACTGGAGTTTCTGAAATGTTGCACTCGGCCCCCTAAATCCCCCACCAGTGGGGGACTTGTGAGAGGCTATTGGCTTCGTTCTACAACTTTAATGACCGCTGATTCGCCGGTTCGTCTTCCTCGTCTCCCAATCCCAGCTAGCACTGTCGCCAAGTCCCCCAGAATGGGGGATTTAGGGGGCGAATGCAGCGATCGACAGCGCTAGTGAGAGGGACTAATAGATGTCTTATCAAAACTACGGGTTTCAGACTAGACTCGGTTTATCAACATCCAGCTCGTTGTGTGCCGTGTATGCCGAGGACGATTCCCCTACACCGACAGCTTTAAACTCTCCGGCTGCCCCCAATCGCCCGCCAACACTCGGACGCGATCGTTCGCAGCCAAGTGCCGCAAAATCTGATAGCAAGTTTCGATCGCCTCATCCCCACCCACAGCCGCCGCCAACTGCTCCAAACTCATCCCGTCACTGCCAGCCAGCGCCTGCATCACCTGCTGCTGCAACTCCAACACCGTCGCCGCCGCCTTTTTCCCCGCCTCCACACCCGGCTGGTGGTAGGCATTGATATTGATCAACGAGGCATAGAACCCCACCGCCCGCTCGTAGAGGGCAATCAGAGCTCCCACCCTGCGAGCATCGGCACGAGGAATGGCGATTGTAATGGAATCGCGATGCTTGTCGTGCAGTGCTTTGCGGGTGCCTAACAAAAAGCCTGTCAAATAATCTCCCGAAGTGATCCCTGGCTCCAACTCCACCGCAGGCTGGCTGCGATCCTCCAGTACCTCGATGAAGGTGGCAAAAAAGTTATTCACCCCCTCCCGCAACTGCTGCACGTAAGCATGCTGGTCGGTCGAGCCCTTATTGCCATAAACGGCAATCCCTTGATTGACAACATTGCCCGCTCGATCCAGTTCCTTGCCCAGCGACTCCATAATTAGCTGCTGCAAGTAACGGCTAAACAGCATCAGACGATCTTTGTAGGGCAATACCACCATGTCCTTCTGACCCTTGCCGTCCCCCGTCCAATACCAACAGGCCGCTAACAACGCTGCTGGATTCTGCTTTAACTCGCGACTGCGGGTGGCCTCGTCCATTTCTTTGGCCCCTGCCAGCATGGCCCGAATCTCGACCCCCTGCAGCGCCGCCGGCACCAGACCCACTGCCGAAAACTCAGAGGTGCGTCCCCCCACCCAATCATCCATCGGGAAGGTGGCCAACCACCCTTCAGCCTGGGCCAATTGTTCTAGCTTGCTGTTTTCGCCCGTAATGGCAACTGCATGGGCGGCGAAGTCCAAACCGACATTGGCAAACGCGGCCTTGACCTCTTTCATGCCGTTGCGGGGCTCGGGGGTGCCGCCGGACTTGGAGGTGACCGTCACGAGGGTGGTGCTCAGACGATTGTCTAATTGGTTCAAGACGCGATCGATGCCATCGGGGTCGCTGTTGTCGATGAAATGAATAGCGAGAGGAGGGCGATCGGGAGCCAGAGCCACTGAGACGAATTGAGGGCCGAGGGCAGAACCGCCAATCCCGATCGCGAGTAAATCTGTAAACTTGCCGCCCGTAGGGGGAAAGATCTGGCCGCTATGAACCCGTTCGACAAAAGCTTCGATATCGGCGATGGTTTGCTCGATGCCGGCGGCGATCTCTTGCGTGGGGGCCAGCTCGGGAGCCCGCAACCAGTAATGGCCCACCATGCGTTGCTCGTCGGGGTTGGCGATCGCCCCCCCCTCCAACTGGTCCATCTCGTCATAGGCAACGACCAGTTTGGGGGCGATCGAAGCCATGAATTCGTCAGTAAAGCGCACCCGACTGATATCTAGATAAAGCCCCAAGCCAGGATGGAAATAGAGCCACTCTCGATAGCGCTGCCACAGTTGTGCTGCCGTCATAGACTGTCGCGAATCTCCGCCACAACTTCTCGAACAGGCTACCGCAAAAGTGTGAATGGGACGTTAAAACTAAAGATGAGTCTTGCATTTAAGGTTTCTCGATCTATGGCCGACCCCATCACCCCCGCAATTAGCGATCGCATCTGCCAACACATGAACGACGATCACGCCGAGGCGATCGCCCTCTACGCCACCGTCTACGGCGGTGTTGCTAATGTGAGTGCCGCCCACTTAGAGGCGATCGATCCTCAGGGGATGGACATCACCGCCACCGTCAACGGCAGGGCCACCTCAGTACGGGTGGCGTTCGATCGCCAGTTGAAAGACTCTGAAGACGCCCACCAAACTCTGATTGCGATGGTGCGTCAAGCCAGAACGCAAGGAACTGCTGGGTAATTCCGCCAGCTTCTGGCGGGGAGCCGCTCCACATTGGCGTGAATGATTTGCGGTATACTGCAAATTATTCTCATTAAGGATGCAGGGATATGGTTCAATTCAAGCGATCGCCGTGCAGGGACAAGTTGTGCGGGAGACTACCGGCAAGCGGGGTTCCTGTCATGGAAAGCAGATAACGAAAGTTTAAGATTATTAATGTACGGTCGCGTTTAGCCCCATTATTCTATGTAGGAGTCAGAGCAATATGTCCCTCAAAGCTACTTGTGGCAGGACGTATACATTTTTTAAGGTTATTTTATTTACCATTCTTCAAGCCTGAATCAACACCTGTTTTTCATTGCATCTGAATTAGAAGAGATTAGGAGGCCGAGTGAGTCATCAACTAGCAACCCTCTTGCGGGAAGGGACGAAGGAGTCCCATACGATGGCGGAAAACGTCGGATTTATCAAGAGTTTTTTAGCTGGCGTTGTCGAGAAAAGATCTTATCGCAAGCTGGTTGGGAATTTTTATTTCATTTACGCCGCGATCGAGGCTGAATTCGAGCGCCATCGCGATCACCCCGTCCTCAGTAAGCTCTACTTTCCCGAGCTGTGGCGAGAAGGCACCTTGGAAGAAGATTTGGCCTTCTACTACGGCCAAAACTGGCGCGACGAAGTCAAGCCTTCTCCCGCTTGCGTCGAGTATCTAGACTGCATTAAGAAAGTGTCGGACGAGCAGCCCGAATTGCTAGTGGCTCACGCTTACACTCGCTATCTGGGCGATTTGTCTGGCGGTCAGATCCTCAAAAATATTGCCAAGCGCGCCATGGGTTTGGAAGATGGACGCGGCTTGAATTTCTACGAGTTTGAGGCGATTCCCAATCCCGGTCCGTTTAAGAACAAGTACCGTGCGGCAATGGATAGTTTGCCGGTCAGCGAGGCAATGGCCCAGAAAATTGTGGCTGAAGCCAACCACAGCTTCCACCTCAACATGAAGCTGTTTAAAGAGCTCGAGGGGAACTGGTTCCTCAGCCTCCTGCGCATCACCTGGAGCACTCTGGTGAGTCGTCTGCAAGGGATGTTTGCGAAGAAGAGCAAGCCTGCGTCTCAAGCGAGCTAGGGCGTTCTGGGGCAGGTAGTTGTCCGCCGCCATATTGACGAAAGAAGCCTCGGGCGTGCCCGAGGCTTCTTCTATTGGGACAGGTTGAGAGCTGTGGGTCGAGCTCGACGCTCGGCAAACTGGCAGCATCCCCAACGGTTTTATTGCCCAGATTCTTGACGCGCTTCTTCCACGAGCTCGGCGGTGACAATATCCACATCGCGCTTGCGGGCGAGGGCTTCAATGCGCTGCCGCGCTTGAGTGCGCACGAAAAAGGGGATTTTCCGAAACTTTTCCTGGGCTTCGTCCGTCCACTCTAGGAGGTCGTCAAATTCGCTCAATGGTCGGTCCTCGCACGATCGCCGTCTGTCACTCTCTCCACCTGCAGCATTGACCCCAACCCCCCCCACGCCGGTAAGGAGCTTAGTTCGGTTTTATAACTATTTTGGCATTTTGCACAACTGGCACAGCACCCGTTTTGAGGGGAACAACCTCCGAGGCTTCGGGAGCGATCGCCGTTTCGGCCAGAGCCAGCAGCACCGCTTCTAGGCGATCGGTAAAGGGAATCGGCGCGATCGCCTCTTCCCAGTTCGGTTTCTGTCTAGCCAGCTCCGCCCCGCGAGCGTAGAGATAGCCGCGATCGCTGCGGGGAAGGCTGCGAGCCAATGATTTAAATTCGGGGCTGCGGCTTAAAGAAGGGCGAGAGAGGGCCTGCTCGATCGCGCTGAGGGATGGCGAGAGATAGACCGTATTGCCCCGCTGCAAGCGATAGGCGATCGCAGTTGCGGCATTCGACGTTGCCTCTCTAGAGGATGAGTCGGACTCTCCCTCGAAATCTGGCACGGGTACCCAGGCGATCGCCTCTCCCCATTTGGAGTTGCTCAGCGGTACAGAGATCGGCTGAATGCCCAAATCGCGCAATTTTGCCTCGAAGGCCGCGATCGCGGCAGGGTTGGCCCGATCGATATCGGCGGCGAGCAGCCAGGTGTAATGGTTGCCGCTGGGTAAAAGGGCGATCGCAAACGCTTGACGCATCCAGCTAAACAGATCCTGCTGCCAATCGAGCTGGGTCTCGGCTTCTAGAGGGGCAAGACTCTGGACCAGAGGATTGGGCAGGGGGCTAGCGTCAAAACTGTATTGCAGCGATCGCCAAGCCTGTTGTAAGTCGTATCCGATTACAGCAGCCAGAGTATTGTCGGGCAAGGCCGAAAATGTCGAGAGCGAGGAGTTCTCGGTTTTGTCGCGAGGCGCAATTGTCTTTGGAACTGTAGCGTGAAGGGAGGTTTCGAGAACTAGCCCTTGCCGTTCGATACCCAGCCCCAAGGCCAATCCGCTCAGTGGGCCATTCGGCGTATTCCATGCGGGCCAGAAATCGGTGGCTTGGGCGATCGCCGCTAGGTTGAGATAGGCCAACCCCACCCGATCGCCCTCTAACTGGGCCACGGTGGCTCGATATTGAGGGTTACTGACAATGGATAAACGGGGCACTTGCCAACTGTCGATCGCCTCGCGCACCCCCCGAGCTGAAGTGGCAAATAGTACATAGCGATCGCCCACTGCGGCGACTGCCCACGACCGGTCTCCGTCAGTCACCGTCAAGATCTGAACGCCCTTATAAGTTTCAATCGGGTCCGTTGCCCGTTGGAGATATTGGCGCTGCCATAGGAGATTGAGCAGGAAATTGGACCGATCGAGATCCCGGGTGGACAGGGCGAT
Source organism: Synechococcus sp. PCC 7336 (assembly GCF_000332275.1). Lineage (NCBI taxonomy): Bacteria > Bacillati > Cyanobacteriota > Cyanophyceae > Synechococcales > Synechococcaceae > Synechococcus > Synechococcus sp. PCC 7336. The sequence continues at coordinate 3,205,646 of NZ_CM001776.1, forward strand.
CGCATAGTCAGGGCGCTCCGAGCTAGCCTCAAGTCCCATGACTAACGATTCATCTCCGAGCCAAGGCAGAATTTCGCGATCGAAATCCACCTGCGCCGCCTGCAAAAATTCAGCCAGTGGTCCCTGGCCTGCAGCGGAGAAGTAGCGCTGCCATTCGCGACGGGCGCGACGGCGATCGCCCAAAGGGGTGGCAAACCGGCGCAATCGCTCCAAACGCGGCAGCGGCGCAGCCAGGGCTACAAACCCGATCGACTGACGGGGGACCAACTGCACGATCTCGGGCAGGGTGGCTGACTGGTGCAGCAATCCCAAGGGGCTCAAACGCAACAACCAGATTGCAGCAACGGTCAGCAGCACCACCACAGCGGTACTCGCTGCGGCAAAACCTTTCAGGAGCGATCGGGGCTGCATCGGCGCCTCTATACCAGTGAAGAACTCGTGACAATCTTACCTGTCAGGCCGCAGTTCCCTCGGCTCCCGCTCATCGTTCTTAGCATTCGGCTCATCTCGCACAGCATACGGCGGAGTTACCCGCTTGAGACTTTTGCCAGGACAACGCTAGGCTTAACATGCACTAGTGGATTCCCGTGCGGTAGGCATAGAATCCGATCGTCGCAGTTGGATTTCCATCGGATAGCGTTGGCAACCGACAGCATAAAGGCCCTGCCGTGCAGCCACTTTGTCCACACACAGGGAGCAATCATGTCAGAAGGCGCTTACAAACCCGGTTTAGAAGGCGTTCCCGCAACTCGCTCCAACATTAGCTTTATTGACGGGAATCAGGGCATTCTCGAATATCGCGGCATCGGCATCGAGCAGCTCACCGCCCACAGCACATTTATTGAAACAGCTTATCTGCTGATCTTTGGCGCATTGCCCACAGCCTCAGAGCTGAAAGAGTTTGACGAAACCATCCGCATTCACCGCCGAGTTAAATATCGCATCCGCGACATGATCAAGTGCTTTCCCGAGTCGGGGCACCCGATGGATGCCCTGCAAACCTGCGTGGCCGGATTGGGATTGTTCTACCCCATCAGCGATTTTAACGACGACTACGTTCACGGCACGGTTGTGCGCCTCTTGGCTAAATTCCCCACCCTGGTGGCGGCGTTTCACCAAATGCGGCAGGGGAACGATCCCATCGACCCCCGCGACGATCTCGACCATGCCAGTAATTTTCTCTATATGATGACCGGTCGCGTCCCCAAACCTTGGGAAGCCCGCATCTTCGATGTCTGCCTGATTCTGCACGCCGAACATACGGTCAATGCGTCTACATTCTCTACGTTGGTGACCTCTTCGACGCTGGCCGATCCCTACACGGCGATCGCCGCTGCCGTCGGAACTCTTTCCGGTTCTCTGCACGGCGGTGCCAACGAACAGGTGATGCAAATGCTGCGTAAGATTGGCACCGTGGCAAACGCCCGCCCCTATGTGGAAGAAAGTCTAGCCCGCAAAGAGCGCATTATGGGGGTGGGGCACCGCGTCTACAAGATCAAAGATCCGCGTGCCGAGGTCTTGCACAAGCTAGCCGAAGACTTGTTCGATCGCCTCGGCCACGACAAAACTTACGACATTGCCATTGAGGTGGAAGCGGTTTGCGAAGAGTTATTGGGAGCCAAAGGCATCTACCCCAATGTGGACTTCTATTCCGGCTTGGTCTACACCAAATTAGGCATTCCCGAAGATGTTTTCACCCCCGTCTTCGCGATCGCGAGGGTGGCGGGTTGGCTGGCTCACTGGCGCGAACAGCTTTCAAACAACCGCTTATTCCGCCCCACGCAGGAATACACGGGCGAACGCAATGTCGATTACGTACCGCTATCCGAACGGGGGGAATGAGGGTTGAGTTTGTCTTGGCGGTGCTGAATTAAGGCTCGATCTTTGCGCCGTTTGCAGGTATTTGCGCCGTTTGCAGGTATTTGCGCCGTTTGCAGGTATTTGCTCCGTTTGCAGCCTGAGGGCCAGACACTTGTCGAACTGACGTTTTGCAGGCAGCAGTGGCCAAGTAACTCAAACCAATCCTTCTCGCATTGCACACACGGCTGCCTGAGTGCGATCGCGGACGCCCATTTTGCGCAGAATGCGCACAATATGAGACTTAATCGTGCTTTCAGCGACCGCTAGAGTGGTGGCAATTTCGCGATTGCTCTTGCCCGCAGTTAACTCCCGCAGCACTTGGCGCTCGCGATTGGACAGTTGCAGCGAGCGATGGGGAAAGGTCGGAGCCGCTTGGCGGTAGCGATCGCCCCAACTCGGTTGAGCATCATTGAGTTCTAGATCCATCCAACAGGTGTTGGAGGCGATCGCAGAGAGTGCTTGCAAAATATGGGAGACAGGCTTGGATTTGAGACAGCATCCCTGCACGCCGCTGTTCACCAAAGCAGCCGCCTGCGAGCGGGCAGCATCGCCTACGTCCAATAATGCCAAGATGCGTACGCGCGTATTGGACTGTTGCAATTGACGGACAAAATTGAGACTGCGGCCAATATCCGGTATCGCCGGACTCATGAGCAACACATCCGGCAAGCGATCTTCAAACAGGCCCCGCTGCAATAAAGCCAGCGCCATATTCGCCGAGTCTGCCACAGCCCAAATCTGAAATTGTGCTTGTTCTTCTAACATGCGAACCAACCCCAACTGAACGAGGGGATGGGCTTCCAGAATCAGAACATCGATGGCCACTGTTGCACCCAAATAGATGAGTGAAATTGACTGCCGCCCGCAGATTCAATCTCGCGATCGAGCTCGAAACGATGTTCTGCCAGCGGTTGCAATCGTGCAAGTGCAAAAGGCTGCGATTCAACAAGAGTGTGTAGCGTTCATAGTAGTTCTACTTGTACCGCTACCTGCAAGATGTCAACAAATCTATAAAAGTGATACGCAGCAACCCCTCCGCCACAGCAGTGCTTTGGCTGCGCTGACAGCGATCGCGCCTCGGGCAAGCAAAGCGATCGCAGGATCGAGCTATAACAGAGAAGACATTGTAGCTTTGGCAATCCGCTGTATCCTAGCCTCTAACTGCTAAGCGCCATTTGAAACTGCCCCCCTACACTGCAACACTGGAATGTACGAACTCGACAATTTCGATCGCCTGGTCAACTTTTTGCCGTACGAAATCCGGCCCGATGTCGCGCTCGAAGTGGGCACTGAAGAGCAAAGCCGGGTATTACAGCCATTGTGGCGATTTCCTTGGCAAGACCAATCTCGGTTTGCGATCGATTTAGCTCGCTGGCGTCAGCTCTCTGGCGATCAGCAAAAACTGTATTTTCTGCGGGAAGCCAGTTTGGCGACTGAAGCAGCTATGGGCAATAACTGGGCAGCCCTGTTGCTCTATCCCGCACTGTTGGGGGCAGGGACGACGGGTTTGTTGGTGGAAATGCAGATGTCTGATGGCTTGGGCATTGGCTTGGCCGGTGCTCTAGCAGTGCTGGCCTTCCTACTGTTGCGTCGCTCCGAGAAAGGCCAGAAAGCACAGGTGGCAGCCGACGAATATGCCATTCGGCACGCTTCCCAAAATGGCTATACCGAGCAGCAGGCGGCATCGCTGTTGCTAGATGCTTGGCAAAAGGTCCGTCAATTGGAAGGCCGCACTAAAATCAATTACGACACCACCATTCGCCAGCGCAATTTGGAATATGTCGGTGCGAAAGGGCTATCGTCTTCGGCGCTGTCTGCGATTGGACCGCAGGATAAGTCGAGTGTCCGGGAAACGACTCCGCAGCCTCCCAATCGCAATTACGGCACTTACGATCGCTATGACGATCGGCCCAATGAAGAGCGGCGCCACGGCGATCGCCAATACGGTCGGCGCTACGACGAAGGTCAATACGGCGATCGCCGCTAGCAAGCTGGGATTGCAGTTCAACAGCAGAATTGTGGCTGCAAACGGGCATTCTCGGCAGATCTTGGGGTGCGTTAAGACTGCTCCTCTTCCTCCTCATACACTTTGCCGCCCCCCACAACGCCGAGATCGATCTGGCGGCGGTAATAATCCACCCCTTTGACTTCAACCTCAATCCGATCGCCCAGCTGAAACTGCTGGCGACTCTTGCGTCCGACCAATGCCTGCTGGCGATTGCGATATTCGTACCAATCATCCTTGAGGGAACTGACGTGAACTAACCCTTCCGCTAAAACCGGATCGGTCAACACGAAGATGCCGTAGTTCTGTACTCCGACAATTAGACCCGAAACCGTCTCGCCAATATGCTTTTGCATATACCCCGAACGTTTCAGACCGGCCAATTCGGTTTCTGCTTCTCGCACCAGGGCTTGGCGATCGTTCAAATGCTCTACACTGTACTCCACCAAGTCTGCCCACTCTTTCTGGCGTTTAGGGGTTAACACATTCCAGTTAATCTGACCGTGACAGGTGCTGCTGCCAATATCCACCCCCGTTTTGACCCGAGAAGAACGGCGATCGCGTCCGCGAGTCAAGACGTCATGCAGCAACCGCTGATTCATCAAATCCACGTAGCGCACTAGGGGGGCAGTCGCGTGACAGTAGGGCTGCAGCCCCAATCCGGCATGGAGGACAGGCTCTGCTTGTTCGGTGGAGACGGGGAGGGTGGCAGTGAGTTGTTGAGCCAGGTGGGGGATGCAGTTTTGGTCAGCAATATCGGCAGCACTGATGCGATCGGCAAACCGTTGCAAATCTGCCACCGTTACCGTTTCGGGGTCGGCTAATTCTAAGCCCAGTCCCATATTCTCTGCCAGCCGCAAGAAAGACAGCATGGCTTCGGGGCTTGGAGCCGCACAGGTACGAAAAAGGGCCGGAACCCCCAATTCTTTCAGATGGCAGGCGATGGTGTGGTTGGCCAACACTTGCAGCTCGCTCGCTAAGACCTCTAGTGGCTGCTGCGGATCGAGTCCCAAGACCGAGCCATTCCCTTCATCTGCTGTTATTCGAGAGCTAGACAAGGCCACATCCCAGCCCCCTTTCTCGTGACGCTGCTGCCTTAACACAGGCTGCAAGGCTAAAAGCTGTTTGAGCAAGCGCGCCGCATCCGACATTGACGATTCGTCGGCGGCCTCCAGTAGCGATTGAGCCTGACCGTAGGTCAGCCGAGTGTCACAATTTACTGAAGTGAGGCGAATCTCAAATGATTTAATCGTTCCGTCGGCTGCAATGTTATAGATAGCGGAGATCGCTGGGCGCTCGGTCCCAGCGGCAAAACTGCATTGTTGCAGGACGCGACTGGGAAATAAAGGAAGGGTGGTCTCTTCTAGGTGGGTGGCCAGACCGCGTTCCTGAGCTTCTAAGTCGACTGGGTGATCTGCTAGCAGGGCGTGGGCCACATCAGTAATGTGAATGCCCAGCCGCCAAGTGGAATTGATTTTCTGATCTAAACTCAGGGCCATTTGGGCGGGTTCTCCGTCCCCACTGAGGGCAAGCATGTACCAGTTGCGGCAATCTTGCCGTTTTTTTAGATCGGTTTTAGTGAGCTTGCCCTTCACTTTGACTGCTGCCGTTTCAAGCGATTCGGGAAACTCCTGCGGCAAATCGTGCTTGCAGCAAACCAAATCGATATCCATCGACGTGCCGCTCTCGCTCCCCAGCACTTTTCGCACTAGACCGAGGGGGGGGATTTGCGCCAGGGGATAGCGTTCGACTTCTACATAGACAAACTTGCCCGCTTCTGCTTCTGGCGGTAGGTGGGTACTAGAGGAGGTCTCGGCAGCCTCTGTCGCCGGTTCGGGGGGGGGAAAGGTCAAATCCAATTCGAACAGGAGGCGATCGTCGAGAGGGACCCCTTTAAACCCCTTCTCCGTCTGTTTCAACTGAGCCACAACGGTGGGATTGACCCGCTCGATCACCGCAGCAACTTGGCCTTCGGGGCTGCGGCGGCGGTTGCCGTCTTTAATCACTCGGGCCAGGACGCGATCGCCATTCCAGGCCCCATTCAGATTGCTGCCGTGAATGTAAACATCGTCGCCCCCCGGTTCGTTGCGGATGGCAAAACAAAACCCCTTACTGGAGCAGCGCAACTGTCCCTCCACCAGCTTGTCATTATTGCTGAGGCAATAGGTTGTGGCGTCTCCAGCCTTACTCTCGATGTAGCCAATCCGCATCAGCGCATTGAGGGCAATATCCAATTCCTCAGCTTGAGCGGGAGTGGCGATGTCGAGGGCGCGATCGAGGTCGCTGCGGGTCAGAAGGGGAGGGGTCGCGTCGTCAGGAATCGGTTGAAATTGCGCGAACAGTTGAGCAACAGAAAATTCCATGAAGGCAATCGTCGAATGGGTGGGAGAGAGGATTTGGATCGGGAGCGGAGACAAGACCAAATTGCGTTAGCGAAAGTCCTACGAAGGCTTACTGGCGAGATCCAGTCACAACGTAAGCGACCCGCTGACCGATGTTCGTGGCGTGATCGGCCATTCTTTCCAGATGGCGAATCATCAATAGCACGAGCATATAGGGTTCGAGGGGGCCTCGGACATCCGACCGTTGGGCCAGCGAAGTATAGAGGCTGTCGTAGTCGTCATCCACTGCATCGTCCTGCTCTTTAATCTGCAAGCCCAACTCGGCATCGAGGTTGGTCAGGGCTGCCAGACTGTGGCTGAGCATGAGCCGACATCGCTGGGTCATCACCTGAACGCGGTCCAGATCCTCTAAAGGGGGATAGGCAGCTAACCGCATTGCTAACTCGCCTAGATCTTTAGCATAGTCGCCAATGCGCTCCAAATCTCGGATCGCTTGCATGAGAGTACTCACCAACCGCAGATCCTGCGCTACGGGAGACTGTAGTGCAATTACTCGAATGCAGTCCACTTCGATTTGACGGTAGTAGCGATCGATTTCTTTATCTTGGACTGCAATCTGTGCTGCTGCAGCCAAGTTATCTTCGAATAATCCTTGGTAGGCCAGTAACACAGACGATTCGACGAGTGCCCCCATGCGCAGTACGTCCTGTTGCAGTTGCTTGAGTTGCAAGTCGAAGTCAAGTCGGGACATAGTAGCCCCCCAGAGCGAATGCGGTTGGAACTGGGTGCGCGTGCAGGTCTGGATAGGAGGGAAGTACAAGGCCACTAGCCAGCCTTAGATGTGCCACATAATGTCACAGCTCGCAAGAAATCATCGAACTATTTAGCCATGGCTTTCAGCGGTTCAATGTCGAGTATCTTGCCGTCTGGCGATCGCCTCGCTATCCCTCGGCACAGTACACTGTCTGCGGTAACCTTCCCAGTTTCTCGATTCTATATCGCTTCCAGACCGGGATTGGCTCGATGCTGCTATTTTTTACCCATCAGACCCATGCCTCGACAGCGCGAACCGTTCCACAATTTAGTGCTCTACCACTTGTTTAAGTGGCTGGTGGTAAGCCCCACCTTGCATATTATCTATCGCGGCAGGATCTACGGTGCCGATCGCGTCCCCAAACAGGGACCGCTAGTGGTCGTGAGCAACCACGCCAGCCTCTTCGACCCGCCATTTCTCTCGAATTGCGTCGGGCGTCCCGTGGCATTTATGGCCAAAGCAGAACTCTTTAACGTGCCGGTTCTCAAGCAAGCCATCCGCCTCTATGGAGCCTACCCGGTCAGACGGGGAGGGGCGGATCGCAGGGCTTTGCTCGCAGCCCGACAAGCATTAGATAATGGTTGGGCAGTAGGGATATTTTTGAACGGCACCCGCAGCACCGACGGACGCATCCACAAGCCTTATTTGGGGGCTGCGGCGATCGCGGCCAAGGCTCGCGTCCCTATGCTGCCCGTTGCCTTGTGGGGTACCCAGAATATTTTGCCGCAGGGCAAGCGTCTGCCACGCGGCTGTACCCCCGTGACGGTGAGAATTGGGCGCGTTTTGCCGCCGCCAGCATCGGGCGATCGGGCAGATTTGCAGGCGACCGCGCAAGCCTGTACCGACGCCATTCACGCACTACTGGATCTGGGGCGCTGATGGCCCCCCTACAGACAGTCGAGGGACGCGATTGCCGATATCTGTCTTACAATAGCGGGGCAGGACCACTGCTTGTCCGCGATGGATTCAGCGCTGAATTTCAGAGCTGAGTTGGTCAGCTATAGTTGCACCTTGGTGGAGAGGTGGCAGAGTGGTTGAATGCGGCGGTCTCGAAAACCGTTAACGGGTTAAACCGTTCGGGGGTTCGAATCCCCCCCTCTCCGTTCGATTCAGCTCTCGACAAGCTGCGATTCCTTGCAGCACGAGGGTGGGGTCGCAATAACTATTGCCCAACGCCAATGCCTGCTGGAGAAGCTGACCGTCTCCCCCCAAGAACGCAATCGGACTATTGGGATAGCGCAGCCGCCAGTCGAGACAATAGTCTCGCACTGCCGCGATCGCCGAGTAGAGAATGCCGCTGCAAATCGCATCCCCAGTGGAGGTCGCCCAGCGCTCGGGCAAGGGCAACTGACTGTGCTCAAACGTCACTAGCGGCAGTGCAGCCGTAGCTTGATGGAGCGATCGCCCCTGCAGGCTCAAACCGGGCCAGATGGCTCCCCCTGCAAACCTACCTGCCGCATCGGCAGCAGAGATCGTTAAAGCAGTTCCCCCATCCACCGCCAACACCGGCCATCCCACCCGTCGAGCTGCCCCCACCAAGGCCAAGGCGCGATCGAGGCCGAGGGTTTCGTAGGTGCCTGCCAGTGGCACCTCTGCCAGCGTCAGGTGATGGACTTGGCATCTCTGCCGATTCTGAAGGCGATCGCTTTGTCCCACAACCGCCAGCCACAGTTCCGTATTCGCCGTAGCCCAACTGGGGAATTCATCCAGCGCACACCACTGCCACTGCTGCAGGCTAAGGCCCAAAAATTGGCCCCACAGACAGCGGCTATTGCCTAACGCCAGCGCCAGCCATTGTTGAGGGCGATCGACAGAAGAAAAAGGGGTTCTGGGTGCAGACATTTTGCCGTAATATCTCAAAAGCAGTGCTGCGGTTGCTCCTACAGGACTTCTGCCGCTCTCAAAATTTAATCATCGTCAAGGGAAGCATTCATATGATCCGTGTTGGGGATAAAGTCAAAGTCAACTCCCTTGCAGATCCCGGTGAATCGGAAGTTGCCGATCGGGTGGGTGCCATCGGCATTGTCAAGGGCAACCGCATTGTGGACGGTAGCGACATTGGCTATCTAGTAGAGTTCGACGACAAAACCGTGGCTTGGTTCTTTGCCAAAGAGCTTGCCGCAGTCTAGCGCCTCGCTTCTCACCCCCATTGCCAGCAATCTCGTTCGTCTCCATTCGCCCATTCCTGGCCTAGCTATGAACCGACGTACATTGGCTCGTCAAGTGGCCGAGCAGGTGGATGGCTTATCCATTCGGCTGGCGTCAGCGGCTGTGGATGCGGCCTGCGAAGCGATCGCCGCTGCTCTGGCCGACAACGAGTCCGTCACCCTGAGCGGTTTCGGCACCTTCAAAACCCGCTATCGCAACCCTCGCCAAACCTGGCATCCTCGCACCCGCCAACCCGTCATCATCCCGGCGGCATTCGTGCCCAGCTTCGTGCCCAGTACCGAGTTGCAGCAGCGGGTGAAGCAGGCACTGCTCTCGCAGTTGCCCTCAGAAGAGCGGGGCGAAAGCTCTGGGGAGAGCGATCGCGCCGATGGCCCCTGCTAGCCCTGCGACAACCGTTCGAGCCGGTGACAGGATAAGGTAGCGATCTCCAATCTGCAATTGCACTATGAGTCAAATCCTTACATTTTTGGGTAAAGGCGGCACGGGCAAAACCATTGCCGCGATCGCCGCTGCTAAAGCCTCTGCCCAGCAGGGACAGCGCACGTTGTTGGTGGGGCAGCAGGAGGGTCTGGCCCTGGAACTGTTGTTGGGCATGCCCATTGCCTCCGAGCCAACGGCGATCGCCGACAACCTCTGGGCGATGCAGTTTCGGGGCACCCAAATGGTGAAAGACGGCTGGGCAATGGTGAAGGAGTTGGAAGCCCAGTACATTCGCACGCCTTTTTTCAAAGAAATCTACGCCCAGGAAATTCCCATCCTGCCCGGAATGGAAGCGGGGCTGCTGCTGTCGGCCCTGCGCAGTTTTGATGCCAGTGGCGATTATGACGTTTTAATCTATGACGGTGCGGGAGATCTCGCCACCCTACGCACCTTCGGCATCCCCGAGGTGGGCGGTTGGTACCAGCGCCGCACCTCCAAAGCATTTCTCGAATCGGATTTATACAAAACCTTGAAGCCGTTTGTCGACCCGCTCTTGCAAGCGGTGATGCCCGGCTCTCCCTCGTCCGACCAGTTGGCAGCCGAGTGGCGAGAGCGCGGCAGCGATCTACTGGGGGAGGGCAAACAGGCGATCGCCGATCCGGGTCGCGTGCGGGCTTATGTTGTCACCACTCAGGACAAAGCGGCGATCGCCACTGCGCGGTTTTTGTGGGGCAGCGCTCAGATGGTGGGGCTGACGGTGGGCGGCGCACTGATAGCGCCCCACGGCAATGCTAATACCGCAGAACTTCAATTCGCACCGCTGCCCGCGATCGAGCTCCCTCTATTCCAGCCGGGTCAGTGGTCGGCAATAGTAGAGGCGATCGCGCCCGTGCTTCAGACCCCTGACGTGCCCCCTCCCCTCGCGATCGACATTGGCGCTCGGACCGTCCGCCTGTTTATTCCCGGCTTTAGCAGGGAGCAAATTGGGCTGAGCCAGTCCGGTCCCGAATTGACGGTCACGGCAGGCGATCAGCGACGCAATTTATTTCTGCCGGACGGCTTGGCCGGTCGGCAGGTGACGGGAGCCAAGTTTGAAGAACCCTTCCTCACGGTTCGACTGGCTTAGCCTGAATGATTTACTGGGATTTAGACTCAGTCTCGGTTCCTTAGACCGGTTAGACGATGCGCCAAGGACAGCCCTTACACTGGATTTACATCCTCTATCGCTCCAGAGGTCATCATCATGACCGTCACCACCCGAAAATTCACCTTCGAGGAATACTTAGCTTATGACGACAATACTGGAAATCGCTTCGAGCTGGTAGACGGAGAGCTCGTAGCAATGGGTATTGGGACAGGACTGCACGGTGCGATCGCTGAATGCCTTAATGACCAATTCAAAGCAGCGGCACAGCAGACCGGCCAACCCCAGACGGCAAAAGACATGCGCATTGGTATTCGGTCTCCCCGCAGTACCAGATGGGATACCTCCCGCATTCCAGATATCGTGGTGCTCCCAACTGAACAGTGGGAAGCAATGCAGACGCAAGCAGCCATTATTAAACTGCACGACCCACCCCCCCTACTTGTGGTAGAAGTCGTCAGCGAATCGACCGTATCGACTGACTATCGTGCTAAGCACAGTGAATACAGCGTTTTGGAAATCCCAGAGTATTGGATTGTGGATCCCATCCGGCAACAGGTAACAATTTGCCTACTCCAGGCTGGGCGCTACGATGACACAGTCTTTAAAGGAGCGACAGCGATTCGCTCCCAGATTTTTCCATCTCTAAGCCTGACAGCCGATCGCATTCTGGCTGCAAAACTCTAGCAGTCTTAGATTAAATCGCTACCGAACGGGACAAGCCCCGCCAACACAATCCGCCTCTAGATCCACCGCATCGGGGTCGTCCATCAGGCGCTCGTAAAAGGCAAGGCGATCGAAGTCCACCGAAAACACCGCACTCCTGGCCCGCTGCTCGTACTCAGCCTCCGAGATCGCCTGATAGGGCAATAGTGGATAGACATCGTCTGCCGACTTGGGCAAGAAAGAAATGCCGACAAAATCCTCCCAGTTGTCGTACACCCAATCCACCACATCGTCCCACTCGTCATCCGCCACCGTAATCGTCACGCTGGCATTGTGGTCGCAATAGTATTTCGCCGTGCAGCGATAGTTCTCCAACTGCTCGATCGCGGACACATCGCTACTTTTGCGCCGCGCCGCCGTCTTCACCGGAAACTCCAACACCCAAGTATCGGACTTCTCCAAAACGCGATCGCGCGCTTCAGCCGGAAGATTGCGATACCAGTCCAACTTCTCCCAAATAGTCTCCCCCCGAGCCTCGGGCAGCCCATCCAACACAAACGACTCGGGATAAATCGGCACTCCCTTATCCCGTAAAGTCAGAGCCAGAGCATCGGTACGACTCATGCGCACCCGGCGCAGGTAGAAAGGAGCATAAGGCCAGTGCAGCCCCGAGGCGATCGTATTGAGTTGCGCATAAGTGCCGTTGGGCTTGTTGGTGGTCACCAACAGCGGGCGCGGTACCCCCAGCACTTCGGCATAGCGAGTCGCCTCGTCGTTGGCAATGTCGTGGCACCACTTGCGCAACCAGTTGGCTTCGTCCGAATCTACACCCCAACCGAGCTTGTCGAACAATTCCACCCAACCGCAGCAATCCACCCCCAGCAAACGCTCTTGCTTCTGGGTCATATCCCATAGCGGCAGACTGATCTCCACACAAGTTTGGCGCAGGCCAATCCGAGTAATCAGCCGCAGCGAAATTTCCAGTTCTTCATAATCGACCTCGCAACCCCCCTCAGCCTTCTCCTTCACAAATACTGGTAGGGGCAGTGCTGTCAGGTTGCAGAAGGAGCCAGCTTTCTCGCCCCCATAGCCAGAGCTGAGCAGAATTTCCGCGCAGTTGTGGACCACGATGCCATTGGCATCAAAGCGAGCGGGGCCGGGGACCGTACAGTCGTACACCGCCTCAACGCCAGCGGGAACCACCTCCGCCACCGTTGCGGTAAACCGCTCGCGATAGGGAGTTCTGCGATAGTTCGACAGCAGTTGCGTCAGCTTATCTGCCTTTGCAGGCTCTTGGAAGCCAACCGCAGCAGCATATTCCTGCAAATTATCTTTGGCAATGACCAACTCGTGGGTAGCGCGACACTCAAACAGCGCATAACCCCCTTTCCCGTCAGGCAAGCGGCGCTCTCCCGCCGGATGGCGATCGCAATAAATCTGCGAAGCAATCCCCAACCGAGCCAACATCCGCTGGGCTGCCTTCAGCAGTGGCAAGTTGGCCTGGGTCAAGCGAACGCTGACCCCTTTTTCCTGGCTGCCCTGCACGCTGCCATCCGCATCGAACAGTCCTCGCAAGAAGCCTCGATGAAAGTCGTAGGAGGATTGTTCCACTTCTGGTGCAATCGTCTTGTGGCCCGCACGAATGCCAAAGTCGGCAGCTAATTCCGCCAGTCCCTTGGAAGCAATACTCGTATATCCGTTAGCCGCATTCTCAACCGTGCCCAAATCGGATCGGTGTTTGACAGTGGCTTTCACCATCGTCAATGCCTGTTGGCTAACGCGATCGCGATCCTCCCCCCAATAGCGCAAGTGAGCTAGCGGAGCTTTGTTGGGACTGGATTGAACATCGTGAGAGAAGGTTCCATCACCCACCAAATTGCCCAGCAGCCAGCCTTCCTCGAACGTGCCGGAACCATCCCAAGGCTGAAGCCCGCGATGGTTGTGCAGCGCAATGCGATCGCCCGGCTGCAACTGACCGGCCTCTACCCATTCAGTGTATTGATGCGATCGCGTTTGAGCGGCGACCTTGAGAACTTGGTGATTGTCCGTCAGCCGCAGCTCGTATCCCTCTTCCGTTTTGAGGGCGAGGACTGGCTTCGTTCCTGTCTGCCAGAAGCCTTGCGATGTTGTGCTGAACAGCTCTCCATTGACATAAGTACTGTGTTGGACGCCAATCAGATCGCGCACTTGACGCGGTCCCTCGCCGGTATGAATCCAAGTATCGGCGGTCACACAAGGGTTGGTGAGGCCGGCGTTATCGACGTAGTTTGAAGCAGGCTCGTCAGGACGCCATTGCTGTGCCGCTGCCAGACGGCGGCTCTTGTGACCTGCACCGTTAATGAATCCAGGTTCCCCTTCGTAGCGAATCACCTGGAACAGTTCCCGCAAAAAACTCTTCTCGGGCCGCTCGAAATAGACGCCAGAATTATTCGACATCGACCGATAGCGCTTGTGGGCCAACTTCTCATCCGTCCACAAACCGCGCTTGGCATTAGCCGTTTCAGTGTCGCTGGGGTCGAACAGGCAAATCTCGGCACTGCGCCGCACATTACCCGCCACCACGCAATTGCCAATACAGCACATGATATCCATAGCGTCGATCGGTCGCAGTTGCGGACTGGGGGCGCTGCAGATGATATTGCTCGCCTCCAGCAGCATTTTTTGTAAGGGAGTGTAGCCGCTGGCAGTGCCGCCAAAGCCCTTGATACGATCGCCATAGGGTCGTACGTGATTGAAGTTATATTCAATCGATTCGAACTCGCTGTTCTCGCTGGCAAGCTCGAGCAATAAGCCTAAAGCATCTACCCACCCCTGACGGGAATCTCCCACAGTCACGCGAGCCACGGGACCGTCCAATTCCAGCGTGGTGCTCTCCTGACGCTCTGCTGCCGGACGCAGCTCGACTGGCAGCGACTCAACCTTAAAGTCCTGACGGAATTGGGGCAATTGTTCCACATCGGTTGGCAGAACGCGGAAGCCCACACCACAGCCCAACATCAGCAGGTGAAAAGCTTCGGTAAACGAGGCCAAGCGGTCCACCGCCAGCGCACTGCAGTTAAAACAGGCTTCTGGCACCGTATCGGTAATTTTGGTGCCGCCGATCCAAGCGACGCGACCCGAGGCCCAAGCCTTGAGTTGATTGAAGCGATCGAACATGAGCTCGGCTTCCGCCTGTAACTCCCCCTCCGACTGCATTCCGATCGCCAAGCTGATGTTGTAGTTGGTCACCCGCGCATTGCGCTCCCAAGGGGTTTCGCGGCGCTGCTGCTCGGGCAAGTAGCGCAGGTAGGTGCGCGTGTCTACCACAGCCCCCAATGGACCGTAAGGAACGGGGGTTTGGCTGGCGCGATCGATCTGCTCTGGTGTGATGAATTCCATATGAGCCCCAAAAAAATGCAAGCGGGTTAACCAGGATAGGCGAAAGTGGCGAACGTGCGTTCTCGAAGTCTCGAATGTCGGTTGCTAAACCCCCGTGCTGCCAAACCCACCCGCGCCGCGAGCGGTGACAGACAGTTCCTCGGCTTGCTGCCAGTGAACCTCGGGAACGGGTAAAAAGACGAGCTGGCAGATGCGATCGCCGCGACGGATCGTAAAGGGTTCGTCACTCAAATTGGAAACCAAGGCGCAGACCGGCCCCCGGTAGGAGGCATCGATCAGGCCGGGAGAATTGCTCAAGGTAATGCCGCGCGAGGCCAGCCCCGATCGCGGCAACAGCATCACCGCCCACTGTGGGGGAATCTCTAGCGAAAAGCCCAGCGACACTTTGCCGATCGTGCGGGGTAGCAGCAGGCTATCTCCTGCAGCGTAGCAATCCCAGCCAGCATCTTGGCGATCGCGGCGGGAAGGCAAAGCATAACAGGTATTCAATCGTTGAATCTTGACAGATAACACGGGCGCTGGCCTCAAACACATCAAAACTCAAATACACCGCAATAGGGGCGATCGAAGCTTGAAAACGATCCGGATCGATTCAACAATTTCTCTGCGGGCTAACACTACCCGTAGAGTCTAAAAGCTATGGCGAGCACTATATCACGACATTCCGGTTCGAGATTTGCCCGATGGCTACCTTTGTCTGGGGGGGCAATCCCCTCGAAGGCGCATGGGAATTTCGTTTGCTCCCGATTTGGAGAGAACTATTAAGATTTTTGGGTGACTGCAATGTCTCGTCACACTATTCGTGGAGGCTGTGGTGGCAAATTGAGCCAAAGTCAACTAGGGATGGGGATCGGCCGGAGGCGGGGGGGGGAATTGCTGGGGAGCTCGCCTCCGACAGCGTAGAACAATCTGAGTTTGGCCCTCTCCCCCAGCCCCTCTCCCCAGGGAGAGGGCCATGCAGAGCTATCGAACTCAGATCGATCCCCACAAGCTGACAGTGAACTATGCTACGAGAGCAACGTTTGCATTCCGTCCGGCTGGCGTCGATCGCCCGCATACCTTCCCTAGCTGCATGAGTATCCCTGTCGATCGCGATCGCCTCGATCTGCCACTTGCCTATTTTTTGAAAGACCGACCGCTGTTGAGTTGGGGATTGCTGGGGGTTGTACTGGCTGCGATCGGCGGGCTGGCATTTTTGTGGAAACTGGGGCAGTTTGGCCTGGTGGATGAAACCGAGCCATTATTTGCCGAGGCTGCCCGCCAGATGGTGGTGACGGGGGATTGGATTACCCCCTATTTCAATGGCGAAACTCGGTTCGATAAACCGCCGTTAATTTACTGGCTGATGGCGATCGCCTACCGCATTGTGGGGGTAAACGAATGGGGGGCGCGGCTGCCGTCGGCCCTCTCGGCGATCGGTTTGATGGCGATCTCTTTACCGGTCGTGAGGCGATACGGGATCTCGACGTTAGGACCGGGGCAAGAATCTGCTGGCGATCGCCACATTCAAAGATGGCTCGCTGCGGCCTTGGCGATCGCCCTGATGGGCCTCACCCCTTTGATGGTGGCGTGGGGTCGCACGGGGGTTTCCGACATGCTGCTGACAGGCTGTATTGGCAGCGGCATGTTTTGCTTTTTTGCTGCCTATGCGGCGGAGGCATCCGCTGCAAAAACCCGCTGGTATTTGGCCTTTTATACCTGCATCGGCTTGGGGATTTTGGCTAAAGGACCGGTGGCGCTCGTGCTGCCGGGGTTGGGGATTGGGCTATTTTTGCTCTACACGAACCGATTTTGGCCAGTCTTGCGCGAAGCGCGGCTCTTGTGGGGCCTGCTTTTGATGGGGGCGATCGCCGTCCCTTGGTTTGTGCTGGTTACTCTGGCTAACGGATCGGCATATATCGACTCGTTTTTTGGCTATCACAACTTCGAGCGCTTCACGAGCGTAGTCAATCGCCACTCGGCACCCTGGTATTTCTATTTTGCGATCGTGCTGCTGGGGTTCTTGCCGTTTTCCATTCACTTGCCCTTGGCGATCGCCCGCCTGCGCCCGTGGCGCATTCAGCAATGGCGCCAGCAACCCCGCTCGGCCCACCTCGCTCCCTTTGCGCTCTGCTGGTTTGTGGCAATCTTTGGCTTCTTCTCCATTGCCGTCACCAAACTGCCCAGCTACGTCCTGCCCCTGATGCCTGCGGCGGCAGTGTTGGTGGCGCTGATGTGGAGCGAGTTTTTGACAGAAGCACTGGCGGGTTCGAAAGGGCGATCGCCCCTCGGAGCCCAGGTAACGGGCTGGCTGAATGTGGTCTTTTTCGGGCTGTTAGCCACCGCTTGCGGTCTGCTGCCGCGACTGTTGGGACCGGATAGCGCTGCCCCAGATTTGCCCGCAGCAATTGTGCGGGCGCAATTGCCGCTGATGGGGGTGCTGGTGTGGGCGATCGCTGCAGTCTTAGCCGTTTTGTTGCTGCTGACCGGGCGCGATCGCTGGCTGGGGGCAGTGAATGTGGTGGCGGCGATCGCATTTATTGCCCTTGCGGTGTCAGTCGTCTTGCCCCTGCTCGATAATCAACGGCAACAACCGATCCGCGAATTGGCCTTGCTAGCGGTGGAGGAGCAACGTCCGTCGGAACCTACGCTTTCCATCGGCTTTGCCAAGCCCAGCATTACCTTCTACATGCGCCAGACAGTGTATTACACCGACAGTCGCCAGCGGCTCGGCGAAACTTTGACTGAGATTCAAACGAACGGTCAACCTACAGCTTTGGTGCTGGGGGCGATCGGCGAGTTTGCCGAGCTAGGTCTCAAGCCCAACGATCGCCGCGATAGGCTCGGTAAGATTGGTGCCTATCAATTGGTGCGAGTGGATGTGGCCGATATACTGGGGTCTCTAGCCAAATGACCGATCGGCAATTTGGAGGTTCCCGATAGGGGGGAATCGTAGTTTATCAGAACGAGAGTGCGGCCCGCTGGCGTACCTTAGAAAAACTGCAAACTATAGTTTGCAGTGATAGGCTACGATCTTACGTGGCAAAAGATATTCACCCAAAGCGGCTTATTTTCTATCGAGACTCTGCAGGGAAGGAGTCCTTCAGCCGATGGTTCGAGGCTCTCCGCGATCCGAAGACTAGACGACGTATTTTACAACGGGTGTTTCGTATCCAAACAGGTCATTATGGCGACTGTAAGTCGTTAGAGGAGGGTATCTTCAAGCTTCGATTAATTATGGCGACTGTAAGTCGTTGGAGAAGGGTATCTTCGAGCTTCGATTGATGTTTGGCCCTGGATACCGAGTGTATTTTGCTGAAGAGGGAGACGAAATTGTTGTTCTCCTGTGTGGGGGCGATAAGTCAACCCAGAGCAGCGATATTGAGCGGGCAAAAGCCTACTGGAAGGAGCATCGACGCAATGAGTGATTATAGAACTCTGGAAGAATTTACCGAGGAGTATTTTCGGGAGCATCCCGAGGAAATTGAGGCGTTTCTAACCGAGAGCTTTGCTGAATACGCGCGCGATGGCGACGGGACGGCTTTACTCTCGCAACTGCGTATTATTGCCCGCGTTCGAGGCATATCTGCCATTGCAGAGGAGGCGGGTATTACCCGCCAGGGCTTGCAGAAAGCCTTATCAGAAAAGGGCAATCCACGCCTGGATACCATCAATTCAATTATGCAGACGATGGGCTATTATCTGATGCCGCAGAAGATGGATATGCATATGGAGTGAGACGACGCTTCTATACCCTTTTATTTCCTCGGCGGTACAACCTTCGTTGGCGAAATTTTTGATACACTATAATGTCACTATATTGTATCTAATCGAGCGATCGCCTCTCTAGACCTCGCCTTACAATCAAGTCAGTCGATCCTTCCGTTCCCCTTCCATCGAACTCCTACTTATGGATACACTCACCCTTGCCATCTGGATTCTCAATCCCCTGCTAGCCCTATATATCCTGTTATTTATCCTGCGCATTCCCCTATCTTGGTATCCCCAAATTGACACCTCCCGCTTTCCGTACATTTTGGCGATCGCACCTACAGAGGGTGTTTTAAAGCTGACCCGCAAAGTGATTCCGACAATGGGTGGGGTGGATATGACCCCAGTCGTCTGGGTTGGGATCGTGTCGTTTGTGCGGGAAATTCTGTTGGGGCAGCAAGGGTTGCTGACAATGGCTGCCCAAGTTCACTAGCGTTTTTGAATCGGGATGTGGGCGATCGCTTTGCAGCTACGTCACCCATCACGCCCCCTGTGCGGTCTTCATTCTCAACTGACTCTCGGATAACGAATGAGATTGACATCTCTGACATCTTATTCGTTACGTGCAGTTAAGATAAACGCACCCACCGTACCGGCTGGACTTCCGCCAAGCTCTACTGTTGGGTCGCTATTAGGACCTCGGATGCTTAAGACTGAGCCCCGAAAAGTGACCGATTCTCCCGTCTTTGGCGAAGTGGGAACAACCCATCCATTGATGATGTAAACTGCACCCTCAGTCGATCCTTCAAATCCTTCCCCTTTAGCATTGATAGATGCAGGGACTGAGCCATCGGCAGGTATAATTTTACCTATAACCTCGAGCGTAACACCAGGTGCAAAAACCAACTCTCCTCGGAACTCTGGCTTGCTGTCCTCAGGCACAATCAGTTGACCCATTGCCCATTTTTCGCATGGTATTGGAGTCTTTGGCGGCTTGCTAAATTGTTCTGCTGTCGGCAAGACTAAAAAGCTTTGATAATCCCATGCCCCTTTGAGGTTGTCGATCGATACCATTTGGTCTTCCTCCATAAAATTGGATAGAGATTGGTAACCTTATAGTAAGGATGGTAGAGTCACAACCTACTAAAATGTTGAGTTGCTTTCAGATATTGAGAATGTCAGTTTAATTGGTGTCATTTCTGGAACTTCTATTCAATGACGATGTCTTTCTGCTTGAAATACTTTGTTGTACTTTCATGCAACCCATCGTCGATCGGCTTACTTAAAGTTTGATTGCGTTTGTGCGATCGCAGGTGTTTGTCCTCAGAAATTTCATCTTTGCTCCACTGGTGAGAGACAGTAGCGTAAAATAGACCCCCATCGTTCCCTTCTCCCCCTTCATGCCCTCCGACTACCTCACCCGCATTTTGACTGCCCGCGTCTATGACGTAGCGCAAGAATCGCCGCTGGAACTGGCCCCCAATCTCTCCGCCCGCCTGCACAACAAAGTGTTGCTCAAACGGGAAGATTTGCAGTCCGTGTTCTCGTTTAAGTTGCGGGGAGCCTACAACAAAATGGCTCATTTGCCTCCCGAACGGCTGCAGCGGGGGGCGATCGCCGCTTCGGCGGGCAACCACGCGCAAGGGGTGGCTTTAGCGGCCAGCCGGTTGGGTACGCGGGCGATTATTGTCATGCCAGTAACGACTCCATCAATGAAGGTTGAAGCAGTCAAGGCGCGAGGGGGCGAGGTGGTGTTGTTTGGCGATACCTATGACGATGCCTATACTTACGCCCGCCAACTGGAGCGGGACAAAGGACTGACGTTCGTGCATCCCTTTGACGACCCGGATGTGATTGCCGGTCAGGGGACGATTGGGATGGAAATTTTGCGGCAGTGCCAGCAGCCCATTCACGCGATTTTTGTGGCGATCGGCGGCGGCGGGCTAATTGCAGGAATTGCGGCCTATGTCAAACAGGTGCGGCCCGAGATTGCCGTGATTGGGGTGGAGCCAGTGGATGCGGATGCGATGTCGCGATCGCTGGCGGCAGGCAAGCGGGTGCGGTTGGAGCAGGTGGGCCTGTTTGCAGATGGCGTGGCGGTGCGTCAGGTGGGAAAGGAAACGTTCCGGTTGTGTCGGGAATATGTGGACGAGGTTGTGTTGGTGGGAACCGACGACACCTGTGCGGCGATTAAGGATGTGTTTGAAGACACGCGATCGATTGTGGAGCCTGCGGGGGCGCTGGCGATCGCCGGGGCAAAAGCTTATGTGGAACGGACGGGAATTGAGGGGGAGACGCTAGTGGCGCTGGCTTGCGGGGCCAATATGAATTTCGATCGCCTCCGCTTTGTTGCCGAGCGGGCGGAGTTGGGGGAACGGCGGGAGGCGATTTTTGCGGTGACGATTCCCGAGCAGCCGGGAAGTTTGCGCCGGTTTTGCGAGTGTATTGGCAGGCGCAATTTGACGGAGTTTAACTATCGCATTGCCGATCGCACTGTTGCCCATATTTTTGTGGGGTTGCAAATTCAAGATCGGGCCGATGCGGCTCAGATGCAGGAAACGTTCGAGCGGAATGAGTTCGAGACGGTGGATCTGACGGATGACGAGCTGGCGAAGATGCACATTCGCCATATGGTGGGGGGGCGATCGCCGTTGGCCCATAACGAGTTGCTCTACCGGTTTGAATTTCCCGAGCGTCCGGGGGCCTTGATGAAGTTTGTGGGGGCGATGAGTCCGAATTGGAATATCAGTTTGTTCCACTATCGCAATCATGGGGCAGATTACGGTCGCATTGTGGTGGGGATGCAGGTGCCGCCGGAGGAGATGCAGGAATGGCAGGCGTTTTTGGATACGTTGGGATATCGGTATTGGGATGAGAATAACAATCCGGCCTACAAGCTGTTTTTGGCTTAGAGAAAATTCTTAAGATGGAGGCAACGTCTGGAGAACCGCAATGCGAGTTCGAGAATCGCAGCTCTTGCGCATTGGCGAGTTAAAAACTGAAACGGGTTTGCCGGTCAAAACGCTGCGCTACTACGAAGAACTGGGACTGATTCGAGCTGTCAAGCGCACCGCTGGAGGGTTCCGGCTGTTTTCACCGGCAGTGGTACCCCGTCTGGCGTTTATCAAACGGGCTCAGCACTTGGGCTTCAAGTTGCAGGAGATTCACCACATTTTGCAGATCCACGATCGCGGCGAACTGCCCTGTCGCGAGGTTAAAAGCGGTCTCGAAACTAAAATTGCCGCTCTCGATCGCCAAATCGAGCAGTTACAGACTTTGAAAGCGGAGTTGCGATCGCTGGTCGATATTTCTGAAGATTCCCCTGCTCGCAAGCAGGGTATTATTTGCCCGATTATTCAGCTGGATAGTTGACGGGGCGATTATTTTGGGATAGGTGTTTTCGCGAGCTAGAGCGTATTTGGATCGATTCCCCTCTGTCGAAGTTTCTCCAATAGTTGTTCGCGCAACTGTCGTTCCTGCTGGCGCAACTGTCGTTCTCGTTCGGCCCGCTGGCTTTCCCGCTCTGCGACCTCTGCAGGAGCTGTCAGTCGATTCCTCTCGCGGTCGTACCAATTAAGAACTCGCTTGCCAGGAGGGCCATCTGGCATCTGTCGTAGGCTGAGCGCTGCTCAGCTAGCCACAATCTAGAAAAAAAGGGTGTGGCTGAATGACTCTTCGGAGGTTCCTACCAAGCTATTCAGCCACAAGGGATTTTTGGATGCTTGTGCATCGCCAGAATGGGTCTGGACTCTTCGCGCACTCCCAACTGATTCTCACCAGTCAGTTCTGACCTTGAAGAGTACAACTCCTTCGGAGTCGCTTCGCGAACGGAGACTCGCACACGACACGAAAACCAACATTGTTGTTGAAGTTGTCGCGCGTATTGTTGTTGCGAGAAGCAGACCGGCAATTCTCTGGATTGTTGTTCCACGAACCGCTCCGCAGCAGCTTCATTGCCCGCCCCGCTGTAACTCTAGCGGATTTGGCAAGCCGAGTTCCGCAAAGATTTTCTACCGCAGTCGCCAAGTATCGCCGTGGGCGAGGTGGGCATTCCAGCTTTGTAGACTTTGGACAACGTCGTGCTCGGAACGCCTGCCGCTGGTGTAGTCGGCTTCCAACTGCTTGAGGCGCTAGGGGGTTTTTGACGAAGCGATCGAAGCTGCTCATAGTCATTCTTATTAATGCTTAATGCTGCGACGATCTGGCCCTCACCCCCAACCCCTCTCCCCAGGGAGAGGGGAGCTTGAGGAGCTAGGGGGGGTTGAGGAGCTAGGGGAGCTTGAGGAGCTAGGGGAGTTTGAGGAGCTTGAGCTTTGTTCTCCTTCCCCCAACATTGACACTGCTGGCAAAATTCATATTCGGCAACATTGGCCATTTGGTAAATGTCAGTGGCTCGCTTTCCCACCAACTTTGGGAACACGGGAATCCACGCCTATCAAGACACTCGTGGCTGTTTCTCCCCTCTCCCCAGGGAGAGGGGCCGGGGGTGAGTGCAATGCAGAGCCACACAACTCAGGTTATTCCAGAGCTCGGATGAGCTGCTTTCCCGTTACGTTTGGTTGTGGTGGCATCGTTAAATGACTATTTTTTGGATGCCGACAAACTCTGAGCTGCTTTCTGGGCCTTCATCTTCGAGGCACAGGGCAATGACTTCGCGAATGTTATCGAGCAACTCGCCGAGGATCTCTCCCTGGCTGTAACAGGCGTTCAGTTGCGGGACTTCGCCGACGTAATAGCCGTCTTCGTCCCGCTCAATCAGCACGTAGAATTCCTGCGCTTTCTCGGTCACGTCGATCGCTGGCCTTTCGCGTTTTGCTCAATCTATCATTAGCTGGCTTTCTGCTGGCCGACCCAGCCGCTCAACTGGCGGCCTAATTCGTCGATGAGGCCACTGGCATACTCATAGCGCTTTAGCTCGATAAGCTCGAAGTCGAGCAGGAGCCGCGTTTGGTATTGGAGGATGTCCAATTTGCCACTCAGCGGTTGCAAGCGGTCCAGTTTGTTGCGCGCCTAGCGGGCCAAGATGAGTCCTTACTGAGACATCGTAAAGTCCAGATACCATGCGATCGCCCAAATCCTCTTGCAGGAACTGGTTTGTACCCTTATAGCTATAATTTTGCCACGACCCCATTTGCAGAGAGAACCCGCCCCAAGTCTATTCGCGGACGCGATCGTGACTCAAACCACTGCCCCCCAATCAAAGATTTTCACCTTCGAGCAATATCTGGCCTATGTCGAACAAATTTTTATCGCTTAACCTTCAGTTCTCTGCAGGCGAGCTCCCCCGGTTCAATTCCTCCAGCATATGAGGCGGTCCCAGGTTCTCTAGCGAGTATCCCTCGGGATAAGTACGGTGGGAGGCATCCACATAAAAGTGTCCGGTTTCCCTCGGGGGGAGTTGGCGCACCAAGCGACCTCGCAATTTCAGACAATTGGCGATCGCCCATCGCAGTGGGGCAGATGCCCTCGGAAACCCTAAAGCCCCCAACATGGCATCGTCTAGAAACGCATGAACGCCCGGGCGAACCAAGGGTCGCAATGGAGCAGGGAACCAACTGAGGAACATGGTGCGGGTGGACTCGCCGATGTGCTGGTTGGAGAGAGAGTAGTGAAAGTGCTCCCGTTCGAAGTCGAGATTGAATTGCTCGAAATCGCTATAGCTTGCAGGCATCCCCCGGATACCCATGCGATCGCCGATCTCTCGCCAAAAGTGAAAGCAAGCCAGCCGTTCCGTTTCGCACATCGGTCGCCAGCCAAATCGATCCATCCAGCGAATCGGCTCGTAGATAAAAGTGGACAGCACGTAGAGATAATCTCGATGACTGATGTCGAAATGGCCGTGAATGCGGTTCATCCGTGCTAGAGCAGCCGAGCCGCGATCGCTGTCGTAGCCATATTTGACCAACTCCGACACAATTAGACCGGTGTCGTCATAGCGCTTTTGGGGACGATGGATAAATTCCCCCGTGCGATCGAGCAGTTGGCTAATGCTGGGAATGCAAAAAGTTTTGAGCAGTGCCAACTCTAGCGATCTCGTCACATCCCAAGCAAATTCGTAGCCCGCAATCAGATGGCAAATCTGCTGGCAATCCCGCTCTGGATCGAGCTGTTGAATGCGTTGGAGAGTGGAATATCGCTTCGCCACCGGACAACTTCTAGAATACGGCATCCCATTCACTGTAAGCGAACTCTCCCGTGGCGAGATCTGTCGAGATCGTTAATTTATCCCACAATTTCCTGACAGAAAACTGCTAATTTCGTATTCTAGGATACAGAAATATATTTCAATGCTCTTTTTAGAGCTTTGCATTGGCGATCGCCAGCCGTTCTACAAACGGACAAAAATAGCGATCCTTCCGTTCCTTTTCCAATCCTTGGAGGACGACCGATGACCCCATTGCTAGAGGCTTGCGTTCCCGTTCAATCGCCCACCTATGTCCCGAGTCATCTGACTCGTCCTTACTTGGATATGGTGCGCCCCTCCAGTTGGATAAAATTACTGGACTTACCCAGCGAATATAGCTATCACGAAGCCCTACTCTTGTGTCAGTTGTCCGAGGATGAGTGGGTGGCCTGGATTCCAGACTATGGCGAGGCCGTGCTGCATATCGGGGAATTTTGCCCCATGAATTGGCACTGAGGGCCTCATCGCCGCGACGCAAAGGGGGCATTGAGGGCGTAGGGCAATTTTGCGCCTTTTGGAGGCCAATTCCTTGCGATGAAAAACGCCAGCCAGGGGGCCGATAGCACGAGGCAAACAAACCCCAACAGCCAATCTGAGGCAAATTGCTCTAGCATCTGTTCGGGAGAGGCAGGGGCGTTGGAACCCGACAGCAGGCTGAAGGTGACGGCAAGGGCATTGTTGCAGGCATGGCAGGCGATCGCCACCCACAACGAGCCCGTCTTGAGGTAAACCAGCGCCACGATCGCCCCAAAAATCGTTAGCCCCACAATATTGGCGTGCAATAGGCCAAATACCAGCGATGAGAGAACAATGGCGGGCTGCACCCCCCACTTGGCAGCCCAGCGGTGGAGTAATACCCCCCGAAAGACAAATTCTTCAGTGATGGGAGCCACCACCACGATCGCCACCAACGCCACAATTCCTTGCACGAATGAACCCCCTGCTGCCGGAAGCGGGACTTGGCGGGACAGCAGGGAGAGTACGAAATCGGGATTGAGTTGTGCCAAAAAATAGAAGAACAGTTGACCGGAGCCGACCGAGAACAGTAGCACCGGCAAGACCAATAGTAACGAAAACACCCAACTGCGATCGCGCGGCCACCGGCCCACGAGTGCTGCTGGACTGACCCGCAAAACTCTCATCTGCAGCAACAGCAATGCACACAGCAGTAGCCACACGAGTGCATTCAGCGGCAGAATCAGGCTAGCGTCGGCAATCTCCAGCTGGAATACCTGCGCCACAATCCCAAGTATCATTCCCAGCACGAGCGAGATGCCGAGAAACCACAGCACCAGCAAGCGTGCAGAAAAATGATGGTTAAATGGATTGCGATCGCGATCGGATGGCAGATTGTCGCGCAGAGAGACCATAGGCAAGCGAGGGATTAGAAACGGTGACAGAACTGTTGCAAGGCTATCGCCATCGAGTAGCAATAGCGATATCGTCCCGAGTTTGGAAAACAATCGAATCGACAATCCAATCGAATCAGCGACCCAATTGCCCCTGTTGCAGTCAGCCGTAGCCTGCCCGATATCGCAAACAAACCTAACTCGCCTAACAAACTCGATTCACTCTACAAAAGCCCGCTTGTGACGCTTCCCACACAAACTCGTCCGTAAAAGTTGTCGTGCCCCAGGGAGGCCAATTTTTGTCGCACTCATTCCAGTCCATCGCGGCTGTTTAGGGTAGCGATCGCATACTTTTGTCAGGAAGATGGTCTTTACTGACATCGCCACATTCGCCAGTTCGTCTCGGCGCGAGCGATACTGAAACTGTCCCGAACCTGGACTTTTTCCCGTCGATGCTAGATCTGCTGCTAGTGGCTGCAATTGGATTTTTTGGCAGCTTCGGCCATTGTGTCGGCATGTGTGGGCCACTGGCGGTGGCGTTTGCGCTCTCGGATCGAGGCAAAGGCCAATGGTGGCAGCAGTTGCGCTTTCACTCTCTGCTCAACCTCGGGCGCATCTGCAGCTATGTGTTGGTGGGGTCGGCGATTGGAGCTGTGGGGTCGGTGTTAATTGCAGGTGGCCAAATGGCGGGATTGGGAAGTGTCCTGCGGCGGGTCATGGCCTTACTGACAGGCTCGCTCCTGGTTTGGTACGGTCTTTGGCAAATCAATCCTACACTGCTCCCCAGCTTGCCCTATTTACATCCTTTGCTGAGCAAGCATTTACACGATCGTCTCAATCGTTCCATGCAGCAGCTATCCCAGCGCGACCGCTGCTGGACGCCCGCTCTGTTGGGCATGGCCTGGGGACTGATTCCCTGTGGCTTTTTGTATGCGGCTCAAATTAAAGCGGCTGAAACTGGGAATGTCTGGCAAGGGGCAGCGACGATGCTGGCCTTTGGCGTGGGAACTCTGCCCGCAATGGTGGGTGTGGGACTGTCTGTCTCCCACCTCGGTGGCGATCGCCGCAGTCAGCTTTTCCGCTTGGGGGGATGGCTCACTCTGGCCGTCGGCCTGCTGACCCTGCTGCGCACGGGCAGCACAATGGCAGACTATACCGGACACGGGGCGATCGCCTTACTCGTATTGGCCCTGATTGCCCGCCCCCTGAATCGTTGGTGGCCTGCGCTGATGGATTATCGCCGAGCACTGGGGGTCGGCGCATTCGTGCTGTCTGCAGTCCACGCACTCCACGTTATGGAGCACAGTTGGCAGTGGAATGTTCGCGCTATTGGCTTCATGTTGCCTGCTCACCAGATCGCTATTTGGCTTGGTGTCGCAGCATTTGCCTGTCTGCTACCGGCTGCTCTGACAAGCTTCGATCGCGCTCAAAAAGTCCTGGGCCCAGCCTGGCGGCGCATTCATCTATTGGCGGTTCCCGCACTAATCTTGGCTGCCGCTCACGCGATCGCGATCGGCTCGCGGTTTTTGGGCACCTCGCAAGTGGGTTGGCTCAATTGGCTGATGGCGATCGGGCTGATTGCCTGTGTGTGTGGGGTCTTGCTGCTGCGATCGGACAGGCTTCGATCTGAATTATCTGTAGAGAAACACGATGTTACATCGCTTCAAACCAAGTAGCTGGGGATGGGGTCTCGCCATCCTATTGGCATTCTCTCCGGCGGCAGCCCACCAAGTTGAAGTGGCAGAGGACGTGGGCGCTACGCTGCACGTCGAACCCAATGATGCCCCCCGCGCCCGCGACTCGAATCGCATTTGGTTTGCCTTGACTCGACGGGGGGGCCGAGTGCTGCCACTCTCCGAATGCGACTGCACCCTCTGGATTTACCAACATCCTTATCGTGCAGGCGATGCTGCGATCGCCACCCCCGACTTGCAGCCCATTGATGCAGAGGGGTATACCGGTATTCCTTCCGCCCAGGTTGCCTTTCCACAAGCAGGGGCCTACAGATTGGTGCTGGCAGGCAAACCAAAGGGTACCGTAGATTTTCAACCCTTTGAGCTGAACTTTGACATTACGGTCGTGGGTCGCTAAACGATAGTATCTTCGCGTATCGCTGTCATTTTCAAGTTTCCTCAGCAGAGCCGGGAATTTACCAAGCCCTAAATACTTCATCCACGTTCGCCGTAGAGGCTTTTGCGGCCGATGGCGTCGTCGGATAGTACGGGTAATTTTCTGCGAGGCTGTTTTGCCCAGGCTAGAAAAGCATCAGCCTTCTCATCGGGTGTCATCTCGACTGGAGCAGAGCCTTGTAAAGCTTTAGTGAATCGCAGGACTAATTGAAGCTGTTCTTCAGATAGCCTCTCTAATTCCTGCGAGATCGGGCATGGTTCATCGGAGGGTAACACTTTCGGTTAACCATCAAAGCCTCAAACCCATGCTAAATCGCCTTTTGTGAGATCTGACCTAGCCTCAAAGTGTTACCCTACCGCTGAGGAATCTGAACCATCCCCTCAATTGACTTGCTACCCACTGCGATAGCCCAAATAATTCTCCATTTATTGGACCATCGTTTCCCATGCCACAACTTCCTTAGTTTTATTGGTCGATTAGGGAAGCGATCTCCTACCGACGCCCCTGAAGCCAAGCCGCTAAATTATCTTCACTAGAGAAGTCCAACAATTCCTCCCCCAACTCTTCTAGAGAATCGAGGGAAAGGCTCTCAATCTGTTGCTGCAGTTCGGATGCCAGTTCAAAGCGGCGTTTGAGCTGGCGCAGAATCAAGGATAGACCTTCTTCAAGTCTGCCCTCACGCTTGCCTTCGAGCTTGCCTTCGAGTATGCCTTCGTTCCGCCCCCGCTCTTCCGCAGTCGAGACAATCTCCTGATAAATGACCGATTCCTTCATCACATCCTCCCGCAGTACACTCCGAATCAACCCCTTCTCCAATACTAACCCCGCCAGAATCGCTGCCGACGCCGCCACATCCCCCCGTTGTCCGCGATCGCCGATCGCCTCAATCCGCTCCGATACCTGCCGCAACGTCCGTTCGCGATCGCCCGTCTGAGCCAAGACCGCAAACGGCAGCAACCCTGGCAACCCCTGAAATTGCGCAGCGGGAACTTCCCAGATACGGATGACCTCAAACTCATGCCGTATCCCGTCACGTTCGAAGGTGTTTTGGTAAACCAACGGAGATTGCGATCGTCTCAGGTAAATCACCACCTGCCGCACTCGCTTGTTGGGAAAGCGGCGAAACCCCCGCACCGCATAGTCCGTCATTCGGAACGGGATCTCCGCTTTGGGCTCAACCTGGAACTCGATTTGGAGAACGAGGTCTTTGGATTCCAACAGCACCAGAGAATCGGCATAGATGGGACTGCTCAGCAGTTCCGTGGGCTCCAAGCGAGCCAACTCCACCGGTTCCCCCAGCAACCAAGTGGCGAGGTCAGCCGTAAACGTTTCCGCAATGAACTTGCAAACGCTGTCGAAGGACATTGCATCCCGGCAATGGCAACCCAGCCATCATATCGCTCCGCAACGCAGCCCCGGTTGAAGCTGAACCCGCAAACAGTCCAAGCTGAGGTAAAAGCTCTCCGACCCAAACACCAGAGTCAGCTCCGAAGAAAGCAACACCACCAACAGCACCGCGATCGCCCTCCCCCCAGCCACCGCCTCAGCCACCTCATAAAGCCCAGCCTCTTCTCCCCGCTCCCTCAACAGCAAAGCGATCGCCTCCTCCAACTCGCGAACCCCTTCCTCGTGAGCCAGCGCCGCAATCTCCTCGATCGTCCGAGCCTGCTCCCGCTCCGCCTGCGCGAGCGCCTCCACCTTTGACCCATAACGCACCCGAGCTCCTCTAGAGGATCTGACTCGCTTGGGCGGTTGCAGCAATTCAGGCGGGGATTCGTAAGCGGCCAGATTGAACTGAGCCTTATCCCCCAGTAACCCAATCAACCATTCATCCGTGAGCTGCGCGCCCACATAACGCTCTTCCTAATCGAGCAACATCCCCTCCGCCCGAAGCTGCCAGACCGAGACAATCCGACCCATCGCCTCCCCCGCCAACAGAAGCCGCTGCTGAGCAGAGAGTGGCAGTAACGCCGCGTCCAACCCCTTCAACAGCCGTCCCACCTCCACCTGTTGAGGCAAGCGCTCCGCCGCCTCCAACTCCCCCCACAAATCCAATTCAAGTTGTCGGTCCGGCATCCCCCCCCCCTCACACCAGCAACGGGCAAGGGCGAATCGGACAGCAATCGACCGGACGCTCCACCACCGTCGAAAAGCTCTCCATCGCGACCGAATCGCTACGCTCGAAGGTCGCGAGCATCTGGCGGATGTAAGCATCCAACTGCTGCGATGTCCATCCCAGGCAGTGAACCGTCTCGATCTGGGCCACCTGGCGCTGGTGCATCCACAACTGTGCTCCCAAAGCATGGGGAGTGCGAAGTACGGAGGCGGTTGACTTCGAGTCGCTGCCCACGCCCCCCGCGCGGGATCTAAACGAATCTCAAGTCCTCGCCCTGTACGAAGCCTTGCAACAACGAGGTTCGTTTCGGTTGAGGGATAGTGCCTTGGTTGTCGTCTTGGCTCACGGGTTGAGGGCGAATGAAGTCGAACAGCTCGATGTGGGGCATTACGACGGCGTTCGGCTTCACATTCGTCAAGCCAAAGCCGATAGCACTGGCACCGTTCCCCTCAGTCGGCAAGCCCGAAAGATCTTGGATGAGTATCTGGAGAGTTGCCTAGCAACAGACAATGCTTTGAGTGCGGATGCCCCCCTATTTGTCACGTTGGCTCCTAATTGTCCGGGCCAGCGGCTGAAATACAAGGGGATCTATCGTGTTGTCAAAACACTGGGGGCGATCGCAGAGATTCCCAATCTCACGCCCCACCGATTGCGCCATACATTTGCGACCAACCTGCTGCTGTGGGGGATGGACAGCTTGCACGCCCGGACCCTGACGCGACACAAGTCGGAAGGCAGTTTCAAGCGCTATGCCAAACGAGCGATGCAAGCGGCGGCTGAGCGGGCCTATTACGAGGCGATCGGTGAGGATTGTCCTGAGGAAAGACAGACGGAAATCTTCAACGCAGAATAGACAAGATCCCTGCAGTAAGCCGACAGAGGCTTAGCAATTATTAATCGATCGGCAGATGGAGCCACGGCTAAATCTCGATAAGCTGCTCTTAATCGTCAAAATCGCGCTCTGGGGTTGGCCATGCGTACTCGGAAGGCTCTGCAGAAAAAGGCTTTTTCCCACTCTCGATCTGCTCCAGTACCGAACCCACTGGCGTCAAGACCCTTTGCTCCTCCGCCGGAGGCGATCGCCGCACCGAAGCTAACGCTAAAGGAGAAGATGGCAACGATCGAGCGATCGGGACGCGGCGGATATAGCCTATCCAAGATGAAGATTTACCCAAGTAATTTTGAGCCCCCTCAAATGGTGCAGGCAAAGCTGGCGATCCGTGCGCCTGGGGACAAGCACGAGCAGGAAGCAGATCTAGTTGCACGCCAGGTGGTGAGCCGGTTGAATACGCCAGAACCTCAGCAGACAGTAAGGGGCAAGGCACTTCAACGGGTGGATCTGATAGACGACAATGAGTTGAGGATGAAGCCGAAGATCGCTCTTCTCCAACGGGTTGAGATGTTGGACGAAGAGGAATTACAGATGAAGGAGAGTGCTTCTCCCCAACAGTTAGAGCTGACGGACGAGGACGACAAATTGCAGATGAAATCCAATAAAGAAGCTGTGCAGCGAATGGCTACTGAGGAGGACGAACTGCAACAGAAGTCTGCGGATTCACAGCAAGCTGGTGTAAACAAAACAGGCATGCCGGCTCGATTAAAGACCGGCCTGGAGCAGCTCTCAGGCCTCGACCTGTCGGGTATGCGGGTGCATTACAACTCCGCTAAGCCAGCACAATTGAACGCCCTAGCATATACGCAAGGGCAGACCATCGAGGTGAGTCCAGGCCAAGAGAGACATCTGGCGCATGAAGGGTGGCATGCGGTGCAGCAGATGCAGGGGCGAGTCAAGCCGACGATTCAGGCCAAGGAGGTGGCGATTAATGACGATAAGGTATTGGAGCATGAAGCGGATGTGATGGGGGCGAAAGCCACGCAGATACGCTGCTCGGGAAAAAGTGCTTTTGAATTTCCTATCCATTCAAAGGCAATTGCGCAAGCTGACTCCTTGGCTGTATCTGATCTAAGAAATCTCTATCAAGTTAACGCCAACTGCCCCGAATACCATGCTCAATTGAAGATGGAGCAGTTGATCCAGGCAAAAGCCCCGAGCTCACAACCAGTTATCCAAAGGGTGATACCTGAAAATTCGACCAAAGGGGTATTGAGCGATATGAACCTCATGGACAACCTGCCGATAACTGAGGCGACAAAAGATATGGGCTCTACAGGCAACCCTCCTACGGGGGCAGCTGCCCCACAGTATACGATCGACATTCAGACCTTTAGAACCGGGAGGGGTAAAAGATATAAGGGCAAACTGAGGCTGACTCAAAGAGCAAATGAGGGGGACGTTACATCCATGTATGTAGGTGCCGGGACTTATAACACCCATTTTAAGTGGGTACCTGATGATGAAGTCCGGTTCCAGCGTTTGGACCCGGCTACAACCCCGGTGCGAAATCGCCTTACCACACTCAATAGAACGCGAGAGGCAATTAATTTTGACGAGGTATATGTAAATGTGTCAAGTCGTATTGCAAACCTCTCAAGGTTAGCGGAAGTAGAACACCTTGACGATATTCGGCATGCCTATCAAATTAGTCTCTATGCTGCAGAAACAGCCATTAATAAAGTAATTGAAGATATGCCCAAAGATGGATTTGAACCCATCGGTGGTAGAACAGGCTTCAAAAGTGAAGAATCCACAAGGAGTTATATAGAGAAACTGATCTTTGATAGGTTACCAGACAGTTCCAGTGGTTTAAGCAGGGACCAGTCGCAATGGTTAAGGCAGTATCTTAATCTAAGTGCAATGACCCAAAATCGGGACAACCAAAGCTGGCATTATTTTGATATTCAATCTAGTGGCTGGTGGTATAACAACAAGGTTTTACAAACTCTTGCACAGATTCTAGATGAATATGGAGGCGTAGACCAGGAAACTCCTGCCAACCTCATCCATTATGTCGATGTAGTTATCGGAGACACCTTGGCAATTGGTCAGTATCCATCAAACGAGGTGGTTCATTTTTAACTCTCTTCTGTCATATCGAGATAAGCTCGATAAATTGACAGGTGAATTTACTGGGGATCTAACTACGTGGTCGGGTAGCAGAGCCATATTGCTACAGCCTCCATCAACGGGTGAAACCGCCTCGAAAGCTCGCGATGCAATTGATTCCACCGTTCCCAGTAAGCCTGGGATGTGGGCTGTTTTCGGTAGAGCAGGCAAACCTCGCGTACTGTCTGCAGGGGCAGATCGAAGCGTTGGGCGATCGCGGCAAGTTTGCCATCCAGCACACCAGCAAACGCCAGCAGATCGCCCCGCTGCTTGCGTAAGGACTTACGGAGTGTTCGAATCGTGGGATGCTGCTTGCCCTCTAATTTCTGGAGCTCAACAACGATGAAGTCAAACAGTTCCTGACGCACCTCCAGGGATGGCCCCGCCAGTTCGAGTACGTCATGACAGAGCCACTGCAACAGTATTTTGAGATCCTGAGCCAGAGGCACCAGCCTGCGTTCTCGTTGTTTGGCGTGGACCAAGCGACTGTTCATCTGTCGGGTGACTCGGTGGGTCAGTCTGGCCTTGGCAATCTGCTGCTCTAGCTCTCGTCGGCGATTAGTCGCCCCTTTTGCTTGTCTCGACAAACTATTGGCGACGGTGGCAAATTGCTGCTGGATGTGGAAGACATCCCCATGGCAGTCAATCTCGGGCATGACTGCTTTCTGGCCAGCTCTCAAAGCTGCTCCCCCATCCGCAATGGTGTAGCACGGCTGGAATCCTTGCTCCATCGATTCGAGTAAGTACCAACCCCAGGTGTCTTCATCTCTGGTCTCCACTCCCTGCAGCAAGTAGCAGTAAGTTGAGGCGGCATCAACTCCCGCCAATACCGGTTGAGCGCCCTGATAAATCTCGTCGTGGAGACCGACCTCAATCGTAGACAGGTCTTGGGATTGATTGATTTTCATAGCACTCGCAGCTGCCGTTTGGAGGCGATTGTGGATCGTGCTGACACTGATGTGTAGGTCGAACAGATCGCGAAACAGTTCGACGACTCCTCGATAGGAGCAGTGGCAGATCGGCACCAACGCCAGGATGAACTGGAACAGCCAAGCTTTGGTGATGGGTAGATGGAACAGCACCTCTTGGTCATCTGGGGAGGGCGCAAAGGACTCATCGAGCACCTGTTGGGCTTGGTTCGCCTGTTGATAGACAAATTTCCGGCTGACCTGCAGCTCCGCTGCCAGATGGCTGATGGGTTCTGACTTGGAGAGCGCCTGAATGGCGATCGTTTTGCGAACTTCTGGGCTTAAGCTGGCTGCGACTGAAGGGGCTGATTTCATTCGGTGCGATCGATTCGGAGCGGCGACGACAAGCATTCAGATTACACCGATCGCTCCACCCGATCGCGTCGAAGGTGTAACCCGCAATTGTTTCTATGATGGATTTGGGTGTGTTGAGGGCATGTGAGCTCTACTTGGAAAGGAATTTAGTCTCTACGGAGAGCGAGGTACCCAATGAAGAAACCTACCAAACACATCTCCTATTCTGGGAAAGATATTTTCGTGGGAATTGACGTTCACAAGAAAACCTATTCAGTTGTTGCCAGGGCTGACAGTGAAGTCGTCAAGAAATGGACGACAGCAGCCTCACCACAGGGACTTGCAGAACAGCTTCTCAAATACTTTGAAGGGGCAAGAATCCATACTGTCTATGAAGCTGGGTTCTCTGCATTTGTTCTACACCGAGAACTGGTGAAATATGGAATCGATAGTATTGTCGTTCATGTCCCTTCGATTGAAGTAGCCGTTAACGATCGCGTAAAGACTGATAAACGAGATGCCCATAAACTGGCTTCTCTGTTGGAAGCAGGACGTTTGAAGGGAGTTCGAATCCTAACCGAGGAAGAAGAACTACACCGCATGCTCAGCCGAACCAGACAACAGCTTGTTGAGGACCGAACTGCTGTCGAGAATAAAATTAGAATGAAGTTCCATCAACTGGGGCTCATCAACCATGACGACAATCGGAGAATGAGTCACAAGCTAGTCAGGGAGTTGCTCAAGCAGAATCTTTCGGAAGAGCTGACTATTGCAGTTGAAGCCTACTGGGATATCTGGAAGAGCCTAGATCAACAGATCGCTAAATTAGACAAAGTGCTGAAGCATCAGGCTGAAAGTGACCCCAATGAGAGTACCTACCAATCGGCCCCTGGAATCGGGAAGATATCAGCTCGGGTTCTTTCTAATGAATTAGGAGATATGTCTCAGTTTAAGAATGAGCGCCAGTTGTTCAGTTTTACAGGTCTAACGCCGAGTGAATATTCAACCGGTGAAAATATCCGAAGAGGGCACATTACCAAGCAGGGCAATAGCAGAGTAAGAGGAATATTAATAGAAATTGCTTGGCGTGCAATTGGAAAAGACAAGGCATTAGTCGAATTTTTTGAAAGACTCCATCCTCATACCGGGAAGAAGCGAGCCATCGTAGCTGTTGCCAGAAAGTTGATTGGTAGAATTCGGGCGGCTTTTCAACATGGAGAGGCTTACCGAATGGGATATTAAGACCATGAAATTCTCTTGGATTTCGACAGGGTTTTGTGTAACTTTAGAAAAGAAAGGAGTATAAAGCGATTGAGAATTCATCGATAGATTCTTCAGCTGTGACCGCGTGCGTGGTTCTGTGAGTGGTTTACCAACTACGTTATATTTGATTGCGGCGCAGCACCTTCACAACGAATGAGGAAAGTGTGGCATCGTTACGACGATGACTACGGATGGTTGATTGTCGAGGAGATTTCACGATCGCACTGCTCTGAGTACTTTAAGGATAGTATAAAATGTTTGAAGATTAAGATCGTTCACACGAGCGTCATCGCCATTGACAAATCCACATGGTTGAACCACGCCCCGAATTCAGGGGTGCCGATTTACGAGTTTCAATCCCTGAGAGGGTTTCAGCGTAATTGCAACTGCGCCTTCGATCGCCTTCGATCGCAATCAGATCGAGTTTCAATCCCTGAGAGGGTTTCAGCGTAATTGCAACTTTATCTACCATAAGGCTTAGCGGAAGTTATCACTCATGTTTCAATCCCTGAGAGGGTTTCAGCGTAATTGCAACCTATTAGATGATTCATTATCAAAATTGATTAGAGAAGAAGTTTCAATCCCTGAGAGGGTTTCAGCGTAATTGCAACAGTAGATGGTACGAGGGATGGGGGAAATTCTCTGAAGTTTCAATCCCTGAGAGGGTTTCAGCGTAATTGCAACTCAAGATTTGACTATTGTCAATACCCAGTAACTTTCTGTTTCAATCCCTGAGAGGGTTTCAGCGTAATTGCAACTCCCTGCACTTCAGGCTCGCAGTGCGGATTTAAATGTTTCAATCCCTGAGAGGGTTTCAGCGTAATTGCAACATTATACTCCCGAAAGAGATCGACCTTGCTCTTACGTTTCAATCCCTGAGAGGGTTTCAGCGTAATTGCAACCGTTTGCGATCTGGTGTCATGCTCGCATTTTCTTTGTTTCAATCCCTGAGAGGGTTTCAGCGTAATTGCAACGTCGAGCGTTGTAGCTCAGTCAAATACTTGGGTGGGTTTCAATCCCTGAGAGGGTTTCAGCGTAATTGCAACGTCGTTGCATGAGTGGGGCGCTCGGAATATCGTTTCAATCCCTGAGAGGGTTTCAGCGTAATTGCAACTCGACGCTCGCGCAACCGCTGCCGCTGCCGCTGCAAAGCGTTTCAATCCCTGAGAGGGTTTCAGCGTAATTGCAACGAATCTATTCCCAAGCCTTCTACTCAAGTGGGATGGGATGTTTCAATCCCTGAGAGGGTTTCAGCGTAATTGCAACAACCCGCGCGCCCGCCCAAACAGCTCCCTATCCTCGTTTCAATCCCTGAGAGGGTTTCAGCGTAATTGCAACATTGACGGTGGGGCAGCAGAGTGCGATCGCTCTGAGTGCCACGTTTCAATCCCTGAGAGGGTTTCAGCGTAATTGCAACTAGCGTATTCAGGATCGAGTCGCATGAGTGATTCGTTTCAATCCCTGAGAGGGTTTCAGCGTAATTGCAACCGTCTTCATATTGGACTTGAGCGATCGCCCCCTCGTTTCAATCCCTGAGAGGGTTTCAGCGTAATTGCAACACGCAAGCAGATCCCACCAGAAGCATTGATGTCGTTACGTTTCAATCCCTGAGAGGGTTTCAGCGTAATTGCAACCCGTCCCTCCTCCCAGCCTCGATCTCAATCGAGATGTTTCAATCCCTGAGAGGGTTTCAGCGTAATTGCAACTCGGATTCCATCGAAGTCCACCCACAATCGAGGAAGTTTCAATCCCTGAGAGGGTTTCAGCGTAATTGCAACGGCAGTACGCCCAGTAGCAAACGTCTCACTCCGT
Source organism: Synechococcus sp. PCC 7336 (assembly GCF_000332275.1). Classification (NCBI taxonomy): domain Bacteria; kingdom Bacillati; phylum Cyanobacteriota; class Cyanophyceae; order Synechococcales; family Synechococcaceae; genus Synechococcus; species Synechococcus sp. PCC 7336. Next base: position 3,243,254 of record NZ_CM001776.1, read on the forward strand.
GTTTCAATCCCTGAGAGGGTTTCAGCGTAATTGCAACTGTCGTCAACGCAAATCTAAAGCACTGGTTTTATTGTTTCAATCCCTGAGAGGGTTTCAGCGTAATTGCAACCACAGCTTGGTGAAGTTCCTCAGCCGTAAACCGGCGGTTTCAATCCCTGAGAGGGTTTCAGCGTAATTGCAACCCGCCAGCTCGCTGAACCCTAATGGATGATTCTTTTGGTTTCAATCCCTGAGAGGGTTTCAGCGTAATTGCAACAGGAGCGAGAACAGCCGGAGTTGGCGACGGTATCGTTTCAATCCCTGAGAGGGTTTCAGCGTAATTGCAACCGAACGAGCCTCATCGAATCGGGCTTTCTGCTCATCTGTTTCAATCCCTGAGAGGGTTTCAGCGTAATTGCAACCCTCAACAATTGCTGGCTCCCATCGCCCATCGGGGTTTCAATCCCTGAGAGGGTTTCAGCGTAATTGCAACCCTACGACGACACCTGGTATCGTGGCTTTCTTTTGAGTTTCAATCCCTGAGAGGGTTTCAGCGTAATTGCAACCTTCAGACGGGAAAAAAAGGGTGGTGGAGAGGGCAAGAAGTTTCAATCCCTGAGAGGGTTTCAGCGTAATTGCAACTTACAGGAGTGCAATGCCATTATCACCACCTCCCCGGAAGAGTTTCAATCCCTGAGAGGGTTTCAGCGTAATTGCAACTTATTGTCGCGAATGTAGATGACGATCTACTCGAGTTTCAATCCCTGAGAGGGTTTCAGCGTAATTGCAACTCCCAGCCTTTTAAAGAAGTCCTCAAAGTGATTCTGGTTTCAATCCCTGAGAGGGTTTCAGCGTAATTGCAACTCGGGACACCTAGCCCTATCTCCTGAAGCTCATTAACTGTTTCAATCCCTGAGAGGGTTTCAGCGTAATTGCAACTGAAAAATGCCTCTAGGATGGGGGGCGATCGCCCTGTTTCAATCCCTGAGAGGGTTTCAGCGTAATTGCAACAATCTTGGGGAGTGCAGGCTCGTACTTGAACTTTTCCGTTTCAATCCCTGAGAGGGTTTCAGCGTAATTGCAACGGGCAGTAGAGCTAGTAATCCCCCGGTCGTCCCCCCGTTTCAATCCCTGAGAGGGTTTCAGCGTAATTGCAACAGCTCCGCCGCCAAACTCGCGGTGAACATTGGCACGTTTCAATCCCTGAGAGGGTTTCAGCGTAATTGCAACCAGAAGCTCCCAATGCTCCCCATCAATGCGATACAGCTTGTTTCAATCCCTGAGAGGGTTTCAGCGTAATTGCAACAGTCAATGGGATGGGCTATTCCCTCCAGATCGAGCGTTTCAATCCCTGAGAGGGTTTCAGCGTAATTGCAACCAATGGGGGTTTAGTGATTACGCATGTCGATAAAAGTTTCAATCCCTGAGAGGGTTTCAGCGTAATTGCAACACTTCGCCCTTTCGCCCGCCTCACCGGCCCAACCATGTTTCAATCCCTGAGAGGGTTTCAGCGTAATTGCAACGAAATATCACGTATCCTCACTACTGTCTGCGAGCGAAGTTTCAATCCCTGAGAGGGTTTCAGCGTAATTGCAACAAAAGGCGCTTGCCCTCTTGCCGTATCACAATTCGTTTCAATCCCTGAGAGGGTTTCAGCGTAATTGCAACTGCCGCAGCTTGCAAAATTGCTCGATTGTGTTTTTGTTTCAATCCCTGAGAGGGTTTCAGCGTAATTGCAACTGTCGCTCGCAATCCGCGCCAGCGGGGTTTCAAAGTTTCAATCCCTGAGAGGGTTTCAGCGTAATTGCAACTCTTGCGCGTTTGACCTTAAATTAAGTGGCCAAAAGTTTCAATCCCTGAGAGGGTTTCAGCGTAATTGCAACTGCTGCCCGCTTACCGCAGCAAATTGAGAAGTCCGGTTTCAATCCCTGAGAGGGTTTCAGCGTAATTGCAACTTGTTTTCACCGGGCACCTGAAACCAAGGACTCCAGGGGTTTCAATCCCTGAGAGGGTTTCAGCGTAATTGCAACACAACTGAGGTGGTCATAACCGCAACTGCGGGAAGTTTCAATCCCTGAGAGGGTTTCAGCGTAATTGCAACTTCTGAGTAGTCCTCAGGCCCTACTTTAGCGAGTAGTTTCAATCCCTGAGAGGGTTTCAGCGTAATTGCAACCGCTAGAAGAAGCTACTTTCCCTCGAAGTCTGCCGTGTTTCAATCCCTGAGAGGGTTTCAGCGTAATTGCAACAAAATTAGAGAAGAAATGGCCGCGCGGATCAATGTTTCAATCCCTGAGAGGGTTTCAGCGTAATTGCAACCGTAGCCACTGTTTTTACTCCAAAGGATTGGCTGGGTTTCAATCCCTGAGAGGGTTTCAGCGTAATTGCAACTTTGAACCCACGAAAATTCATGCGGTAAGTAAGCTCAAAGTTTCAATCCCTGAGAGGGTTTCAGCGTAATTGCAACTGGTGGCGATGTGCGTTTCTCGGCAGTCGCTAACTCTTTTGTTTCAATCCCTGAGAGGGTTTCAGCGTAATTGCAACAATTCGCCGGCCATATCGAAACTGCAGTCCTCGGCCGTTTCAATCCCTGAGAGGGTTTCAGCGTAATTGCAACCGCGCAAACTTGCTCAAGAGATCGTGAAAGCAATCGTTTCAATCCCTGAGAGGGTTTCAGCGTAATTGCAACAGATCGCGAGGCACCGACTGCTTTCAAGAAAAGGACACGTTTCAATCCCTGAGAGGGTTTCAGCGTAATTGCAACTTTTGACAAATACAGGGCCATCCGCATCGGGTGTGGTTTCAATCCCTGAGAGGGTTTCAGCGTAATTGCAACAATAATGGCAGCGGCCATTTGCGAGCTCTGCAGCACTGTTTCAATCCCTGAGAGGGTTTCAGCGTAATTGCAACCAGAATTTCAAGCTCTTCTTCTAGCACTTTAACTCGTTTCAATCCCTGAGAGGGTTTCAGCGTAATTGCAACCCAGCAAGAAGCAATAGCTTTGGGTATTAAGAAAGTTTCAATCCCTGAGAGGGTTTCAGCGTAATTGCAACGGTCCATGCGGAAGCTGCGCGAGGATTATTCCGGCGTTTCAATCCCTGAGAGGGTTTCAGCGTAATTGCAACAGTACCAGTACTGCCAGTTCCCGTCACTCGTCTCGTTTCAATCCCTGAGAGGGTTTCAGCGTAATTGCAACGTTCGAGTCAGCTTGGGCAGAATATTTTTCTTTGTTGGCGGTTTCAATCCCTGAGAGGGTTTCAGCGTAATTGCAACAAGCTCGTAGTGCTTGGAGATTTCAGCCACAGAATAGTTTCAATCCCTGAGAGGGTTTCAGCGTAATTGCAACGGTTCTGGCTTCGCCCGTTGTTTAGTCAACATAAATTCCAGGTTTCAATCCCTGAGAGGGTTTCAGCGTAATTGCAACTTTATTTTTTTGGCGATCGACTCTATCGTTTCTTGGTTTCAATCCCTGAGAGGGTTTCAGCGTAATTGCAACAGTCGGGATTCTTTTTGGCATTTTTCTGGTACTGGTTTCAATCCCTGAGAGGGTTTCAGCGTAATTGCAACGCCAATAAAATTTGAAGCGAATTCGGCTGGGAGGTTGTTTCAATCCCTGAGAGGGTTTCAGCGTAATTGCAACGTGAAGCCCCTGCCGGTTTGCGTGAAAGAAATTAGTTTCAATCCCTGAGAGGGTTTCAGCGTAATTGCAACAGGGGCAGGAAAAATATTGGATTTTCCGACTGACGACGTTTCAATCCCTGAGAGGGTTTCAGCGTAATTGCAACAGGTTGTCGCCGCCAGCCAATTGCGCGCTCGATCGGTTTCAATCCCTGAGAGGGTTTCAGCGTAATTGCAACGCTTACGTGCTTGCCACCTCGGCCCTTGAGAGCCGTTTCAATCCCTGAGAGGGTTTCAGCGTAATTGCAACCTGAACGCCTACGGGCCGTACGTGCTTGGGTTTCTGTTTCAATCCCTGAGAGGGTTTCAGCGTAATTGCAACTCGTGCTCTGCTGGCACTGTGCGCAGAGTGGAAAATTGGCGGTTTCAATCCCTGAGAGGGTTTCAGCGTAATTGCAACATACTTGCGCCGATCGTAGTCTGGAAGCGAGCCGTTTCAATCCCTGAGAGGGTTTCAGCGTAATTGCAACGCTGTTTGAGAAATTGCTGGGTACGAAGGCTGCCGCGTTTCAATCCCTGAGAGGGTTTCAGCGTAATTGCAACTAAGCGGTCTTTTGCCGCAGCTTGCAAAACTGCTTGTTTCAATCCCTGAGAGGGTTTCAGCGTAATTGCAACCTGAAGGGTATGAAACCGGAAGTCGACTCTTCGGGGAGTTTCAATCCCTGAGAGGGTTTCAGCGTAATTGCAACCGGCACCCTAGATGGCGGGGTGTGGGGCTTCACCCTGGCTCGTTTCAATCCCTGAGAGGGTTTCAGCGTAATTGCAACGGGAGAACCTCTTAGCCTTGAGGTTCTCCCTTCTGTTTCAATCCCTGAGAGGGTTTCAGCGTAATTGCAACTCGGCGCGTTGTGCGATCGCGTTACCTCGCCGGTTTCAATCCCTGAGAGGGTTTCAGCGTAATTGCAACAAAATCCTCGTTGAAGTTAGCGTTGGCCCTTGTGTTTCAATCCCTGAGAGGGTTTCAGCGTAATTGCAACCGCAGGCTCTGAGAGGGTTGATATATTTAGTTTTCAAGGTACAAACGCGCGAACCAACCACTTGCTCATTCACTAGAGTATCCTAGACTTCCAAGATTAGAACTATGAGTTAATAAAAACTTGGCAGAATCAGCATCAGAGCGATCGCGCGAACCTCCATCACCCTTCAAACACCTGAATCCCTCACCCAAACCGACATCCAACCCCCTATCCCCTCCCCGCCAGCCCAACAACCCCCCATTCGCGCAGCACCCTCAAGCAAAATAAATACTGCCATCATCCAACCGCTCCCCACCAATCCGCTCCACCTTATGGCGACAACATTTGCAGAGAAAATAAAACCGAACGCTATCGCACTCAGCATCAATCAACTGATTCAACCGCATCCTCAACTTGGCATACTGTGTCTCCGTCAACTCGCACTCAAATAAACTAAACTGCATCCACTGCCCGTAAGACTTCAACACTCGATGAATCTTCGTCCGCCGCTTATCATCAGAAACGTCATAACTCACCACAAAATACATCGCGCCCCCTTACCTCAACACCAATGGAGGATACTGCTCCGTCTCCCCCATCAAAAACTTCGCCAACAACCGCGCCTGTAACTCAAACGCCTCCCGATACGTACACTTCTTCTTCAACACCGGATGCTGAAACACAGTCTGCTTCTTCTGCTCGTAAAGCCGTAAAAACATCCGCCGTCCCTCTTCATCCAAAGACACTGCCCCACTCACCGGCTCCGTCTCAAACTGCTCCACCCTCAACTGCTTGCGATTGAGTGCCGCCAACACGACCGCATCCACCACCAACGGACGAAACTCCTCCATCAAATCCAAGGCCAACGACGGACGCCCGTACCGCTCCACATGCAAATACCCGCAATAGGGATCGAACCCCACGACATTCAACGCCCCCTGTACGTCATGCCTCAACAGCGCATAGCCAAAACTCAACAACGCATTCACCGGATCGGTCGGCGGACGCCGATTGCGCTGGCCAAACTGAAACTCCCCATTCCGAATTAAAGCCCCGAACGCCCCAAAATACGCCGCACTCCCCGCCCCCTCAAGCCCCCGCAAGCGATCGATCTCCCGAACCGCCTCCAATTGTCCGATCGCCCGCTTCACCTGAGCGATCGCCTCCGACAACTCCAAACCGACACCATCCCGCTGCGCCCGCAACAGCCCATTGCGATAGTTCTTCAACTTGCCTCGAATCACCCCCCGCGCCACGCAAACTGCCTTATCCGTCTGACCCACCGCCTGCCACTGCGCCGATCGCACAAACACATTCTTGCTCAGCTCCGGCTCCAGCCTGCCTAAAAACCGTCCCCCAGCCGTCAAAAAACTCATGGGAATATTGCGATCGAGTAACTCCGAAATCGCCGCCGGAGAAATTGTCGCTCGCCCCAACACCACCACCCCATCCACTTTCAACAGCGGCACATCCAACAGCGTCTCGCGCTCTGCCCGCACCCTCAGCCGCTCGTCTGTCTTGCCAATAAACGCCCCAGGGCGCGTCACATACACCGTTCCCATCACAATCTCCTATGGCATTTCTCGATAGCGATTCACCTTCGCTGCTGCTTTTGGCAAACAGCGCGATCGCAAGCTACATCCTCGACAGCGAGGCGAATACACCGCCTGCGGCATTGCTCCCGTCTCCAACAATCGGCGCACAGAGGCGATCGCCGCGATCGTCTTCTCTTTAAGGGATTCCGACATCTCCACCTCTCGCCGCTGCCGAGTTTGGGCGCAATACAAATATCCCCGCATCACAGGCGTCCCCGTCATCTCCTCCAAACACAACGCCTGCGCGCAGAGTTGCAATTGGTCGTTCTCACTCTCCCCGCCCAACTTGCGCTTGTATTCCACCGGACGCCACACCCCCGCCTCCGACTCCACTAAATCCGCTTTGCCCACCAAGCCATATCGCTGCGATCGCAGCCAAATCGCCCGCACCTGCCAGACCTCCTCCCGATAGCCCTCTCCCACGCTATGCACCCGATGGTGAATCGCCGTCCCCTGAATCGTGTACTGATTCTCGGCAAACTCCCCCGCACAAAACATCCGCCAGCAGCGATGGGGGCAATAGGCATATTGATTGAGAGCGGCGATCGGCACCCACTCATCTGCCGGAATCGAGGTTTCTCCTGGTGTACTGCTCATCGATCGCGCCTCGCCATACCCATCCCCATCGGCGTCTTGCGCCCGACCCCGGCATAGAGGGCAAAATCCGCCAAGGTATTGAGCTGTTTGATGGTGATGGAATCGACCTGCCCCAAGATCTGGAACGTCACTTTCCCGACACAGCCCACGAACTGATTGCTGGGGTCTGTCTTGGCTCCGGTGTGCTGAAACTGGCTGCGGGGATCGGTGGCAACTTCGGTGCGAATGTCGAAGTAGCTGGGCTGGAGGACATCGATCATGTCTGCGGAAAATTCCAGGTCGCTGTAGTGGTTCCAGCGGCGGAGCAAACTGCCGAAAACGCGATCGGGGGTCGGTAGGGCAGAGTCGTATTTGCCTTGGCGAAAGGCGGTAGGAGTGTAGAACTGGAGGGCGAGTTTGCGATCGCTCTCCGAGGCCCGTTCGTAGAGTTCGGCATAATTGCAGAAATTCGCCCAAGGCTGCGTACTTTGAGGCGTACCGAGAATACTAGTGATGTGTAAGTTCGCAGGCCCGAGATGCCAGGGGCGATTGGGATTGAGGTTAAGCCAGAGGGCATTGAGTTGGCTGAAGAGGCGATCGTCCAAGAGGGAGATTCGCCACCAGCAGGGGGTGCCGGAGGAAATAGGCTTGCGATAGGTCCACCGCAGGAGAGGCGTGGAGGCGCTAGCCTGTCGACTCCGAGGCTGTTGCACAATTTGTAAGGGGCTGAGAGTGAAGGATTTGTTGCCCTGATTCGCGTGGAGCCGATCGCCCATCTCAGCATCAACGGTGCTGACAAGGGTGAGGAATAGGGCATGGAGGTGTTTGCCGGAGGTGAAACCCGGTGGAATAGGGGATTTGGGCAGGAGGTTGAGGACGAGACTGTGGGGCATGGGTTATGCAATTCCAGCGAGGAGTTGGACGACTTGTGCGAGGATGGCCTGCTCGAACTGCCGCTCGCTGTAGCGATCGCCTAGGTCGAGAAAATCGAAGATGTATTTGTCACAATTTCTGCCACCAATGGTGACAGTTTTTCGTTTCGGTATGTAATCCTATCTGGTGAATGAGTTGTTGAGCTGTGTGCTATCGTGGCTAATTGCTAAATCGATACTCCATATTCACAGGTAGCTTGAGCGGTTGGTCGAGCCCTTCAAAAGTAAAGTGCTCCCCGACCATGCGTACATTACGAATCAGGCTCACTGGCGGCATGTTGATGGTGTCATAGCTCAACACTGGGTTGGTAAACATGACATCCAGCGGGTTCAGTGGATAGGGAAAGGTAAACTCCCTAGATGCATTGCGTTTGGGATTAGATAGTTCCTGCACATCAACTTTAGCCTTACTCATCCACTTGCCCAGCCGAATCCAGCGAGGAAAGCTGAGAGGCTGTTCGGAGATAACGAAGAACTCAAACTGACTTTCAGGGGCAATCTCCTTGGCGCGACCAAAGCTGGGAATGTTCTTCTGAGTTTTCTGCATCTCAACGTGATAGCGGTTGTCCGCATACTTCCAAGTGTTGAGCACCGTTGCATGACGAACAGCCCTAGCGGGAGTGACGTAAATTCCCTGTTGATTGAGAGGAGTTAGATGCGCCTCATACATCGGCACTTGCTCTCCACAGAAGTAACGGTAGGTGCTTTCTTCCGGCACTGTAGTGGCATATTTTTCACTGTCTACCAGACCCAGGGCATAGCAGAGCGCGTAGTTATGCAGCACGGGTTCCGTCTCGTAGAGCCGGCCAATTTCCCGCGTGGCGTAGTAAAGATTGTCGTGCAGTTCTAGGGTGCAGCGATAGATGTGAGGCATGACTATGACCTCGCACTAGCAGCCTTTTTCTTGCCAATATGCTGAGTGGCATAGGCTTTGGCTTCATCATCAGCCTGTTTCAGGATGGCCTGAATCCCCTCCTCACTTGCCGTCAGAGATTTGACTTCTGCCAGTAATGCCTGAAAATCCTCGCCAATGAAATCGGTATGCACAATGAATTCCTCAGCCATAAGGGATTGAATGGCGGTCTTGGCTGCCTGAGCCACATCATCCTCATCGAGGGGATCGGGGGCTTTGAGAGTGTCATCTGCTTGCATTCGATCGTAGATGGCTTGCGTCCAGCGTAGATTACTGACAATCTCGCCATCGGCAAAGACTGCACCGATTAACTCGTTACGAACTCGGCCCGTGCGAGTGGTTTGTGCCCCATAATGGCGAGTTCTCAGAATGTTATTGAAGACATAGAGAAAGCTGGCTTCTGTCGGATCTTTGAGGGTGACGATACTGGGAAAGAAGACTTGAGGGCGGATGTGGTCTTGCTGATTGATACGACTGGTGACTTCCCCTGGCTTCGAGCCCTTTTCACCTTTAGAAGCCATTGTGCCGCTTTCAAAGGGAGCATTCAGGGTGAAGGTTTCGTGGGATTCATCGAAGGCTGTAATGGAAAATGCTGTATCGACAACCACTTTAGACTTTTCAGAACCAGAGTCTCCAATTGCAAACCCATAGATAATACAGTCGGGGTTATCCATACCAAAGGCAACATTGTATTCGCATTCTTCGGGCTTGACGAACCCATAGGTGCGGAGCAGTTCTCGTCCTACCAGGCGCTCGGGAGTAGACTGCTTGCGCTTGAACATGGATAGACGGCTGATGGTGTTTTTATCTTCTACGCCTGCCCGAACCCGTGCTTTATTGAGTTCTCCATCCGTCTGAAAGAGTGGATAGGACTCCGTAATGCGTACTGTCAGGAAGTGAGCGTACTTTCCCATCGGTTTGTATGGGATTTCGGCGTGGAAGAACTTAGAGTCTAGAGTGTTTAGAAATGTCATGATAGTTACGCAATAAGGGTTGAAGTAAGCAAAAAACTAGGCAGTCAAAGCTTGAACTAGAATTCTCATTAGGGGGTCAACATCATCAGGAAACCGATAGCTATCGAGACCCCGATCGATATGCTTTGCTTTGCGATCGAGCAGGCCAAATTCCCAAATTTTACCCGTCGTGACTGCGCCTAGAATGCGATCGACCGGATTGTCAGATTCCCATCGATCTAGGGCAATGAGTTGAGCTGCTAATTGACTAAATCCAAAGTCTAAATCCTCTTTTTTGGCCTCAACGATCAACAGTTGATTCTGACTTTCGAACAGGTAATCCAAATATCCTTGCAATTGTTCAGTAACTTTGATGGGATATTCAATGCGGATTTCAGCTTTGGTGTAATGAATTAGATCGAGTATGACAGGAGATATCAATATTTCTCGGCGGGCTGTTTCGCTAGATAAACTCACGTAGGGTAATGTTTCTTCGATACGATCGCGGAGGTCGTGAATGCGATCGAGTTCACCTCGATATTGAGGTAGGTTAAGACGCTTGCGGGTTAGGGTATAGCCAAACTCTTCGGCCAAATCCTTGTCAATGAGCTTGAGTTCAAAGATTTTGCTGAAGGTATAAGAAGTATTGGGATCTAAGACTTTCATCCGTCCTCCTCCGATGTGTTGCTGGTTGAGTCTGACGCCTGATTCTCTCGATCTTGCTCTAGGCGATAGAGAAACTCGCAAGTGTCTCGAATCAGATTGAGTTGGCGGCCTGCTAAGCGAGCGCGATCGCCTGCAAATGCTTGTTCGAACACGTCAACAACGAAATAGCGGGCGAAGTCCAATACCTTTTGGCGCTCCTCTTCTCGCTTGCTCACAACCCAACGTCCTTCAGCCGTTGAAGCATGAACCCGATCCATCAGCTTGAAGACCTCAGCGGCCACAACCGTGACGAGGGCTTCGTCGTGGAACATACTAGATTCGGCTTTGAGGATGGTGTCAGCAGCAATATCGATGGGCTTCAACACTGCATTTGCCTTGGGGTTATAGCGCTTGTTTGCGCGATAAAACTGTCGATACAGTTCGGTGAGTTGCTTGGGGTGGTTCAACAATGATTCTGGTTTCAAATCCCATGTCTCCTTGTCAAAGTTGTAGTTTGTGTAGGGGTCAAAGCAGGGGTAGAAGTGTTGGGCGTAGAGCTTGATTTTCTGAGGGCTGGGGGCATCGGCTTTTTGTCCTCTACTCCACTTCGCTAAGTAGGAAAAGACATAGAGGGGGCTGGTCTCGATATCTTTTGCCAGTTCCGTAAAACGACCCCAGTTGGCGTCATACCCACCTTTGCCCTGCTTGGCGTTGACATCCATGTGAATGGCGTAGGCTGCGGTCAGCGTATTTAACGGAGCAGAGCGCTTGGTGCCGCTGTTGTCCGTCCAGCCGTCGAGGATGGTGTCGAGGCGAAACCGATCCCGACCCATCAGGGTGCGAAAGGCATGGGGGGCACTGTCGAGGAAGACGCTTTCTTCAAATTCGGCTCCATCGGTAAAGGGCGGAATCGGGGACTCAGAGACAACGGTTTTGACATCCAGAATCATCGGAAAGGCGAGGGCAAGCCAGCTCGGCATCACCCAGGATTCAGTGTCAGTGCTGTCGCGCCCTGGCGGTAGTGCCATGAAGTAGAAGGTCAGGGGCTTGTCTTCGGGGTAGGAGAGCTTGAAGGTTCGATCGCGCTTGAAGTTGGGGTCGTCGTCGGGTAGCTGCTTGCGCTGGTCTAGGTTTTCATCCATCAGAAAGGCATCAACGGCTCGATAGCGGCTGCGGCTGAAGTCGGCCTCTAGTTGCTTGCTGATGAAGTGATTGCGGATGCGGGTGTCGAAGTGGGTTTGGGCGATGTTGGTATAGGCTCTGTGCAGAAAGCTGTTAGTTTCTGGGGTGAAGTAATAGGTTGGATAAAAGTAGAGGTAACGGTATTTGCCATCTTCAAACCGTTTGCCCACAGTCTGGGTCTGGTTCATCAAAATCTGCCGCAGCATCATCTCGACACCCGCAATGCTAGAGATATTACGCTTGGCATTGGAGCCGCCCAGGTGTTGCTTGTTGGTATAAACCTGGGGGGTGAACAGTACCGCTGATTCCATCTGTTCGCTGACGGAATAGGGTGAATGGGAAATCGAGCAAATCATTTGCCGTCCCCGTCCCGGTTTCTTGGCGGCGTTATAGTAAACCAGCTCTTTTAGAAAGATCTCCGCCTGTTCTGATACCGATGATGATTGGGATTGACCGGGCAGCATGACCACGTTGCTCACCCACTGCCGCAGATCGTCCCAGCCATCAGACAGCTCGTATTGAGCGACGATCGGCTGAGTGAGTTGGGTTATGTAGGCGATCGCGTTTCGACAAGTTTCGCGCAGATCTTCAATGCCAGGATTTTGCTCCAGAAACTTCGCTGCCAAGAAATACCACTCGTAGGGCACGCCCCCAGTATTGCCCTTAAGTTTGAGTTGCTTGAGTGTTTCGTTAATGCGCTGAATCTCTCGGATTTGAGCCAGATACTCAGACAACTGCCAAAACTCAGCGACTTTGCGAATGATGTTGTCGGGCAAAACGGCTTCGTCGATCGCGGGCAATTCCGCCAAATCCTTCTGCTTTTTGCGCGCTTTAGCCCGTTCTTTAATGACAGTTTCGAGCTGTTTCACTCGTTCGCCCCAGATCTTGCGACTCATCAAATCGCCAAATTCTGCGAGCTGGTCAATGCGAATGTCGTCGGTAAAAGTGAAGCTGTAATCGAGCGAGAGAACGCCTCGCTGTTGAAAAGCAATCAGGTTTTCGCTGCGCTTGGTGGCGACTGACAGTTTATTGGGATTCAGGATGCGCAGGGTTGCATCTAGAGCCACCTGCATTAGGCCGAGATCGTCGAAGAACAAGTTGTAGTAGTCGGCATATTTCATCCCCTTGCCATCGCGACCGAATCCGGTTTGTCGCAGGCGGAGCTGTCCGGCACAGAGTTCCTTAATGCTGGCAATGACGCGATTGGGCAAGCTGTTGGGGCTGACAGTAGGGGCCGATCGCGCTGCCAGATAAATGACACCCGTAGGGAGGTAAAGCAGGGGCGTGTAATGCTCTTCTGGACCGTTGAGGCTGGTGTGGGCATCCATCAGGGCGTTGTTGACGACGTTGGTGAGTACCCCTCGGTTTTCGGAAATTGCATGATAGCTAAACCGAAGCTGCCCGTCGCTCAGGGCGTGAATAATTTCGTTTAAGCCTGAATGTTTTGCATCTTGAGGGTGCTTGATAACAGAAGCAAGGCGATCGGCCAGACAGGTGAGATCGGCCAAACAGCGGAGGGTGCGATCGCGCAGGACTGGATTCAATCCATCCTCTGACAAATTGAGGTTGGTGTCGTTGCGCCGCTGGGCATTGTAGGCCAGAAATAGCAGGTCATCTAGATATTGCTGCCATTCATTAGGTTGGGTTGGGCAGATGAATCGATCGAGTTCTAGAGCCTTCATCAATACGGCGATCGTTTCCCGGTGTTCTGCAATGGAGCGCTTGCGAATATCTTGTTCTGGATCTCGCCGGATAGCTCGATAGACTTCTGGCATTTCGGGAATCAGATCGTAGTCAAACTTCTCAAAATCGTGCAGGATAAACCCGGACACCAAAAGACGACGTTCTCGCGCTTTAACAAGGCGCTTGACAGTGGTATCGAGTCGTTCTAACCGTTGCTCAATCAGATTGGCGGGGAATAATCCGTTGAGGAGGTGGGTGTTAAGGGATTGGTCGGCGGCATTATCGCGACGGATGGGATTTTTGCCCTCAGCGATACGTCTGGGATTGACGACGCGATCCAAGTATTCTGCGAAGAATTTGCCACCTTTGGCGGTTACACCGACTGTATACTTCAGCAGATTGGGTAGGACAATCTCGGCAAAGTCCTGCATTACTGCATCGTCAGGATGTTGGGTCTGAATTGCTTCCCTCAGGAGCTTGAGGGTGAGCAGTTCTCGTGCGGTGGGTTCTATCGTGCGATCGCTTTCTTCGTCAAAACCATAATCACTGTCTAAGAAACCTAAGCCTTCATCACTTATTTCGTTTAGCATGTCTAATCCTCTAAAGAACCTAAGTAGGATTGAATTTCATAAAGATATTCAGGATAAAATTTCAATGCTTTTTGTAGTGCGTCAATGACTCTTTCTGGAATTAGCTCGTCATAAAGGTGTGCCAGCACATTACGAAATCCAGCAGATCTAGCTAGTTCATTAGCAAGAGAGTTGGTAAGGATACCGTTTTGAGCTAATAGAAGGAACGACTCTGAGTTTTTCAAATCTTGCAACTCTTGTGTATTCAAAGCTAGTACTCGCTTTAACAAGGATTTATTAACATCAATCGCAGCCTGGATCGAAACTTCTAAATTACGCTCGATAATATCTTGTATATCATCACTATTTAGATAGTCTTCGAGACTAAGAAGGCGATATTTTTGGAGCCGTTCCAAACGTCTCCTGATAACATCTATTTTCCGAGAAAGAATATCGAGGTTGAATTCATTCATGCCTTCAATTCTCGCAAGGTTTGAAGGGTTTTCTCGCGTATCTGCTGCCGCATTGCCTTGAGTTCGAAATCACTCATTAACATCTTTTGCCGAAAAGACTCAAAGAGTTCAGGCTCTCTTTCGTATAATATCTTTCCATCTTGTGCGATGTAGTGAGCCATAATCTCTGAGCATTCTTTCATGTCGATAACATCAATTCGATCGTCTAAAAGGTCATAAGCATCTTGTAAAATTCCCCAAATCCGAAGTAAATCCCACTCCTGCTTCTCGTCTTGCTTTTGTTGCTCTTCATCGCATAAAAAAGCGAAATCCCAATCACTACCAGAACCGGCATCACCTCTAGCCCTGGAGCCAAACAAAACAAGCAATTTTAGGTCAGGAGCTTTTTCGAGAATTTCAGGAATAGAGTCGGCTAATTCATCAACCTTTAGCCCTGGTCGAACTTTCTTGGTCAATGTTTGGGCATAAAGCAAACAAGCCTGAATGTCCTCTAGCTCTAGTGAGGGGTATCTTTCTAGTAAGGTTTCGTAGGTGTCACCTGCGGCTAACAGGCCCAAGATATGCTCAACTGCGATGCCGCGACCTCGGATAATGGGCTTGCCACCAAATATCTTTCGGCTTGTCGTAATGCGACTGAGGAGTTCTTGCTCATTCATGATGTATGACTCCAAAGAAGGTTTTTCGCGCGCGATCGGTCAGGATGCTGGACTCGATCGCCTGGTGGTGCTGACCCAGCATAAGTTTCTTCAGCAGAATTTGGACTGTCATCTTAGTAACGCTATGTTTCAAGTCAGTAATTGTGTACTCCACGATCTTGAATAACCACTCTATTGAAGAGGGAGGCAGGAGAAACTTGTTTAGCTTTTTAGATTGAAGGGCCTTGCTGGTGACTCTACCAACCTTGCACTAGTGGCTGCAGGGGGTTAAGACTACCTACGTCTGTCCTTACTACCGAAAGCTATTAGAGTAGCCTCCCTCTTCTCTTCTGGCGCAGAGCATCTAACTTAGATCGGAATCTATGCACCAGAAGAAATCGGGTTAGCTATATTAGAACAACCGATACTCGTACCGATTGTGGGCAATTCTACGCTTCTCAATCCGGTAACCCTTGTTACGAGCTTCATGGACTGTGGCTCCAAACCGCCAGCTAACCTCTTGAACTAACTCCTCAGCTGGATGCCATAACTCGTCTTTCAGGAGAGCGAGTAGGCGTTGCAAATTTGTCTTTTTCATGTGTTTTTGTCGGGAATAGTTTACAAGAAGGATCGCAAATGCCTGGTTAGGTATAGTTTTTGCGACCTTCAGCTTTAAGCTACAAATTTCGATAGCAGGCGTCAAGTTATTTTTAGGAAGTAAGCCTCAGACCTATTCAACAGTATCAAGCGTTGACTTGTTCAACATCTACAAGGAAAATAAACGTGGCAAGAAGAATGACTCAAGTGGCCAACCCCTCTTAGGTATTGAAACGAACAAGTCTGTGCTTACTGCCGTAAGCTTTTTCTTCTCTAATGCCCCTGAATCCCTCTTAGGGATTAAAACTACACAACCCATATCTCACCTCCATCGTTTCTGAATCGGTAAGCCAGAGTGTCAATCAGCAGAGCTGACTGACCGAACGCCACTGAGTAAGGCGCGTTTGCATCGTGAACACTGTTCGCATCGCTGATGGGATAAATCTGAAAGTGCATGGGGAGCTGCAACCGCAGGCGCACCTCTCGCACAGGCTTGCGCAACACATAGCAAACCATCGCTTGCCGCTGTAACCGTCGGTCGATCGACCCAGCCCAAGGATTATCTGGCTGCCAGATTTGCAGCCCCCATAATACCTGCACCTTCCAGGCATCAGCAAAGGGCTGAAGATCGCCAGGATAAGTGAACGTCCAGTTCAACCGCTCTTCGCGATAGCCCCGCAACTTCATAAAGCCCAAACAGTATTTGAAGCGCCCTTTAGGAATGGGCTGCCCAGTATGCTCAGCAGTTGCCTCAAGCGTTGCCATAAACGCCTTCTCGCTCCACATCTCAATTTCTAGGTTGCCGAGCACTCCCGGTAGGTCGTAGGTTTTGAAGCGATCGCCCTCGTGGACTTCGGTCAAATCATATAAGCCACATTGCAGCGGACTAGACCCCCGAAAGCTGGCGGCATCTTCAGCAATTGGGTTGCCTTTCTTGCCTGAAAGCTTGTGCCAGTCACTGGCCCAGCCCCTTGCCCGTCCCGCCACCGTCTTCAGAGGAATCTCGAAAACCTCCTCGCAGTTGGCCTGAAAGCGTTGTAGAGAGCCAGAATATTGCTTCTGGATGGATGGATGCCTGAGGTTGTGCCATAGCCTGAACGACTGCACCGCGCCCCAGCGTTTGTAGTAACCCTCAAAGTCGTTGATTTGGCGGTACTTGCTGCGGATAAGGGTTTGGAAAGTGATGCGATCGCAACTCTCACCATCCACCAACACGGCATCCTTGCCTGAAAACAACCGCTCCACAAAGAAATTAGGCACCAGAGCATAGGCGCTAAAGCCATCAAACTGGACTTCCTGCCCATTTTTCTCATAGCCATCGTGGCGACCCAAGCGCCCTAAGCGCTGAATAAAGTTACCTGCATCCGACGATTCAAACACGAGGAAATTGATTTTGAAATCGACACCAACATCAATCGTGCTAGTGCCGATCGCCAGGTCGGCTGCCAGAGACGCAGCCTTTTCTCGATGACCAGATAGCCCAGTGTTCTCTCGAACGCTCAAACCATGATTCGCAAAGAGTGTTCTGAAGATGGGCGTCAAGCGTTTCACTGCAGCAATGGAGTTCAGGATGATTGCCCCCTTGCTGCCAGGACGATCCAAGAACTGATGCAGAATCCGATCCTGATTCTCCTTGAGCCAAGTCTCAGACGATTGAGAAGTCGGCTCCATCGGTACAAAGGTAAGGTCAATGGAACGGGCCACCTGCCGCCAATGTTTTGCGTTCAGCTCGTCTACCTCTGCCTTCGTATTGGGGAATTGGTACTTGCCCTTGTCAATGGGATCGATCGAACGGCAGCGAAATCCAGCCACTTCCAGACGTTTGAGGAGCGATTCGCTAGGGGTTGCCGATAGAAACAGAAACGTCTTGCGCCGGTTTGTGACCCGAATCAACAGCATCGTATTGAGAACACTGGCAACCTGAGGTGCAGCGAAAACGTGGAACTCGTCAAAAATAAACAGCTCAAAGTCTTTATCGATGCGGTTCCAGAGTTTATCTGGGGCGTCCTTGCTAGTGAGATATGCTCCTCGGTGGAGGTAGTGGAAGATATCGGGGTTTGTGATGAGAACTTCGGATTGACCAGCACGAGACGCGATCGCGCTTCCCTTCCGCAGCCCTTCATTTTCCGCATAAATTTCCAACTCAGGCCCACTCAGCCGATTGACCCGTGGAGCATTTGAGGGTTGAAACTGAGCAATATAGTCCTTGACTTGAGCCTCTTGATCGCCAGCCAGAGCATTCGTGGGATACAGCCCGATTGCAGAACTTTCCCCCTGCAAAACGTCTAAGTACGCCGCCAGACTTTTGCCGTCCCCCGTCATTGCCGTGTTAAACACCACATCCACCTCGGGATCGCGCAATGCCTTGAGAGTTTCGACCTGGTGCCATGCCAGCCTCCAGCCAGCGGGTAGCTCGATTCCGGCAGGGATGTCATCAGTAGGACAAGAATAAACAGGTTTTAGCCGAATTGAATACATAACAGCACAACTGACTAGTGAAGTGTACGTATCTCATTGCATAAATCCATATTGGCAGAGAATATAGGATCGATCGACAGATGCACAGATAAAGTGTACGTACACTTAGACCTGCTCAACTATGGCTCGCAAACGCTCCTCCATCACCCTCTCCATTGCAGAACGCGACAAAGCCCAGCTAGAGCAGTTGGCGCTGGAGTTCGGGCAGACCTGGGGAGACAAGCCCAACATTTCTAAATTACTCAAGGCGATCGCCAACCACGAGCTGCACATCGCCCCCAACCACGATTGGTCGTCCGATCGCCTCAAAGCCCTCAACCTCGCCCGCAAAAACCTACAGGATCTAGGCAAAACAGACGAAGCCAAGGCGATCGCTACCCTGCTCCTCGAACGCAGTGAATTAAAGTCTATCCCCCTACGCCAAGAGCTAGAAGCATTCCTACAAAACCCAGTCCCCACCTGGCGCACCGACATCGATCGCCAAATCCGGCAAAACCAACCCTTCCGCCTCACCTATCGAGACGCCGCCGACCGTCCCTTCAGCTTCACCGTCCATCATGCCCACATCGATCGCATCGAAAAACGCGAATACCTCAATTGCTGGTGCGAAGAAACCGACGGCAACCAAGATATCCCGGCCCTATCCCACAACTGGAGCCTCCGCCTCGATCGCATCCCCGAAGCCGCGATCGTCACTTGTCCCAGAAATTGGAAATCTAGTTTGGACACCATCGATATTGAATTCGAACTCCATCGCGGACTCGCTTTTGCCTACCAAGCGAGAAAAGAAGATCGGCAGAGCGAATGGCTGGACTCCCCCACTCGCCGCAAAATTGTCCGAAAGATTTCCAGCACCTTTTGGTTTTTTCGAGAAATCTTTCCCTATGGCGAAGATTGCATCATCCTCGGCCCAGACAATATTCGGGAACAATTTAGGCTTAAAGTGCAGTATTTGTGGAACATTTACCATGCCCAAACCTAATCATTCCAGCCTCTATTCCCCGAGGGCGATCGGAAGAGGCTGCCTTCGAGATTGCAGCGCTAGGCCCCCAAAATACTAAAACCGCTATCGACATAGATCGTTTGACCGGTAATGCCGCTGGCCAGGTCGCTGCAGAGGAAAGCTGCCGTATTGCCCACTTCCGTTTGGGTGACATTGCGCCGCAACGGTGCTTTTTCTTCCACCCTATTGAGCATGGAGTGGAAGTCGCCGATCGCCGCTGAGGCCAAAGTCCGAATTGGGCCGGCAGAAATCGCATTCACCCGAGTGCCTTGTGGCCCGAGTTCGCTGGCGAGATAGCGCACGTTCATTTCTAGGGCTGCTTTGGTAATGCCCGCCATGTTGTAGTTGGGCACCACCCGCACGCCCCCCAAATAGCTCAGCGTCACAACACTGCTGCCCTCGCCCATCAGGGGCTTAGCCGCTTTGCACAGCGCCACCAAAGAGAAGCTGCTGATGTCCATCGCCAGCGAGAAGCCATCGCGAGACGTGTTGGTAAAATCCCCCGACAGCTCTTCTTTTTTGACGAAGGCCAAGCAGTGGATCAGGATATCCAAACCGCCCCACTGGTCGGCGATCGCCTCAAACACCCCCTCAATTTGCTCGTCACTGCCAACATTGCAGGGCAGCAGCATTTCGGGCGCAAGGGGCTCAGTGAGTTTCGTCACCTTGCCTTCGAACTTGCCGCGCTCGTCCGGCAAGTAAGTGACCGCCAGCCGAGCTCCCGCCGCGTGTAACTGTTGAGCAATGCCCCAAGCGATCGAGCGATTGTTGGCGATGCCTGTTATCAGCGCTCTTTTTCCTGTTAGATCCAGCAACATCAAAAAACCTCTTTTTCAGCCAAGCTCGCGTCAGCAATAAGTCGGAACTGGTTTGTGATTCGCAATGCGGTCTCCTACATGCAAGCGAATCGCATCTTCGATATTGGCGATCGCCTCTTCCTACGAATCTCCTTGGGTCAAGCACCCTTGTAGTGAAGGGCAGTAGACGAAGTAACCCTCTTCATCTCGCTCGATGACCACTGGAAATAGGTAGTGACGTGGGGCGATCTCTGCCATCTCTAGACTTTTTTCAGCCAGCTAAACATGGCTCGCAAATCTTTACCCACCTCTTCGACGGGATGCTCGGCCTCAATACGTCGCATAGCGTTAAAGCTGGTGCCGCCAGAAGCATTTTCTAGCACAAATTCCTTCGCAAACTGACCGGTTTGGATCTCCTCTAAGATCTTCTTCATAGCAACTTTGGTATCTTCAGTCACGATGCGAGGACCGCGAGTATAGTCGCCATACTCAGCCGTATTGGAGATGCTGTGACGCATTTTTGCCAAGCCGCCCTCGACGATCAAATCGACGATCAGCTTGACTTCGTGCAGGCATTCAAAGTAAGCCAGCTCGGGTTGATATCCCGCTTCCACCAGAGTTTCAAAACCCGCCTTGATCAGGGCAGTTAAACCGCCGCACAGCACGGCCTGTTCGCCGAATAGGTCTGTTTCTGTCTCTTCGCGGAAGCTGGTTTCTAAGATGCCGCCTCGGGTGCCGCCAATTCCTTTGGCGTAGGCCATGGCCAAATCGCGGGCAGTGCCGGTGGCATCCTGCTCGACGGCAAATAGACAGGGAACACCTTCGCCATGTTGATAGGTGCGGCGAACCAAGTGACCGGGACCTTTGGGGGCCACCATGATGACATTGACGTCGGCGGGAGGCAGGATCTGGCCGAAGTTGATGTTGAAGCCGTGGGCGAACAGGAGAGTATCGCCCTCTTTGAGGTTGGGCTCGATTTGGGTGGCGTAGATGCGCTTTTGGGTTTCATCCGGCAGCAGAATCACAATCATATCGGCAGCGGTACAAGCATCCGAGACCGGCATCACCGTCAGACCGTCAGCTTCCGCCTTAGCCCAAGAGCGACTGCCTTCATACAGGCCCACAATGACCTTGACACCGCTATCGTGCAGGTTGAGGGCATGAGCGTGCCCCTGGCTGCCAAAGCCAATCACTGCAACGGTTTTATCCGCGAGCAAATCGAGATTTGCATCCGCATCGTAGTACAACTGTGCCATTACGGTGTTCCCGGTCGGTGTTCCTGAATCGTTCCAAAAGCCTATCTAGGATACCAAGTTCTGGGGTTGACTCTAGAGGGTCTTGGCAAAATCTAACAGTTGGTGGGCTAGAAGTAACTTGGGGCAGGGGGCGATCGCGATCTGGCGTCCGTCTCGGCTGATGACTGTGGCTTCGTTATCGCGGCTGTCAAAACCGCGATTGGGGCGATCGATCGGATTGGCGACGATCGCGTCTAACCCCTTCTGCTCCAATTTGGCGATCGCTGCAGGCAGTGGATCTCCGGTCTGGGCAGCAAATCCGACAAGCTTCTGGCGGGGCTGTTGTTTCTGGCTGAGTTCCCCCACAATATCGGGGATGGTTTCGAGGGGGAGTTGGGCGGGTAGGTCTGACTTGGGCAATTTCGTGGCGGCTCTGGTTGTCGGTCGCACATCTCCCACCGCTGCAGCCATAAAGGTGAAATCCGCCTGCGGGAACTGTTCGAGTAGGTGCGATCGCATCTCCGCCGCAGTTTGAACCTCGACTGTAGCAATCCCGTCTAGATGATTTGCGTCGGGGGCTAGAGAAAGGGGCGCGTGAACTAAGCTGACTGCAGCACCGCGATCGCGAGCAGCTCGGGCGATCGCCCAGCCCATTTTGCCAGAGGAGGGATTGCCGATAAACCGCACCGGGTCGAGAAATTCGCGGGTGCCGCCGCCACTGACTAAAACGCGGCGATCGGTCCAATCCGGGATTCCTTTCGTCCACAGCAAGGCCATCAGTTGAGTGGCGATCGCGGCTGGCTCGGGCAGTCGCCCCGGCCCTTCTGCATCGCAGGCCAATCGCCCCGAGCTGGGATTCATCGACCAATATCGGGCATCCGCAAGCAGTTGCTGCCAATTGCGCTGTACCGTCGGCTGCTTCCACATGTCGGTATTCATGGCGGGGGCTAACAACACCGGACAGGTGGAGGCCAACAACAGATTGGTTAGCAAGTTATCGGCTAAGCCGTGGGCCAGTTTGCCGAGGGTGTTGGCAGTCAGGGGAGCCAGCACGATCGCCTCCGCCCAGTCAGCTAGTTGGATATGTAACGGGCGTCCGGCGCTGCGATGCCAGAAATCGGCGTCGGTGTGGGCGGATTGACGGGAAAGGGTGGCAAATGTGAGGGGCGTCACAAATTGTTCGGCAGAGGAGGTGAGGACGACCTTGACGTCAGCTCCTGCCTTGGCCAAGGTCGAAACCAATTCGCCTATTTTGTAGGCGGCAATACCGCCGCAGACGCCAATGACGATACGTCTTCCCGGCCAAAAATTCTGCACGGAGATCGCTCCTAGATGATTGCGAAACCTCACCCCCCCCCGTCACAATCCTGCTGGCGAATGTCGCCACTGTCCAAAAACCGAAACACCCCTTTAGCGGAAACAGTCCTTTTGTCGGGGTCGATCGCCTAGCCACAGTCATGACAAGTTGGCATTTGATGGGTCTTTTCGCGAGCTAGAGCGTATTTGGATCGATTCCTTGTTGTCGGAGTTTGTCCAGCAGCTCTTCGCGCAACTGTCGTTCCCGCTCGGCCTGTCGCAACGCTTCTCGTTCAGCGCGTTGGCTCTCCTGCTTAGCCAGTAAAGCCTGTTCAGCCCGCTGGCTCTCCCGCTCGGCCTGTCGCAACGCTTCTCGTTCAGCGCGTTGGCTCTCCTGCTTAGCCAGTAAAGCCTGTTCAGCCCGCTGGCTCTCCTGCTCGGCCACCTCTGCCGGTGCCGCCAGTCGATTCCCCTCGCGGTCGTACCAGTAGAGCCACTCCCTCTGGCAATTTCGGTAAGTGCCAGACTCTCTGCCCAAGCCCAAGTCAATCTCCGGCAGCCAAACGGGGTTCCCCGCCTGCAAGACGTAGCGATCGCCTTCAAGTCGGTAAATCTCTAAGGGCTGACGCCGTTTGCGGGAGCAGTAAACGGGGTTGTAGATCGCGTAGTACAACACGCCGATCCTGGCGTATTCTTCCAGCTTGGCGTCGTACTCTTGCCCGTAGCTGCGAGAGACGTATTCCACCACCAGAATGGGGAGTGCGCCCTCATGCCAGACCACATAGCTCTGTCTGCCGTCCGAGCGATCGAACTGTTCCACACCGAGACTCAAGAAACCATCCGGGACAATGGCAGGTGTATTGAGTTTGTAATAAACCCCTAAGTTAATGCCCCAGAACCAATCGCTGCGATCGCGCCAGTGCCAAGCGAGGAGATCGCCCAAGAGGCTGGCGACGAGCGTTTGCAATTCGCTATCCACAGGGGCAAAGTCAGTTTCGGGCAGTTCGTCTTGAGTGGGGAGGTGTTGCCGGGGTTTGAACTGTACCATCAGGCCCGCTCCAAGTTGAGCTCACTCTATCGTAGCGAAGTGGATCGTAGCGAAGTGGGTCGGGGCTATCTCTGCGAGAGCCAGACTCCAAGCCAAATCAGCCAATCCTTCGCCACCTAGCCGACAATAAAAGCAGTCCTGACTCTGCTTACCCCATGTCCGCCGCGATCGACTCCGACCAACTGCGTCTTCTCCTCCAAAATGTCGCTAGCGGCACGGTTAGCCCGGAAGAAGCCGCCGCCAAGCTGAAATTTGCCCCCTTCGAACAGGTGGGTGACTTTGCCCGCATCGACCACCAGCGACCCATGCGCAACGGCATCCCCGAAGCGGTTTGGGGACCGGGCAAAACCCCCGAGCAGATCTCCCAGATTCTGCAAAACCTCCACGATCGCGGCAGTGTGGCAATGGCCACCCGCATTGAACCCGAGATCTGCGATCGCCTGCGCCTCGACCTGCCCCAGTTGGAATATGCCGCGACGGCCCGCATCGCCCACTTGCCCCAACCCGCCAAACCTCAATACCCCGGCACCATTGGTGTCATCACCGCAGGCACATCCGATCTGCCGGTGGCCGAAGAAGCCGCCGTCACCGCCGAGCTCTGCGGCGCAACGGTGGAGCGGCTGTGGGATGTGGGGGTGGCAGGCATCCATCGCCTGCTGCACAATCGCGATATTCTCACCCGCTCGGATGTGCTGATTGTGGTGGCCGGTATGGAGGGGGCTCTGGCCAGTGTGGTGGCGGGGCTAGCCGATTGCCCCGTGGTGGCAGTGCCCACCAGCGTCGGGTACGGGGCTAGCTTTGGCGGCGTCGCGGCATTGCTGACGATGCTGAACTCTTGTGCGGCAGGGGTGGGGGTGCTGAATATCGACAATGGCTTTGGCGCAGCCATCTTGGCCCTGCAAATCTTAAGAACTGCCGCAAACCTTGCCAAGACATTATGAGAATGTGTTAACTATTGTAAAGGAGTCTGTTTGTAAAGACTTTAACTCCACCCAGCTCGCGGCTAAGTTTAACGTCTGCCCAGGTCGATCGATCGCAGGGGTAGTTTTAGCGAATTTGCTGGCGATAATGATTTAACCCCCCATCGGATGCACTATGGACACCATCGGTCTCGATCTGCTAAACGATATTCTGCGATCGCTAGAGTGGTCGGATCTATTGGCGATCGCGGCCCTTGTGGTTTTAGAAGCCGCTCTATCTGCCGATAACGCAGTCGCCTTGGCGACCATGGTGCGCCACCTACCCACGGGGACGGAACGCGATCGGGCACTGCGATGGGGCATCGTGGGAGCCTACTCCTTTCGGATTGCCGCGATTCTGGGGGCAACGCAGATCTTGGGATATTGGCCTGCCAAATTAGCAGGAGGACTCTATCTGCTCTGGCTCGTTGCGCAGCATTTTCGCGACGTGGCCGATGAATCGATCGATGCGGTTCCCAATACCGCCAACTTCTGGCAAACGATTGTCCTGGTCGAACTGACCGATATCGCCTTTTCCCTCGACAGCATCGCCGCCTCTGTCGGCGTGTCGTCAAAAGCCTGGATCGTGATTTTAGGCGGCCTGCTGGGCATCACCTTAATGCGCTACATGGCCTCCTTTTTTGTCGGTTTACTGGATGAATACGTCCGCCTGGAAGATGCGGCATACTACATGATTGCGTTTGTGGGCACCCGCATGTTGGCCGAGATTGTCATGCCGGAGTTCGCCCTCCCCCAATGGCTGATGGTGGGAATTATCGGCACGTTCTTTGCCTGGGGGTTTTCGAAGCGCAACCCGAACGCGACGGTTGTAGAGCTGGAATAGGCGATCGCAGTTTGTGCTGAAAGCGCAGCAGGGCTCTAATATGTTGCGGGATATTTCAGGTTTTACCCGATCTCGCAACGATTTGTGTGCCAAGTCTGAGAAAACGTTAAGTTACACTAAAACCAGTCCACCTCACCCTTCAATCGCCATGCCTAGAACCGGAGTCTTGTTTCTCAACTTAGGGGGGCCGGAAACACTGGCAGATGTCAAACCGTTTCTGTACAACCTGTTTGCCGATCCCGAAATCATCCGGTTGCCATTTACCTGGATGCAAAAACCCCTGGCCTGGTTTATCTCGACGATGCGATCGCAAAAGTCCGCAAAGAACTATGCCAGAATTGGCGGCGGTTCTCCCCTGCGCAAGCTAACAGAAGAACAGGCGAATGCCCTGCGCGATCGCCTTGCCGCTGACGGCTACGACGTGTCCGTCTATATCGCCATGCGCTACTGGAACCCTTTCACCGAAGAAACAGTTCGCCAACTGGTGACCGACGGCATCGAGCGGGTGGCGATTTTGCCCCTCTATCCTCAATACTCCATCAGCACCACTGGCTCCAGCCTCAAGTTGCTGGACGAACTCTGGGCCAACGACCCGCAACTGGCCAAAATCGAACGCTTTTCGATTAACTCTTGGTACGACCAGCCCCGCTATCTCGACACGATGGCCCGCTATATCGCCCGCGAACTGGATGCCCTAGACGAGCCCGACAAAGCCCACGTCCTGTTTAGCGCCCACGGCATTCCCGAAAGCTATGTCACCTCAGCAGGCGACCCCTACCAGAAAGAGATGGAAGCCTGCGTCAAGTTAATTTGGAAGCACCTCGATCGCCCCAATGACTACACCCTCTCCTACCAAAGTCGAGTGGGGCCAGTGAAATGGCTCAGCCCCTATACCGAAGATGTCCTGCCCCAATTGGCGGCTCGGGGGGTGCGGGATTTGGTGGTGGTGCCCATCAGCTTTATCTCCGAGCACATCGAAACCCTCGACGAGATCGATCGCGAGTACCGCGAGTTGGCCTTAGAGGCGGGTATGCGCACTTTCCGTCGCGTTCCCTGCCTCAATAGCGACCCCGACTTTATCGCTGCCTTGGCCGACATGGTGACACCTTATTTGGGGGACGCCGATAAGCAGTCTGCCGAGCCCGAGTTAAGTTCTATTGCATAACAATGGCCCGGCTGGTGCGTTCGACTCGTTCGGAACCATCGGTAAAACGTAACTAAATATAAAGAAAAAATAAAATATATGAGGTGTTCCATGCGAGCATAAAGCGTCGGGGCCAGTGATGCCTAGAGGTGCGATCGAAATGAGCCAGCAGGACGACCCCTCGCCGAACCAAGCTGAGAACTGGTATGAAAACCGGTCCCTCGCCGCTCCTGGCTCGATTCAACCCCACGGCTTCCTACTGGCCGCAGACGAGCAGTTCCAGATCGTTCGAGTCAGCAGCAATACGCAAACCTTTGTGGGCGTCGCTCCCCAAAACCTATTGGGAACTTCACTTCAGGACTGGCTGAGTCCAGCCGATTTGGAGCAGGTACGCCTAGAGCTCGCTGCCGATCGCATCGGACTGGGACAGTTGCAACTCGATATTGCCACCCCCAGCGGACCGAAATCTTTCTTTGTCTCAGTCCATCGCACCGATCGCTTAGCCATTCTGGAGCTAGAGCCCCTCAGCGAGCCTCAAAATCTGGAATTCACTCGTCTCTTCGCTCGGGTGCGCAACACCCTTGCCCAACTGCAGCAGGCAGAGGGGTTGGAGGCTCTCCTCCAACTGGCGGCAGACTCAATTCGCGCGCTGGCGGGGTTCGATCGCGTTTTGGTCTATCAATTTGACGAACGAGAAGCCGGAGCGGTGGTGGCTGAATCGAAACGGGATTCACTGCCCAGCTATTTGGGGTTGCACTATCCCGCTAGCGATATTCCTCCTGCTGCGAGAAAACTGTATCGCCGAGGACTGTTTCGCTTCATTCCCGATCTGGCTGCCGAACCCGTCGCCCTCTGGCCAGAACAGACCCCGGACAGTCCTCCGCTCGATCTGAGTGGAGCGCTGCTGAGAAGTGTCCACCCCTGTTGTGTAGAGTACCACCGCAATATGCAGGTGAGTGCTCTGCTAGCGTTTTCGCTATTGCGCAAAGGGCAATTGTGGGGGCTCGTCTCTTGCCACCACGCAGAGCCGAAATATTTGTCCTATAGCGTTCGCAGCGCGGTCGAGTTATTGGCACAAGCCCTGTCACAGGAGTTGGCCCATCAAGTGAGTCGGGCCGATTTCGATTACACACTCGAACTCAAATCCCGTCAGGCTCAGTTTCTCGAATTCCTCTCGCAGGGCGATCGCCTTGCGGACGCATTAATGAAACCCGATCCTCGCGCGATCGAGCTGGTTGGGGCTGAGGGTGTTGCCGTCTGCTGGCAGGATGAGATTTCACTGGCGGGCAATACCCCCAATTTGGATCGAGTGCGGGAACTTTTGGATTGGGCGGAAGGACAGGCAACCGGTCCCCTGTTCTACACCCATCAACTTCCCCACCTGTACGAGCCTGCGGTGGAGTTTGCCGAAACCGCTAGCGGCCTCATGCTGCTGCAACTTGCTCGGGTGCGCCGCCTCTCGATTCTGTGGTTTCGGCCCGCAATTCTCCAAGCGATCGATTGGGCAGGAGAGCCCCCACCGGAAGCTTCTGAGAGAGAGTCAGATCTCTCCACACTCGATCCGAGACACTCATTTGAGCGATGGCAAGAAACGGTCGGGCACACGGCTCTGCCTTGGCAAGAATGCGAGATTGAAAGTGCGCTCGACTTTCGAGCAGCGCTGGTGGGAATTATCTTCGGTACTGCCGATGAGTTGACCCGCATCATCGCCGAATTGCGACGCAGTAATGAAGCGTTAGATTCGTTTGCCTACGCAGCTTCCCACGATCTGAAAGAGCCGCTGCGGGGCATCCACAATTACGCGGTGTTTTTGCTAGAAGACTATGGGGAGATTTTGGATGGCGAGGGTCGCGATCGCCTGAAAACTGTGGTGCGTCTCACCCGGCGCATGGAGTCGCTGCTTGACGTGCTGCTGCGATTCTCGCAACTGGGGCGGGCGGAATTGCAGCGACGGCCAGTCGACCTGAATCTATTGCTAGATCGAGCCATTGAAGTGGCCCGCATGAATCCTCAAGGATCTGAGGCCAGTTTCCGCATTCCTCGTCCCTTGCCAATTGTGGAATGCGATCCAGTCTTGACGAACGAAGTATTTAGCAATTTGATTGGCAACGCTCTCAAGTACAACGACAGTCCTGAAGTGTGGGTGGAGATTGGCTATCTCGCTGGCGACGAACAATGGAAATTGGGTTGGATGGAAGAGTTCCTAATTGAATCTGCGCCTGCGGTCATTTACGTTCGCGATAACGGCATTGGCATTCGCGAACGCCATCGCGAGACGATTTTCCGCCTGTTCAAGCGACTACATGCCCAAAAGCAATATGGAGGAGGTACGGGAGCCGGTTTGACAATTGTCAAAAAAATTGTGGAGCGTCATGGGGGGCGAATTTGGCTGGAATCAAACTATGGCAAGGGCTCGACATTTTACTTTACGCTGTCGGCTGTGGAAAAGGGCGCATGAGGAACTTTGGCAGAATGGTACTGAAATCAGTGCAACCCAAAAGCCAGCTTATGTTTGAGGATGGGTATGACCATTGGGGCTTGCGAACTCTCGGTACCTAATGACAGAGAAACTCTATCTCCTTATTGGCTTTTCTCAGGCGTTCAAACAAAATACGGCATAGATTAGTCAAGATTTTTCCCTTCAGTGCAGGTTGCTCTACACTTAAACGCTCAAATTGAACTTTTGAAAGCACGTAACATTCAGAATGCCTAGGCACAATAATATCAGCAGTCCTCTCGAATATACCAACCAAAGGTATTTCACCAAAAGCCATTCCAGGTGTAATCGTCGCAAGGCGCTTTTGTTTGCCATCCTGCAGTGAAATAACAACCATGACTTCCCCCTTTAGCAGAAAGAAGACTTCATCAGCCTTCTCTCCTTTATGGCAAATTACATCATCAGCCGAATAGCTTCTGAGTTCCAAGAAACTGTGTAAACATCGTATTTCTTCTTCGCTCAGTCCTACACATAGCTGTTGTTCCTGTAACGGGCAGAACTCTTCCAACAGATGAAGTGGACTGAGTTCTCTAGAGATTAGCTGGGTTTCACACCACTCGATCGCAAAATCATTCTCGATGAATAATTTTACTTTTTGGGATAAGCGATCGCTACATTTCTCTTGGATATAGTCTTCGAATGGACGTACAGAATCTAAATGGGTGAGAACGACTTCAAAGCTATCACTCTCAGTCAGATTTTCAAATAGATTAGCTAGCAGCCAACAAGCCGCTGGATCGATTCCCAGAACTCGCTTAAAGTCAATAATCAAAAAATCTATTCCTTTGACTCCTTCAACAATTTCTCGAACACATATCTCAGTTGTTGAAAATGTCAAGTTCCCTTGAAGTTCGTAAAGCCGAATCCGTTGGCCCTGTTTGCTCAAGAAATCAACTTCTATAGGAGATCTCAATCTAGACGAACTCACTTGAGAAGCATTGTGACTGAGGCGAATTGGGCTGGTCGAAGTGGGTGCATTGAAAAGGTGCAAGTCAAAATTGGCCGATAGGTCGCTACACACAGCAATGCCGCGTACACTGTTGCCGAGCTTATCCAATCGCGGCGAGAAGACACTAATGGCTAATCGACCGGGCAGCACAGCAACAATACCACCCCCAACTCCACTTTTTGCAGGTAAACCTACTCTAAATACCCATTCTCCTGCATAGTTATACATACCACTTGTGCCCATAACACTCAGCACATTCGTGACATATTTTGGTTCCAAGCATACCTGCCCCGTAAGAGGGTTCGTTCCAGAATTGGCTAGCGTCGCTCCCATAAGAGCTAAATCGCGACAATTCACCGCAATCGAGCATTGACGAAAATAAGCATCGATCGCATTCATAGGATCTTGATGGGCTTCGATGATATTAAAATTCTTCAACATCCAGGCGATCGCCCTATTTCGATCTCCAGTCTTACTTTCCGATTCATAGACATTGCGATCGAGGCTGAGTGCTCGACCAGCATATTGCGAGAAGCGCTCGAGAATACGATTAAATTTTTGTTCTGGAGTAACTCCTTGAATTAAATTGACGACAGCGATCGCGCCAGCATTAATCATTGGATTGAAAGGACGACCCGACCCTTCTTCAAGACTGATGGAGTTGAATGCATCGCCACTAGGCTCGACCGATACTTTATCGATTACCTTATCTAGTCCATTATCCTCAAGCGCAATTCCATAGGCAAATGCTTTAGAAATAGACTGTATGGTAAAAGACTGATTTGTATCTCCAACTTCATAAATTTTCCCATCTACTGAAGCGAGGCAAATGCCAAACCAATCTGGATAGACTTTAGCTAGCTCTGGGATATAGTCTGCAACGTTCCCTTCTTTAAGATTTATGTATTTGTCGTGGAGATAATTAATATAGTTTTGGACTGGCGAGCTGGTTTGCGCTGAGAGCCTGAGGGATTCAAGCATTATTTCCATGATACTTAAGTAATATACAATTTGAGTAATACTAAATGAGCTAAACTGTCTGATATGTATTTATGACTACAAAATACTATCTTGATTGATGATACCTGCCGAGCTCGATGGCGGCAGACTGAGTGATTTGAAATTGTAATGTCTATCCGATTGATGTTCTGTCGAGAGTTGTCTTAAAGGATCGAGTTGTGGCTTTCTATTTTCGGTATAGCGATCGCCCCTTTGAAAACATTCCTACCAGCGTTGTGCCCAGCTAGGAGCGGGGATGGGGTTCGGGTCGAGAACAGATAGATCTTCTTCAAACACAACCTCGGGGCGATTGGCATCTAGATTGCGAACTTGCAGCTTGCCCGATCGAGTGGCTACCAGCATTTGACCTTCCCCATTCCAGTCCGCCCATTGGAGGTCTTCCAGCAACTCTAGGTCTCCGTCAGATTCCAGCGAATAGAGAACGCGCAGGCCATCAACCGACTGGTCTATGCCAAACTCTCCACCGGCCCAACCCACACTTTCAAGGCAAAGCACGTGCTTGCCTCCGGGTTGTCGTTTTTGCAGTCGAGCATTGCGACGTCCATCCCAAAAATCCTTAGCTTGGCGTGGCGGCGAGTCAGAAGCTTCCTCCCAACCGCGACGCCGTTCATTCGCGAATTGAACAACTGGAATGGCGCAGAGGCCGTATGGGATTGGAAGCTCGGCATCTTCAAGATTGTCGCAGCGACCGTCCTGCGTGAAATAATAACCCCGCGTCCAGGTGCCGCAGGTGCCGAAAGCGTAGAGGGCCGTTAACCAGGGAAGCTTTGAAAGGGCGACGTAAGTCTCGCCTTGCTCCCAAGTGGCGCTGGGTTTGTGGGCGAAGTAGCAAAGCAGGCGACCGTCGGGGGAGAGATCGCAACGGCGCGGAAAGATGCGTCCCCGCAGCCATGCACCGGGTTTATATTGTCGCTGTACGAGATCCCAGCAGCCCACATGGGACCAGTTGCTGGGACCGCGCCGAAACACCGCCACAATCGGTGCCTCAGTTGCTGGAATGCAATAGATCCGGGGGGCACGCTTCTGTTTGTCACTAACCATTCGTCGCCAGCCTGGGTCCTGCAGTCGGACTACATTCAGTTTAATTTTTCAAGCACACCCCTTGCCATCCCAATCCCCTGTGCTACTGTGTCTAGTTGAATTCGCTCGAACTGAGAGAACCGAATGGACGCCCCCACCATCGCCGTCGAGCACTTAACTAAAGAATATGGCGACTTCACTGCCATCCGCGACCTCAACTTCACCGTCGCCTCCGGCGAAATCCTCGGCTTCTTAGGCCCCAACGGCGCAGGCAAAACCACCTCTATGCGCATCCTCGCCGGCTACCTGCCCGCCACCTCCGGCACTGCCCGCATCGCTGGCTACGACGTGTCCGAGCAATCGATGGACGTGCGCCAGCGCATCGGCTACCTGCCCGAAACCCCTCCTCTCTACATCGACATGACCGTCGAAAGCTACCTCAACTTTGTCGCCGAAATTAAAGGTGTTTCCGCAGGCGATCGCCCCCAAAGCGTCGATCGGGCCATCGATCGCTGCAACCTCGCAGAAAAACGCCACAGCCTCATCCGCAAATTATCCAAAGGCTTCAAACAGCGGGTCGGCATCGCCCAAGCCCTCGTCCACGATCCCCCCGTCATCATCCTGGACGAACCCACCGCTGGCCTCGATCCCAAACAGATTATCGACGTTCGCAACTTAATCAAAAGCCTCGCAGGCGAACACACCATCATCCTCTCCACCCACATCCTGCCCGAAGTCAGCATGACCTGCGATCGCGTCGCCATTATCGATCGCGGCCGCGTTGTCGCCACCGGTACCCCCACCGAACTGACCGAACAACTGCAAGAACAACAGCAACTGCATCTCACCGTCGCTGGCGATCGCGATACCCTCACTGCCACCCTCGCCGCTTTCCCCGAGCTCCAGATTGCTAGCCTCGATGCCATCCCTGCCGCCGACAATCGTTGGAGCCTGACCCTGCAACATCCCCCCGCAGGCGATCGCTGGATCGCCCGCGTGGCCGCCGCCCTCGTGGGGGCCAATCTGGAGCTGTATGAAATGCGTCAATCACAAGCATCGTTAGAAGATATCTTCTTGCACTTGACCACCCAAGAACCCACTGCAGACCCTATCTCCGTACCCACAGCAGCCTAATGCGAAATACCCTAGCCATCTTGCGCAAAGAACTGCGGGGCTACTTCGGCTCCCCCACCGCCTACATCGTCACTGCCGCCTTTTGGGTGTTGGCCGGTTTCTTTTTTACTCAAATCTTGGCCGATATCCTCAACGCTTCTTCTCAGGCGGACTTTTTTGCCGCTCAATTGGGGCGCGGGCAGGGCTTCGATGCAGGCACCCAGTTCCTGCAGCGGTTTTTAGGGGCCATTGTGCTCCTGTTCCTGTTTGTCTTGCCCATGCTCACCATGGGACTCTATGCCGAAGAACGGCGGCGGGGCACGATGGAGCTATTGGCCACCTCCCCCCTCACCAACCTGTCAGTGGCGATCGGCAAGTGGTTGGCCTCGCTGTTGTGGTGCGTGACGATGCTGCTGCCCTTTTTCGTCTTGGAGGTGCTCGCCCTCAGCAGCGCCGAGCCGGGGATGAACTTTGCCCTGTTGGCCGCCGCCCATGTGGGTTTATTGATGATGGCCTCCGCCATCTTGGCCCTCGGGTTGTTCGTCTCCTCCCTCACCGACAACACCCTGATTGCAGCGGTTGGAACGTTCAGTATGGTGCTGCTGCTGTGGGTCATCGATGCGCTAGCGGGAAACAGGACGGGGGCGATCGCCAGTGGGCTGCGCCACTTATCTTTATTGCGCCACTACGAAAGCTGGCTGCAAGGGATTGTCACCAGCGATAGCTTGGTGGTGTTTGCCGGTTTGACGGTGTTTGGCTTGTTTTTGACGGTGCAGTCAGTGGAGGCACTGCGGTGGCAGACGCGCTGATGGAGCCTGCTGAAAGCAGTTTTGCTGAGTGAGCTGCCGAGAACAGTGTTGAGGAATTGGGCATGAAGTGGTTTGGCACGAGTTTGGGACTGGTCGGTGGGGGGGCGATCGCTGCCGGTATTTTTCTCGGATTGGCCGGTTGGCCTTGGCATGCGCCGTTAGTCGCAGTCCCCACCCTTGCAGGATTGGTGCTGGTGCTGATTTGGGTGTTGACCCACCTGAGCCAACTGCGCGCCCTAGTGGGCTTGCGATCGACCCAAAGCAACTTAAATGTATTCGTGTCCGTCATCGCAGTCGCGGTCATTCTGGGGGCGATCAATCTCTTGGCAGCCCGCTATTCGGTTCAGTTCGATCTGACTGAGGCGCGACTGTTCAGCCTTGCCCCCCAAACCGAAACAGTGGTGCGCGAGCTGAGCCAACCGATCCAAATTTCGGTCGTGAGCGACATGCCCTCAGCCAACCTTCGCCGCCGTCTAGAACAATATCGCCGCCTCAATCCCGACCGGGTTCAGATCGAATTCGTCAATCCCCGCAGCAATCCCATCCGCACCGAACAACTGCAGGTCTCTGCCAACAACACCATTGTTGTTACCGCAGGCGATCGCCAACAGCAATTTCCCCAACCCAACCCCCTCAGCCTGGAAGTCAGTCTCACACCTATCTTGCTGCAGTTGACGAGCGAAGGCGATCGCACCATTTATTTTGTCCAGGGACATGGCGAACTGCCCCTAGAAGTTTCGGGCAACAGGCCCGCAATGTCTCAGGCCATTGAGGCCCTCGATGCCGAAGGGTTCGAGACCGAACCCCTCAACTTAATCGCATCGGCAACGGTTCCGGCGGATGCGGCTGCCGTGGTGGTGGCTGCACCGCAACAGGCATGGTTGCCAGCAGAGGTGGAACGCTTGCAGGCTTACTTAAAAGAGGGCGGGCGGCTGCTCTTGATGGTGAATCCCTTTAGCGATCCCCAATTGGATTCTCTGTTGCAGGATTGGGGCATCGAGCTGGCAAACGACGTGCTGGTGGAGGCGAGTCCGGTGAGTCAAGTGTTTGGGGCGGGACCGACGGTGGCGCTGGTTACCCGCTATGGCGATCATCCGATTACTACCCCCTTAGTGGATGGGGGACTGGTAACGTTTTTCCCTTTTGCCCGCAGCTTGTCTGCAGTCGAAGGAATCGAAGCTACTCCTCTACTCAGCACCAGTGACGAAAGCTGGGGGGAATCGGATTTGGACAATCCGCAACTGCAGTTCGATCCGGAGAATGGCGATCGCCTCGGTCCCCTTACTCTCGGGCTGGCGATCGTGCGGCCCGTGATTGAGGATATTGCTGAAGACCCGGCGGAAGCCGCCAGTCAACCTGAAGTGCCGGAGGGATCGGCAGCCGCCCGCGAGGAGGCTCCGGCCCGCGAGGCCCGACTGGTGGCGATCGGCAATGCTGGCTTTGTCTCGGATGGGGCGATCGCTCAATTGGGCAACCGCGATCTGTTCCTCAACACCATCAACTGGCTGGCCGATCGCAACGCTGCCATCACCATCCGCCCCAAATCGCCCACCAATCGCCGCTTCAATCTCACCATTACAGATTTGCAATGGCTGCGACTGTTTTCCGCCATTGTTCTACCGGCGTTTGCCCTCAGCATGGCAGGCTATCTCTGGTGGCAGCGACGCTAGCGGGAGGCAATGATGAAACGAAGTACGACAATTTTGGCGATTGTTGCTTTCGCCTGCGCTGCTGCGGTAGCCATAGTGGAATTGGGGCCGAGACGAGCGCAACAGATTCAACAGGACAATCGTCGCCGCCTCTTAGCCACAACACCTGAGGCCATTTCTCGCCTGTCCCTGCTGGTGGATGGCGAAGCCGTCGAGCTCGAACGTCTCGGCGATACCGCATGGCAAATCCTGCAGCCCATCTCCAGCCCAGCAGAAACCGTTACCGTGCAATCCCTGCTCGAAACCCTCACTTCTGCCACTGCCGAGCCAATCGATGCCGATCCGGCTGACTTAACCCCCTTTGGCCTCGACCGGCCCCAGCAAATCTTTACCCTCGCCTTACCTGAAGGTGTCCTGACCAACATCGCGATCGGCTCCGAAACCTTCGATAGCTCCGGCCTCTATGCCCGCGTCGATGAGGGTCCCATCCGCATCCTCGATCGCACCGTCGAAACCCAACTCACCCCCAGCCTATTCGCCCTGCGGGATAAGACCCTAGCCGCTTGGCCCGTCGAAGATCTCGTGGCCCTGTCCATCCGCAATTCCAACACCGAGATTGCCCTTGCTCGGCAAGCCTCGGCCTGGACAATTGAAGCCCCCCAAAGGCTCGACCCGGATGGCGATGCCCTAGCAGAATTATTCAATCAGTTGAGATTCGTGCAAGCCAGTAGTTTTGTCTCCGAAACCAAAACCAATCTGGCCAACTACGGCCTCGATGCTCCGGCCATAGAGCTGATCGCTCGCTTCACCAACGGCGGCACCCAAACCCTCTCCCTCGGCATTGCCACCAACAGTGCCGCGCCATCCATATTTGCCACCTCCACGACCACCGAGGCGATCGCCACGCTACCCCGCGATACCGTCGATCGCCTGCCCACCTCTTTACTGGAACTGCGGGATAAATCCCTCGGTCCCATCTCCGTTGCCCCGATCGGCCAGATGACGATCGAGGCAGCCGATCCAACCCTCCGCCGCACCCTCACCCCCTCCAATAACCCCGAAGCTTTGTTCGACGACTGGGTACTCTCCGACCAGCCCGATCGCGCCATTTCTGCCGAAAACCTCCTCACTCCATTGATTGATGCCAGAGCCATCGACTTCGTGCCCCCCGACGATCTCGATGCCACAGCAGCCCTCTCCAACCCGTCAATCGCCCTAACCTTCCAGCCAATCGAAGAGATCGGCAATGCTCCCCTCGTGCTGGAATTTGCGCTCCAGGGCGATCGCCTCTACGTTCGCAGCAGCGCTCGCAGCGATATTCTCCTGCTCGATCCCGCCTTCTACGACCTGCTCGCAGCCGCCCTCGGCACCCTCAAACCCCTCAGTTCCGATCGCGACGCGCCACTGGGGCACCTGAGTTCGATAGCTCTGATGGCCCTCACCCCGGCCCCTCTCCCAAGTTTGGAGGAAGAGGTTAGGGGATGGGGGCCAGACGCGAATGGTACTGAATAGAGCCTGAGTTTTTAGCGCTCGATCCGCTACAGAAACGGATATTGTAGACTCGATCGCTACTTCGCTAAGGCTGTATCTCGGTCATTGTTCCGATTCTTGCTAGACTGCTGCTCAGCCACAAATTGCTTGTTGGAAAGGTAAGCCTTGAGATCTTGACCCAATTGAGCGCGATCGGTCTTGTTCAGTTGGGACAGGTCGATCTTGATTGCTTTCGTCATATGTAAAGTGATAAGAAGTCGTAAACATTTGCCAAATCAGCTTAACACAGGGATGGAGACCCACCGAATCTAGGGGTGAAAAGGCAGATGCAACCCTGACGGGCCAGGGAATCGGAAGAGAAGCCGAGATTGTCAGAGCCCAAACCGCTCCCGATAGAACGGGACTCTAGCCAAAGACTCTCGGCGATCGCTCACAAACTGATACTCGTCTTTCAAAAGCTGCTGTACGGTCTCTGCCACCGTCAAGACGTCCTCGAAGGGATACACCTTTACAAACTGGGCCTTCATATTGCGAAAAACAGTATTGAAGCAATGCATCTGCCCGTGATACTGGAATTGAAAGCAAGCCCACCGAGCGATTGCTGCCGAGAGAGGGCGAATCGTTTTCACTTCAAAGTGGAGAGGCACTGCTGGAGCAATGCGCTCGATCGGAGCAAAGGGCAATCCTGCGGGGGCGATCGCTCCCACTTTCAGGCTGTGCAGAGTGGCCGCAATCCGACCGTCAGATACAATCCAGCCCTGGGAATCGTAGATCCGCTTTCGGACGGACACCTGTTGGAAGGTTGTCCTGGGTTCGCTAGCGATCGTGCTGGTGGGAACCACCACCTGAAAGCCACCGAGATCGGCGATCGCCACCTCGCTAATCGCCCCCGCGATCGAAACTGACTGTACTGGCATGAAAACCTAATCCAAGTTACTAAAATGACGTATTTAACGAACTCCCCAAAGGCACGATCGGGCGATCCCGGAACCTATATAACCAAAATCGTATAAAAAAACTAGAAGATGGGAATACGCAGATAAAGATACTCTAATGAGGATGACAGTCACACACTTATAATTTTTTTGAACCGCTGTCTGATGCCGCTGCCAACGGATAACAGCATTGGACAAACAGGTCCAATCTTGTGGAGAGACAGGTATAAATACTGGTTAAAGATTTAGTCTGGAGATCTTCCGCGATCTGACAATATAGCTCGGCAAGCCAAACAATCGTCTGTCAAACCAACAAACTGGCTAAGTGCCGAACTCGATCCACTGCGGGTTTGCTCAATTCGCCCAGAGTTTGGAGAAAGTTCGGGTGTGTCATACCAGAGCCCAAGAATGTCCAGCGGTAAGATACTTGCTGAGTAGCTCGGATGGCCTGTTTCTCCAGTTCGGTCGAGGCCAATCCAGTCGCTAGAGAAAAACTCGCGATATCTAGCTCCACCTGTGCCATCAGGCCACCGTCCAGGAGCTGGCAAATTGCGAAATAATCATCAATTCCGCGAGCAATTGCATCGGGTTCGAGCTCGGCTACCAACTCTTGCAACACGAGGGTATCGAGTTGAGTGTGCTGGGCTTCTTCTAGCCAATGGTGCCTGAGCAAATTACAAAATTGGGCATCGAGATCTTCCGTTCGATTGCCGCGAATACTCTCTATATAGTGACGCTGTGTCATCCATTCGATATGAAGCGTGGCCAGTGCTACCCCCAACGGACTGTGTTGTAACACTGCAGCGGCTATCTCTTCAGGCGGCCCGATGCACTCGCACTCACTGCCAAATCCGCGAGCGAACTCTTCAGCAAAACAGCGAAATAGGCGAATATGCTTGCTTTCTTCTTCGGCAAAGTGTAGCAAAGCTTGGGTAGCAAAGATATTGTGATAGCCAGCATTTTGAATGTGTTGGAGCACAAACGGGAGGATAAATTCTTCCACTACTCCAAACAAATACAGGTAGCTATTGCCGCGAATCTGGTTGAGAATCCGTTTTTCGCGATCGCCGAGACTGGCGATCGCCCCCACCCCCGCTAATGCATCGGGGAGAAACGATTTGCTGAAATCCAGTTGCTTGCCATTGCCAATCAAGTCCTCAACCTGCCAGTTTGCCCTTTGAGATGCCTTGAAAGCAGATTCGTATGAATAATCAATTGATGCCGCCATTGGTAAAACTTCTCCTGAATGTCACTCGATCGGTCTGAAGCAAAGAAGCCAACTTCAGCCTCACCTTTACAGTTCGGATGAAATACCCCAACCCCAAGACCTGCCAGTCTAATGGAGCAAGGCTAATCAATCAACAACCGGACAAAACCCTCGGATGCTGCACGAGTATCTAGATGAATGCGTATAGGCCGTGTCCAGTTTGGGGCGGAGCCATCTCAACGGAGGCCCCTAGGCCAACAGTTGTTGAACCACCACTTCCACTTGAGCTGTAACCAACTCGTCGTGCTTCAGCCAAGCATAGTTAGCCATTTCACTTATCACAATGCAGTAGGAAACAATTTCTGCTGCTGCATTGCGAATTTTTGCTGGATCGATGTCTGGCGAAATCCGCGACAGCAGTTGGCCGAGCTCGGTCTGTTCTTCACTCAGGCGACTGAGTAGAGACGAACGATCGGTATCCATAAACCGGAGCGCATAATTTGCGATCTCTGCGATCGCTGCAACAGAACTTTCAGGTGGTAAAACAGTTTGGGTCATCATGACAAGTCCCTCATTAGTCATCATTTGCTTAAGGCTCGTTTGGCGTTCAGTCAATGCTATTTCGGCTCGTTCGGCGCTCGCTAAGCTCTGACAAAACCGTTAAGATATCGGACTCTCGCTCATTGGTTTCAGTGGCGATCGCGCTCGAGACATCTGTAGAGGCAACCGCAATCCCTTCAGTTCTGGGCTGGGCATAGTAGGCCCTTTCGATACGGTTGCGACTGGTGCCTCGCGCCTCAAGCTGGCCCAGCCGTTGCAGGATTGCCGGTCGAGCGGAGACTGGTGTAGCAGCAAGTACGGTCAGGACTCCAATAGCCGCTGTAAATCTTGCGTAATTGAAATTTGCAATCATGGGTCTGACTCCTTTTAGGTAATTCGAGAATGGATTTGTCGAACAATATTATTGTCTGTAATTCATTCTTTTTAGACAAGACAAAAAGCTGCCATAAAGCGCACTTGAATAGCCATGCGAAAGCAATGTGAGGTTTAGAGAATAAGCACCTTCTTAATTGTGATATAAATGCCATTTTGGCGGCAACAAATAAAGGTCAAGCCTGAAACATATTTCGAATGCTTTGAATCAAAAAAGTCCCCTAATAGGGGACGGAGAGAGAACAATAAAATCTATGGATAAAATATTACTTCTATAGAGTTCACAGTCATTGAAGTTTACTGCATTGCTATCCCGCTATGAATAAGCTGTAGTCTCAGTAGGATTGAGGATTTTGAACTGCTGGGTATACCCAGCACACTTTTCAGAGGCCCGCCACCCGGATCGAAATAGAAAGGCTGGAAAAGAGGCAGCACATTGACTATCGGCTAGAGGAGCCATAAGGAATTCAGGTAAGAAGTCTATTCAACCACCAACTTAGAATTGAGCTGAATCGCATTGGCAATGTTGTAAAAGTTGGGCGACGTTTTTTGAACAAACCGGTGAATGTCTGCAAATTGCTCTGGAGTACCATCCCCTTGAATTCGCACCGTATAAGAAATCGTGTCGTAGCCCGGAATCACATTGGGGTCGATCGCCAGGAAACCTCTTAAGTCAATATCGCCCTCCGTTTCAATTTCCAGCTTCTCCAACTGGATGCCATTGAGGGCGCAGGCAGCCACGTAACCCACCATCATGCAGGCATTGAGGGCTCCCATTAAATACTCTTGCGGATTGGGAAACTGGTTTGTGCCGCACAGTTCGGTCGGTTCGTCTGTACGGAACTGAAACTCGCGCTCGATCTCCTGGCCGCCGAGAACGTAAGAGCGCACCTTCGTTTCACTGCGAGTTTGCCCCTGCCACGAACTGGTGACGCGGAATTTTGTCATCCCCGAGGCCGGATCGGCTTTAATGGCCTCGATCGTTTCCCCGAGATAGTCGAGGTCAATCCCGTTTAACTTGCCAGTTGCCTTGAGTACTGCGCCTGCCATAATGCCATTTGCTCCTGCGAAAAAACCAACCAGTTGGTATGAATACCATCTGGTCTGTATTCTAGCGATGGCAATCTTGTATCGTCAACTACAGAAATACCTGCACTGGCAATCCTCAGAGACTCTTAGAAAGGCTGCAGCACAATGGCCTCAGCTCCAGGAAGCCAATCTCGAAAGGTTACAATGTTTAACAAACTGGTTTGTATCTTATTTGTGGGTGAAAGACTCTGATGGCAAGTAGAGGACAAGAGACCAAAGAACTGATTTTGGCCAATACAGAAGCTCTTGTGCTCGAACGAGGCTTTGCAGGCACATCGATCGACGAGATCCTCAAACTGACGGGTCTGACGAAGGGAGCCTTCTTTTACCACTTCAAGAGCAAGGCCGCTCTGGCCCGCGCCCTGGTCGAGCGTTATTGGCAGCAGGACTATGCGATGTTGGAGGAATTCTCTCGGCGGGCGGACGAGCTGAGTGAGGACCCGCTGCAGTCGATGCTGATTTTCCTCAAGTTGTTTGAAGAGTTTATTGAGGGTCTGGAGGAACCGCCTGCGGGCTGCGTGTTTGCGTCCTACGTGTACGAGTTCTATCAGTTTGATGATGGCATTAAGCAATTCATTGCAGATGGATTTAAGCAGTGGGGGAAGATGTACCAGCAGCGCATTGAGAAAATTGCGGCGAAGTATCCGCCCAAAATCGCGATCGATGCGGGCGAGTTAGCGGAAACGCTCATGTGCATCATCGAAGGGGGATTTATTTTGTCGAAGTCACTGTGCGACACCTCGCTGACTGCGCGAACGGTGCGGCAATTTCGCCGTCACCTCCAGCTCGTGTTCGAGCCTTAGATGGTAGGTGTAGTAGGGAGCGCAAACCAGTGACGCGCGATCGAGGGCAGCGGGA
Organism: Synechococcus sp. PCC 7336; assembly: GCF_000332275.1. Lineage (NCBI taxonomy): Bacteria > Bacillati > Cyanobacteriota > Cyanophyceae > Synechococcales > Synechococcaceae > Synechococcus > Synechococcus sp. PCC 7336. The sequence goes on from NZ_CM001776.1 coordinate 3,284,991, forward strand.
TGGCAAAACCGACGGTTTTTATTGATGGCGAAGCCGGCACGACGGGATTGCAGATTCGCGATCGCCTCTCCACTCGCACCGACTTAGAACTGGTCAGCATCGATCCCGGCCAGCGCAAAGATTCCCAAACGCGATCGCAGTTGCTCAATGCTGTCGATGTGGCGATTCTCTGCCTGCCGGACGATGCGGCTCGCGAAGCGGTGAGCTGGATAAATAATCCTGCTGTCAAAATCCTCGATGCCAGTACTGCTCACCGCACTGCCCCCGACTGGGTTTATGGCTTCCCCGAATTGGAACCTGGAAGGCGCGATCGCATTGCTGCTGCTCGACGGGTGAGCAATCCCGGCTGCTATCCCACGGGCTTTCTCGCCTGCATTCGACCTCTCGTCAGCGCGGGGCTGATTCCCAAACACTATCCCGTTACTGTGAATGCGGTCTCTGGCTATTCGGGAGGGGGGCGCAAGCTAATTGACAGCTACCGGGCTGCCCGCAACGAACGGGCGGAAGGCTATCCCTACGGCATTTACGGTGTGGACTTGGGGCACAAACACGTCTCCGAAATGCAGCTCTACGCAGGCTTGGAGCATCCCCCGCTCTTTATCCCGTCAGTCAGCAATGTAGAGCAGGGAATGTTGGTGCAAATTCCCCTGCCGCTGTGGACTTTGGAGTACCCCCCCAGTGGAGCGGAGTTGCAAGCTGCATTAGCTGATTACTATCGCGACGAGCCTTTTGTAGAAGTAGCTCCTTTGGGGGATGTGGAGGCTTTGCGGGAAGGCAAATTTTTGGATATCGATGCGGTGAACGGGACCAACTGCGTTCAGGTGTTTGTGTTTGCGAGTGACGAGCGGGGGGAAGCGCTGTTGGTGGCGCGCTTGGATAATTTGGGCAAGGGAGCCTCAGGGGCTGCGGTTCAAAATCTCAACTTGATGCTGGGGCTGCCCGAGCAGTCCGAGATTTTACAAGTGGTCTCGGAGAACGGCAGCCGTAGCCCGACCGGTACTCTCCCAACTAAATTGAGCCGCTCTGGATAAGCCCGCTTGTCGCAGTTGAGCCCGCAATTGCCCATTGTCAGCCACCTCCTGCATGGATCGAGCCAAACTATCGATGTTGTAAGGATCGACCAGCAGAGCGGCATCCCCCGCCACCTCCGGCAACGAAGCGAGATTGGATGCGATCGCGGGCGTACCGCAGGCCATTGCCTCCAACAGGGGCAAGCCAAATCCTTCCCACAAACTCGGAAACACCAGGGCCAGCGCCTGATTGTATAGAGCGGGCAGCTCCTCCTCGGGAACGTAGTCGAGAAAGCGAAGTTGAGGGGCGATCTCTAGTTCTGTCGCCAACTGTTTGAGCTGAGGGGTATAGCGGGGATCGGAGGGGCCAGCCAGCCAAAATTCCAGTTGGCGGCGATGGGGTATTTGGGCGAAAGCCTGCAGAGCTCTCTGCAGGTTTTTGTGGGGATCGTGGCGACCCACATACAAAAAATAGGGTTGTTGGGGCAGATCGAGGGGACGAAAGCGATCGCGATCGAAGGCTAGCGGAATGGCTGTGACTTGGCGAGCGGGCACCCCAAACCACTTCACCACATCCCGAGCGGTTGCCTCGGAGTTGCAGAGAACGTGTTCTGCTCGGGCAGCGACCTGAGGAATGTAATAGCGAAAGTAGGGCAGCAGGGGAGAGCAGCGGCGGGGAAAGCGGAGGGGAATCAGGTCGTGTACCGTCACCACCGAGCGGCAGCGGCTCCATAATGGCGATTCCGGCACGGGAGAAAACAATAAGCTGGCGCGGCATTGCCGATAAATGCGAGGTAATTGAAATTGCGTCCACCACAACCGCCGTAGGTGACCTGCTGTACCGAAGGCAGGGCTGAGATTGGCAGGAATGGGATAGCGATCGCCAGTTGTTAGCGATCGCGCACTCAAAAAAGTTGGATCGAAATCGCTCAGGTAAGGGGCAATGTTGGCCGCATAGACACTAATTCCAGTGGGCTTATCGAGCAAAACCGACAGATTGACGAGGAGAGAACGAGTGTGATTCAAGAGCGGAATCTCAGAAGGGGGCGTTACCGCCCTCAAGGGTAGCAAGAGAGAGACAGGCGGCAAGGATTGCCATTCTCCACTCGCGGGGTAAAGCAGGCATCGCACTCGGCGAGGGGACCGCACCAGAGTAGACTAAGCTTGACGAGTCTCTTTGCCGCCATTTATGAGCGATACGCTGCTTTTGCGCGACGAACGAAACCAAGTTCTGGAGTGTGAGATCCTCAAACAGGTCCAACTGGACGGAGAATCCTATGCTCTGTTGATGCCCGTACACCAGCCTATACAGGTGCTGGCTTGGGAGGAAGATGTGCCCGAGAGCCATGCCTCCCGCACGAGTGCTCGGCCAGGGGAGGATGAGGACGAGGGTGGCTTAGTTGACTTGGACCCAGAAGAACTGAAGGCAGTCTTGCCAACTGCACAGGCGGTCTTGGAGGAACTCAATCTCAAGCTGATCGAGAGTGCCTATACCTTGACGGTCAAGGGCGATTTGCCCGAACCGATTGAAGAAACGGCGATTGAAATTGCCGATGATGCGGACGAGGTGGAGGAATATCAACTATTGAGCACGTTTTTCCACGACCAGCGCCAATTCGGCATTTTTGCTCCCCTCGACCCACTCCTGTTCTTTGCCGTGCAACCCCCCGACAAAGAAGCCTACCTGCTCTCCCCCAATGCGCCTGAAGAGCTATTTGCCCGCTTGCAAGATCGACTGCTCGATCTGGCCGAATAATCTCGACGATCGGTCTTGTCTGTCAACTCGCTCTAATTCTCGGAGTCCCGACGAGCGGCGATCGCCAGCCGTACATCCTCCACCTTGCGCAGTTCGTTCATCACCTGTACCACATTGCCGTGGGTCAGGGCCAAGTCAGCATTGAGCACGATCAAACGATTGGCATCCTCCTCCGGTTGCGCCTCTAGAATGCCCTCGATCGTAGGCACTAACGCTTCTAAGCTGACCACTTCTCGGTTGACGGCAATCTCGTTATCGTCCGTCACACTTACGTTTACGGCAGGCTGAATCTTAGGCTGAGCGGTGGAAGCCTTCGGCAGTGTTACATCCAATCCTTCAGACCGGGTGAGCACCAAGCTGGCCACCACAAAAAACACCAGAATGCAAAAAATAATGTCAATCAGCGGCACGATATTGATTTCGGCGGGCCGCCTGGGCTCTTGAGGAATTTGCATCGTCTCGCCTGCAGGAATCGAATTTTAGGGGTTGGGGTAAGACTGTTGTTGCCCTGGTATAGGCAGGGGCTGGGGCCTTGGAGGGACATTATCGAGCGCGGGCTCGTCTTCGAAACCGCGCTCGTAGCGGCGGCGCTGCAGCAGTTCTAACTGGCCGCCAAATTCTTGAATTTGGGACAGTTGGCGCAGGTATAGAGAACGAAAGACATTGGAGATCATCAGGGTCAGAATCGCCACTAGCAGGCCCGTAGCGGTGGAGGTCAGGGCTTCTGCGATACCGTTCCCAACCCCAACAGTGTTGGTGCCGCCAATATCGCCCAAGTCAATGGAGGAGAGCAACCGAATCAGACCCAAGACGGTACCCAGCAGCCCCAGAAACGGAGCCAGGGTAATGATGGTGTCAAACATGGTGGTAAATCGCTTCAGCAGGGGAATTTCGGCTGCCACTGCTGTTTCTAGTGCTAACCGAAACTCGTCTGGGGTGGCGTCGTCGATTTCCAACCCGGCCAAAAAAATGCGGGCAACGGGTAAATCGGCGTTTTGCTCCAGCTTGAAGAGGGCTGCTCGCTGGTTGCGCCGGTAGAGATTCATCACTTCTCGCACGAGGCGTGGCTGGCGGTTGCTAATCTTCCACCAAAACGCCCAGCGCTCTAACATGAGCGCGATTGCAATGACGGAAAACAGAACCAGCGGATACATGACAAAGCCGCCAGCTTTAAAGGTGTCGATTATGGCTCCCATGCACTACTTCCTAAACCGTAGGGGGCGATTGGACAGCTCGATCGAATGCTGCATGCACTTCCCGTGATAGCACTTTCAACCCGCTTGCGATAGGGGGCAAAACAGATAATCTAGCGCGATCGCCTGCACCAATAGTGTTGTTCTGGGCAGGATGCGAGGGGAAATCCCTGCAGGTGGATGGGGTTGAAGGCTCGATGGCAGCGCGAATAGAGGGGAGTTTGCTGCTGCTGCAATCGAACGATATTTCCCGATGGGAACCCACTCAGATAAGATTTAGGTGAGGATATGCAATAAATCTTAAACAACCTATGAAAGCATTTGTAGCAGGGGCAACTGGAGAAACCGGACGGCGAATTGTGCGGGCACTGGTCGAGCGCCAAATCCCCGTGCGGACGTTGGTACGCGATCGCGTCAAGGGGGAGGAAATTCTGCCGGAGGGGGTGGAGATTGTGGTGGGGGATGTGGGCGATCGCCGGGGGCTGGAAGACAAGATCGGGGATTGCACGGTGTTGCTGTGTGCCACTGGAGCGAAGCCCAGTCTCAATCCGTTGGGGCCGTTCGAGGTGGATTATGTGGGCACTAAAAATTTAGTCGATGCTGCCAAGCTGAAGGGGATCGAGCAATTTGTGCTGGTTTCTTCCCTCTGCGTTTCCCGCTTGTTCCATCCCCTCAATCTGTTTTGGCTCGTGCTCTACTGGAAGCGGCAGGCGGAGGCATATTTACAAAAGAGCGGTGCGAACTACACTATCGTCCGTCCTGGCGGCCTCAAGCTAGAGGATAGCGCCGATAATATTGTTCTAGAGAAGGCTGACACGCTGTTTGAAGGCAGTCTGTCCCGCACCAAAGTGGCGAAGGTTTGCGTGGATGCGCTGTTTGAAGCGAAGGCCCGCAACCAAATTCTCGAAATTGTGGCTCGACCGGATGCGCCAGAGCAGTCGCTAGGGGAGTTGTTAGAGGCGATCGCCTGACAGTTGCAATGTCTCGGTACTCCTATGCCGATGTCCTCCACGAGTAGGAGACGGCTGTGAGTTAGTCTATGAGGGACTAACCATACATCACTTGCAAAGGCTTCCACAGCATGAAACGCATCATTTTGATGACCGGCAAAGGTGGCGTTGGGAAAACCTCTATGGCAGCCGCCTCTGGTCTCCGCTGTGCCGAGTTGGGCTACAAAACCCTCGTGCTCAGCACCGATCCCGCCCATTCCCTAGCCGATAGCTTCGAAACCCCGCTGGGCCACGATCCCAAAGAAGTGCGCCCCAACCTGTGGGGAGCCGAACTGGATGCCCTCGTGGAACTGGAACAAAACTGGGGAGCCGTCAAAACCTACATCACTGAGGTACTGCAAGCACGCGGCCTCGACGGCGTCCAATCCGAGGAATTAGCCGTCCTTCCCGGCATGGACGAAATTTTTTCCCTCGTCAGGGTCAACCGCCACTACGAAGAAGACGACTTCGATGTTCTGATTATCGACTCCGCCCCCACCGGTACCGCCCTGCGCCTGCTCAGTCTGCCCGATGTTTCCGGCTGGTACATGCGCAAATTCTACAAACCCCTGCAAGGCATGGCCCAAGTTTTGCGCCCCGTCTTCGCCCCCATCGTCAAGCAACTATCGGGCATTCCCCTGCCCACCAACGAGGTGATGGACGCCCCCTACGACTTCTACGAAAAAATCGAGAAACTCGAAACCATCCTCACCGATAACACCATCACCACCGTGCGGCTGGTCACCAACCCCGAAAAGATGGTGCTGAAAGAATCGCTGCGCGCCCACGCCTATCTCAGCCTTTACAACGTTGCCACCGATCTCGTCATCGCCAACCGCATCATCCCCGACGCAGTCACCGACCCCTATTTCGAGTGCTGGAAAGAGAGCCAACAGTTTTACCGCAAACAAATCCACGACGACTTCAATCCCTTACCGGTCTTTGAAGTCCCCCTCTATCCAGAAGAACTGGTTGGATTTGAAGCCTTGGAACGCCTGAAAAACACCCTCTGGAGCGATCGCGATCCCGCCGACGTTCTCTACAAAGAAACCACCCTTGCAGTCAAGAGCGACAACGGCCAATACCGCATAGAACTCTACTTACCCGGCATCGAAAAGCAGCAGGTGGAGCTCAGCAAGACGGGAGATGAACTCAACATCCGCATCGGCAACCATCGCCGCAACTTAGTCTTGCCGCAATCCCTCGCTGCCCTCAAACCGACTGGAGCCAAAATGGAAAACGATCGCCTCAGTATCGGCTTTGCAGCATAGGCGCGGCTTGTTTTTCAAAGGACCAAGTATAAAACAGCCTCTCGATCTTGGCGATCGAGAGGCTGTTGCTGAAAGATATCAGAGGCGGCGATCGCCACAAGGCTATTTCTATACCAGCCCTGCTTCGCCCACAGCTACTTCTTCCTGCGGCTGCTGAGCGGCGATCATCTGCTCGCGGAACTTCTCCGCCATCTCTTCGGCGGTGGAGTACACCAACTCGGGATCGCGAGTCATGTCCCCTGGCGTGACCTCCAGTTGCTTGGTCGAGAGAGAAATCCGACCCCGCTCGGCATCCAAGTCAATAATCATCACTTTGACTTCATCGCTAACATTCAGCACACTATGGGGAGTCTCGATGTGATTGTGGGAAATTTCGGAAATGTGCAGCAAACCGCTGACGCCGCCGATATCGATGAATGCACCGTAGGGCTTGATGCCGCGAACAGTGCCGACCACCACCTCGCCCATCTCCAGCTTGTTCATCTTGCGTTCCACTAAGGCTCGACGGTGACTGAGCACTAAACGGTTGCGCTCTTCGTCCACTTCCAGGAACTTCAGCGGTAATTCCTCTGCCACTAGCTCTTCCTTCGGCTTGCGGGTGCTGATGTGGGAGCCGGGAATAAAGCCGCGCAGACCTTCAATGCGGACCAATGCACCACCCCGGTTCGTGGCAAAGATTTCGGAGCGAACGGTAGCATCTTCAGTTTGGAGCTGGCGCACCCGCTCCCAAGCCCGCATGTATTCAATGCGACGAATGGATAGGGTGAGCTGGCCCTCTTCATTCTCTTCCGTCAAGATGAAGAACTCGCGCGTCTCGCCAGGGGCCAAGACTTCCTGGGAATTGTCGATGCGACTGATCGACATCTCCTGAATGGGTAAAAAGGCCGCAGTTTTTGCGCCGATGTCGATCAGGGCTCCCCGAGGTTCTAGTGAAAAAACAGTTCCGGCAACGACATCGCCTGGATTGAAATGATAGTCGTACCGATCTAATAGAGCGGCAAAATCTTCGTGGGTGAAATCAACAGACAGGGTGGCAGTGTTGGGCATTGTTACTTACTAAAGGTTACGGGGAAGGGGGACATGTGGAAGACAACGGTACCTATGACTCTGGCTCGGCTGCCGATGCGGCCTTTGCAGATACCCTCGTGCGGGTCGGGGAAGCACCAGATTTGCATTCTAACAAGTCACTGCGACAAAGCTGCCCGCAGAATGACGATTGTAACGTAACAGCCGCGAGATTCCGGTATCGGCTGAAGCGAACTGTCTGCCAAACTCGACGCAGTTTGAGACGATCGCTCTCGTGCTGGAGGTTTAGCCCGAAAACGCTAGGGTTTAGAGGGAAATCGGGTGGATAGACCGACACTATTGCTCTTGGAGGGATCGGAGAGGGGAGCCATTGTTTTGAGCAGACCGTACTCCAATCCTTCTGCCAACGCGAGATAAGATGCCTCGATGATGTTGCCAGATACGCCTACGGTGGTCCAGCGACGTTCGCCAGTGGCGGGCAGCCCTCCACTGCTGTGGCTAAATTCGATCGAGACGCGGGTGCGGGCGGCTGTACCTGCCTTGCCATCCAAAATGCGCACCTTGTAGTCGGCCAATTGAAAGTCATCGATGTCTGGATAGGCTTCCACCAGTACTTTGCGCAGAGCCCCGTCGAGGGCGGCAACAGGGCCGTTGCCTTCGGCAGCGGTGATATGTTCGCGATCTCCAACGGCCAGCTTGACGGTTGCGACTGAATTAATCGTGGCACTGGGCTCGGTATGGGAGCGCGATAAGTCGATTTGGCAGACAGCGGGGCTGGCCTGAGTGGAGGAGTGGACGTGGAAATCAATCAGACAGAAAAACTGCGGGCGCTGCCCCAGCCAAGTGCGTACCAGCAGTTCGAAACTGGCCTCTGCTCCCTCAAACTGATAGCCCTCGTGTTCCAGTTGCTTGAGATGCTTGAGAATGTCGCGAGCCACAGGATCGGATTTGTCCAGTGAAATGCCGAAGCGCTCTACTTTGGCGAGCACATTGCTCAGACCCGCTTGCTCGGAAATCACAATGCGACGACTGTTCCCCACTGCTTCGGGGGGCACGTGCTCGTAAGTAACGGGATTCTTTTGGACGGCACTGACATGGATGCCTCCCTTGTGCGCAAAAGCTGACAGCCCTACAAAGGGGGCGCGATCGCTGGGGGCTTGATTGGCAATTTCGCTGACCGCTCGGGAGGTTTCTGTCAATGCCTTCAAGTTCTCGCTCGGAATGCAGGCATATCCCAGCTTGAGCTGTAGATTGGGAATGAGGCTGCAGAGATTGGCATTGCCACAGCGTTCGCCATAGCCATTCACGGTACCTTGAACCATCTCAGCTCCGGCTTGTACGGCGGCGATCGCATTGGCGACAGCGGTATCCGAGTCGTTGTGAGTGTGAATGCCCAATCTTGCCTGCCCGAGCTGGTGCAGTTCGCGGGCGACGGCTGCGGTGATGCGGTGGATATCGTGAGGGAGGGTACCGCCATTGGTGTCGCACAGAACGAGCCATTCCGCTCCGCCGTCAGTGGCTGCTTTGAGGGTTTCGAGGGCGTAGTCGGGGTTTTGCCGATAGGCATCGAACCAATGTTCGGCGTCGTAGATCGTCTGGCGATGCTGCGATCGCAAGTAGGCCACACTATCCCGAATCATCTCTAGATTTTCGGCGAGGGTGGTGCGCAAGCTAGCGGTGACGTGTAGATCCCAAGATTTGCCAAACAGCGTTACGTACTGGGTTCCTGCCGCCAAAATGGGCTGAAACATGGGCTCGTCTGCTGCTGGGCGATGGGGGCGTCGAGTGGAGCAAAAGGCCACCACCTCAGCTCGCTCTAGCGGTTCTTCCTTCAACTGCCAAAAAAACTGGACATCCTTGGGATTGGCTCCCGGCCATCCCCCTTCAATAAAGGGCACGCCAAGGCGATCGAGGTGTTTGGCAATGACCAGCTTGTCTCGGACAGAGAGTGAGAGCCCCTCCTGTTGCGCGCCATCGCGCAGGGTCGTGTCGTAGAGAGCAATTGTGGGGTTTGCCATTACATGCCAATTCCGTGCAGCCGTCCTGTGGACATCGACGCGATCGTCTCGGGAACTCGACCTGCAAGTATCGATCGCAGCCGTACCACGATACGCCCTTTCCTTGAGTCCGTGCGGCCTTTCTGGGCGAGCGATCGCACAATGTTGAACTTCCTTACAAAGAGCAATCGGGGTTCCTGCGAGAAATTCTGTCAAACAACAACCACCTCCGCGAGTGCAAAGGTGGTTGCTTGCATAAAGGACTTATGGCTGAAGTCAGCCCCCTAAAAACGGGTAGGGCACCAACCGCTTAAAGCACCTTCAGCTCACTTTCTGCAAAGTTATTCGTATTCAAACCAGAGTAGTTCACCTTTTCAAAACGAACGATCGCGGGGTACTTGATACCGGATTGATCGATGGAGGTAACTTTACCGACATCTTGGTACCAATAGGATTCTTGACGCAAAATGCGTACCTTATCGCCCTTCTTAACCATATGACGCTTTCCTTATCCAGATGTAATGGGTTGTGATGGGTAGCGCACGAGGTCCAAGTCGGCCCCTCATACTATTGCTCCCAGATTAATCGCAAACCTCCGATCCTGTCCCTGAAGTTTTGTAAAAAACGCCTGCTTTTCGATCTGGCCCTGTCCCCAGATATCAATGCTCATTCCTGTCCGCGAGAGCGGTCTATTAATGCTACGCTACTAAATGGCCTGGGTCCGTGCAGCACGAACGCCCAAACCGTGTCAGGGGTGGAAGCCAGCAGCACTACGGGATGCTTCGGGCAGGCGCGATAACCTAGGCCGCCTGCAATCATCGCCAGCGCGATCGCCCTCCGGCTCTGGCACAACGAGTTTTTAGCCCATTGCAAAGAATATTCGGCCTGCTCGGCAGGCCACTTGCTAGATTGGAGACATTCCTGCGAGTTCCGGGTGAGTCATGTCGCGTCTTGGAAATTTAGCTCAAAAAGCGTTTTATTTGGGGGTTGGCTTGGCCTCCCTAGCAGCGGATAAGGCCAGCGAACAACTGGCCGACCTGCAGGAGCAAGCCCAGAGTGTCGCTGACGAACTGGTCGAGCGGGGCGAGATGACCGCTGAAGAAGGCCGTAAATTTGTCGATAACTTTGTCAAGCGAGAACTCGATCGGGCTGACGGAGCCTCTGGCGAGCGCGCTTCTAACCAGCAGGAAGACTATAGCCCCCGCATTATCGATATCGATGCAGAGGAAGAGGGCGATCGCGAGCCGCCCAGTGAAGTGGAACGGCTGCGCCAGGAGATTGCCGAACTTCAAGCCAAACTCGATCGCCTGCGCGGCTGACGACTAAATCATACCGACTAAATCATACCGACCAAATCATATCGACCGCAGTGCTGATGCTGGAGTGCTAGGCTAGGCGATCGCAGGATACAGGCGATCGCGCAGGAGTGAGGCTATTTGTGGTGGAACCCATTCACGTCATTGGAGCAGGGCTGGCCGGTACGGAAGCCGCTTGGCAAATTGCCCTAGCGGGGTTGGACGTGCAGTTGTACGAAATGCGTCCGGTGCGTTCCACCCCCGCCCACCACACCTCCCACTTTGCCGAGTTGGTCTGCAGCAATTCGTTTGGGGCGATGGCCAGCGATCGGGCTGCAGGTTTATTGAAAGAAGAAGCCCGCCGTCTGGGCTCAGTCGTTATCCAAACGGCTGACGAGCACCAGGTTCCGGCAGGAGGCGCGCTAGCGGTCGATCGCGCCAGCTTCAGTCGAGCCCTCACCACGCGACTGGAGGGCCATCCCCGCATCGATGTGCGTCGCGAAGAAGTCACCGATATCCCCGACGGCATTACTGTCTTCTGCACCGGTCCTCTCACCAGCCCCGCCCTAGCGGAGAAGCTTCACGCCCTACTGGGGATGGACTACCTCAGCTTTTTCGATGCCGCCAGCCCCATTGTGGAGGGAGAATCTTTAGATCGGGATGTGGTCTTTCTAGCCTCCCGCTACGATCGCGGCGAAGCGGCCTACCTCAATTGCCCCATGACTGAGGTCGAGTACGATCGCTTTTGGACAGCCCTCGCCACCGCCGAACAGGCCCCTCTGAAAGATTTCGAGCAGGAAGAGCGCAAGTTTTTTGAAGGCTGTTTGCCGATTGAAGAAATGGCTCGGCGCGGTCGCGATACATTGCGCTACGGACCTCTCAAGCCAGTGGGACTGACCGATCCCCGCACCGATCGCTGGCCCTATGCTGCCGTCCAGCTACGGCAAGAAGATAAGGCCGGAAGGCTGTGGAACTTGGTGGGCTTTCAGACCAATTTGAAGTGGGGGGAGCAAAAACGGGTCTTTCAACTCATTCCCGGACTGGAAAGGGCAGAGTTTGTGCGCATGGGGGTGATGCACCGCAACACCTTTATCAATTCGCCATTTTTGCTCGATGCGACGCTCCAGTTTCGCCAGCATCCCCACCTGTTTGGGGCCGGTCAATTGGTGGGTACGGAGGGCTATGCCTGTGCGGCAGCAGGGGGCTGGTTGGCCGGAACCAACGCTGCTCGATACGCTCGCGGGCTCGAACCGATCGCGCTTCCCAGCGTCACGATGATGGGAGCTCTGTTCGAGTTTGTCAGCTCTGCCGATCCCAAACATTTCCAGCCGATGCCCGCCAATATCGGTATCCTGCCGCCGCTAGAGGGCCAAAAAATTCGCAATAAGCGCGAGCGATATGGCGTGTATCGCGATCGCGCCCTGGCGGCCCTAGCCACCTGGCAAAGCCAATTACTTGCCCCTCTCGAACCCGTCGCGATCGCTGGCGATGTCTGACATCAACTCAAAAGAGCCAGCCCGTTGGAGGCTGGCTCTTTGTATATTTCTTGCAGTCAGGCTAGCGGCCAAAAAATGATTGGTTAATCTAGGAGGCGATTTTACTCGCTTGGACTGCACTGGATGAAGTCTCTAGCGGGGTAACATTGCTGCTTTCAACCACCAAGCTGGAACAAGGAATCGTGTCAGCCAGAATGGCACTCGCCATCATACCGGTATGAATTTCCAAACAGCCATGAGGTGGGGCTTCGAACAACAACCGCTGGCCGGGGAAAACAACCCGCTCGAAGTACCAATTGGGAATGTTAGTGATGCGTGCAACTTGGATGGAGCTGGTGGCATTAACGTAACAGCACGTTAGCCCTTTAGTTGAATAACCCAGGGGGAGGGAATCCATCGCTTGCATAGTAGTAGACCGGAAACTATTCATTTTTGAGTTATTAGTAACTTAACATTGGCTGGGGATCGAAGTGGTAGTGTGCGATACGCACCGACAAAAGTTCAGAATTATTTTTTCCGTCAGCCGAAACAAAATCCCACAAAACTTCCACCCCAGCAGACTGAAGACTTTATACAGCAAGCGATTTAGAGACTCATCTTTAAACCTGGTAATTATGGATACCAAACCTGCTCATACCTAAAAGACTACTCGCCGCTCTCTCGAAATTAACTGATTTCAACCCTAAGTGTAGAAATCAAAAGTTCATGAATTTGACACAAAGCCAGTGACTTAAAGGTTACCCTCGTCAGACCTCAGCCCAGTATCCCCCAGCTTAAATCGGCAGTATCTTATAGCAGCTTGCCCCATTGAAGCGATTATTGAGCTGCGGGGATCGCAACAAAGATTACCTTTATACTTTCTTTAGTTTTATGTCCGATCGTGACGACGACCTAACGAGAGATTGCAGATTGTGTCGGGATCGCGGGGGAGAGGGCGACCTCCCAGGCCAGTTGCGGCTGTACGAATGCGAGGAGGTGTTTGCGGAGCTGCTCTAGTCGTTGCACGATCGCCCCTCGGGATTGCTGCCAGAAGTGCTGTTGGAGGTATTCCACCAACCACAGTTGGGCGGGGACATCAAGTTGTTTGGCGATCGCTCTGCCCAGTTGCAGAGATTGGCGCTGGGTGGCAGGCCACTGTTGCAGCGGCTCCAGGAGTTCGGCGGGGATCGCCTGCCAGTATTCGAGTGCCTGGATGGCTCGACCGGGGCTGCCTTGCGCTAAGGACAGGATGGCAGCGGGGATATCGGTGTGGCCGTTACGGGCAAGGATGTCGGCGGTTTGGCTGGTGGAGAGACGGCGAAAGGGGATGAGCTGGCAGCGAGAAACGATCGTGGAGAGGAGGGCAGCGGGATCGGTGGCGAGCAAGATGAGGCGAGCTTGGCGAGGTTCTTCTAGGGTTTTGAGCAGGGCATTGGCGGCGGCTTCGGCGAGGGTTTCGGCGTTGGTGAGGATGATGGCGGAGCGAACGGCTTCGAGGGGGGTGCGGATGGCGAAGCGGGAGATGGCGCGGATTTGCTCGAGGCGCGTTTGAGGTGGGGATTTGCGTTTGAGGCCCGCTGCTATGGCTTCGCTGGGGGTAAGGAGGCGGTTTTGATGTTTGTAGGTGGGTTCGACCCAGAGGAGGTCGGGGTGGCTGCCCTGTTGCACTCGCTGGCAGGTGGAGCATTGGCCGCAGGGGCGATCGCCTCGGGATCGCGATCGCTCCGGGCAGAGGAGGGCTTGGGCGAACCAGCGGGCGGTGAGGGCGCGACCGATGCCTGCGGGGCCTGCGAATAGATAGGCGGGAGCGAGGCGCTGACAGGCGAGGCCCGCTTGCAGGTATTGGAGGGCGAGGTCTTGGCCGATGCAAGGAGGCATCATGGTTGTGCAGGGGTAGATCGTGATTGTGCAGTTTGGGCAAGTTCGGGCCAGCGGGTGGTGAGGAGAACCCAAGCGGCGGTGGCGAGGCAGTCGGGCGGTTGGGTGGCGTCGAGGCGGGCGATGCGATCGCCATTTTGTTCTGCTAGTTGGCGAAAGCCATGGTGGAGGCGGTGGTGGAAGTCGAGGGGGGTTTGTTCGAGGCGATCGAGGCTTTGCCCCATATTTTTAGCGCGATCCCCGGCTCGTTTGAGGCCAGTTTCGACGGGGAGGTCGAGCCAGAAGGTGAGGTGGGGGGCGAGACCGCAGGTGGCGATCTGGTTGAGTTGCTGAATGAGATCGAGATCCAGTTGGCGACCGTAGCCTTGGTAGGCAACGGTGGAATCGGTGTAGCGATCGCAGAGGACGATTTTGCCGCCATTGAGGGCAGGTTGAATCGTTTGGCTGACGTGCTCGGCGCGATCGGCGGCGTAGAGGAGGAGCTCGGTGGTGGGGGCAAGGCGATCGCTTTCGAGCAAAAGTTGGCGGAGGATGTTGCCGAGGGGAGTGCCGCCAGGCTCGCGGGTGGTCAGGGTGGGATGGCCGAGGGTTTCGAGTTTGCGGGCGAGGTGGGTTAGCAGAGTGGTTTTGCCAGCTCCTTCGCCTCCTTCTAGAGTGATGAAGTATCCCGTTGGCATCTGGGTTGGACTCACGCTCGCGATTTCTGGAGTCTAGCCATGGCTGAGGGCGATCGCAACCAAATCCTTAATGAGGTTAGTGGGAGTTCAGAGGTTCTCCGGCTAAGCTTAAGGGATGGTTCCCAGGTATTCCAATATCTGAGAATCGAAGGTTCTCGACTGCTTAGAGATTAGCTTTTAGGCAAGCTTACTCAGAAATCTTATTACTCAGAAATCTTAGTAAGTGGGCGATTGAGCGATGCTTGCTGGGGGCACAGTGGTAGGCGCAGCGAATTCAAACGCAACTGCCCTCCGTGCTGCTAGAACTATGGGTGATATCCTGGGAGCAACTGACCCGTGCTGGCTTGTATGGGAAGGGGCAAGCCATAGAGGGCCTGCGAACGTCACTCGGTACGATCGATATGAGTCGTTATTCTCACGCCATTACTTTGCCCAATGACCAAGAGATACGCTCCAAGCTTAAAGATCTATTGAGCGAACAAGGCTTTAACGTCATTTATGAAAGTGCCGATTACATTGTCGCACGCGAAGAGGCTGGCAAGGTATCTTTCTCCCGGTTAGTGACTGCCGAGCTGTTTTTGAACCGTTCGACCGCCGATCGCGACTATTGGAGTTGCATTGTCAAGAACGAGGAATTGCCCTTGCAAACCATCAACCACTGTCAGCAGCTTTTTGAGAAGCTGCGCGTTGCCTTGGAGGCGTTTGCAGGCTCGATGGTTGCTTAGGTGAGGGGCATCGTTTAGACTAGTTGGGCTGTTGATTGAAGTCTCGAACCATGGCGCGCCACTGCCAGCTCACCCAGAAAAAAGGCAACAACGCCTACCAGGTCTCCCACTCCCACCGTCGGACCAAAAAAGTTCAAGAGGCCAATCTGCAGTACAAACGGGTTTGGTGGGAAGAAGGCAAGCGTTTTGTCCGATTGCGCCTCTCCACCAAAGCGATCAAAACTTTGAGAAAGAAAGGTTTAGCGGCGATGGCTCGCGAAGCAGGCATTAACTTGAATGCCTATTAAATAGGTAGTGGCAAGCACTCAGGCGATCGCCGCCAATGCCTCAGCACAACTCTCGGCGGGCATAAAGTTAGTAAACACCGCCTGAACGTCATCCAGATTCTCCAGTTTCTCAATCAGTGTCGCCACCTTCCAAGCGGTATCGGGATCGTCGATCTCGGCATCTGTGCTAGCGATCCAACGCAAAGCAGAACTAGCTGTCTCGTACCCGGCCTTGCCTAACTGAGTCGAGACCTGTTCCAGTAAGGCGAACTGGCAAATCACATCGGCCCCAGACTCGTCGGCGATCGCATCGTCTCCCCCAGCTTCAGCCACGGCTAGCAGGAGTTCATCTTCGTCAATCTGCCCCTGTAGGCGAATGTGACCCTTTTGCTCGAACAGATAGCTAACACAACCCGTCTCCCCCAAATTGCCGCCAATTTTTTTGAATGCGGCCCTGACATCCGCTGCGGTGCGATTGCGGTTGTCGGTCAAAATTTCCATTAATATAGCGACGCCACCGGGACCGTAGCCCTCATACCGAATCGATTCCAGTTGTTCTCCGTCGGTGAGTAGGCCACTTCCCCTAGCGATCGCCCGCTCAATATTGTCATTCGGCAATCCGGCAGCCCGCGCCTTTTGAACTGCGGCTCGCAAGGCAAAATTCGACTCTGGGTCTGCTTCCCCCTGACGAGCCGCCA
Organism: Synechococcus sp. PCC 7336; assembly: GCF_000332275.1. Taxonomy (NCBI): domain Bacteria; kingdom Bacillati; phylum Cyanobacteriota; class Cyanophyceae; order Synechococcales; family Synechococcaceae; genus Synechococcus; species Synechococcus sp. PCC 7336. The sequence continues at coordinate 3,301,247 of NZ_CM001776.1, forward strand.
CTGTAATTGCCCGCGACAACTTTGTGTAGGTCGCTCCCTTGGAAGCATCGGCCTTCGCTTTATGGAGTCGGATACTGGCCCACTTACTTTGAGACATCTGCAATACCGATACACACTTGACCTTGCTTCATTATCTCACTACCCCTCTCCCCGATAGCCCAGCTCTGCCAACAACCCCGCCGACTGTCGCCATCGAGGTCTGACCTTTACAAATAATTCGAGATAGACCTTGCCCACAATCAACTTTTGAATTTGTTGGCGTGCCCCACTGCCGATCGCCTTGAGCATTTGCCCTTGCTTGCCAATCAAAATCCCCTTTTGCGAGTCTCGCTCCACCACCACAGTGGCCAAGATGCGAGTGATTTTGGGGGCTTCTTCAACCCGATCGATCGCGATCGCCACCGAGTGGGGCACTTCGTTGCGGGTATGGAGCAAAACCTGCTCCCGAATCAGCTCTCCCATAATGAACCGCTCGGGCTGATCGGTGACTAAATCGGGGGGATAGTAATAGGGTCCTTCCGGCAGCAGTTGGGTGATGCGATCGAGTAGTGGCGTTAAGGTCGCCTCGTCCAAGGCCGAGACTGACACTTGGGGGGCTTGGGGTAAGAGTTCTCGGTAACTCTGCGCGATCGTCTGACGCTGTTGGGAATCGGTAGGGAGCAGATCTTGCTTGTTGCGGCAGAGCATGGCGGGAACATTCGGAGCGAGCCAATTGACAATGAAGCGATCGCCTTTCCCTGCAGGAACTGACCCATCCACAACGAGTACCGCCACGTCGACGCTGTTGAGAGCGGCGCGAGCCGTTTGCACTAACGTTTTACCCAAGCGATGGTGGGGCTTGTGAATGCCGGGGGTGTCCACCAAAATCACCTGTGCCTTCGGCAGGGTCAGGATGCCCTGCAAGCGATTGCGGGTAGTTTGGGCGATCGACGAGGTAATAGCAATCTTTTGACCCACCAAGCCATTGAGCAAAGTCGATTTCCCCACATTGGGGCGTCCCACCAAAGCGACAAACCCCGAGCGAAATCCTGCTGGTGCTTGGGGGAGTAGACCGGGAATCGAGTCTGACAGATTGGCTTCAGACCCCGATCGCAAAGGGGTAGCATTAGGGTTGGTCATACATCCATAAGAAAATCGCAAGATTTTCCAATTTGCGTCTCAGTTTGGGTACAAACAGCTTACGAGACTTTTGTAGCTTGCGAGATTTTTAATAGCGGGGCGAGCCATGGGCGACAAAGGGCGGATCGGAATTTTGACCAGCGGCGGCGATTGTGCGGGGCTGAATGCGGCAATTCGCGCCGTGGTTCACCGGGCGATTCACGGCTATGGCTGGGAAGTGATGGGGATTCGCAATTCGACCTGCGGTCTGCTCTCCTCTCCCCCCGACACAATCCCGCTGACGCTAGAGTCCGTCATTGGCGTGCTGCCCCTCGGCGGGACGATGCTAGGCACGATCAATCGCGGCAGCCCCTTTGCCTTTCCCGATCTCGATGGTAGCCTCCACGATCGTTCTGCTGAGGTTGTCGCTGCCTACCACCAGCTCGGCTTGAGCGCACTAGTGGCGATCGGGGGCGACGGCAGCCTCGCTATCCTGCGCAAACTGGCTCAAATTGAACCGGGAATGAACCTGGTGGCAATTCCCAAAACCATCGATAACGATCTGTGCGGCACGGAATTGGCCATTGGCTTTTCTACTGCCATTGACGTCGCCACCGAAGCCCTCGATCGCCTGCGATCGACTGCCGAAAGCCACCGTCGCGTCATGATTTTAGAGGTGATGGGCCGCGATGCCGGACACATTGCCCTCAGTGCGGGCATTGCCGGGGGAGCCAAGATTATCCTAATTCCCGAAATTCCCTACGACATCGAAAAAGTCTGTGCCAAAATTCGCGATCGCCAACAGCGCGGCCTCGCCTATACCCTGGCCGTCGTTGCCGAAGGGGTACAAAATCTGCGCGGGGAAACCGTCATGCAGCAGATGAGCCGAGGGGGTCAGCGATTGGGGGGGATTGGCAGCCTGATCGCCGAACAAATTTCCCAATTGGCCGATGTCGAAACCCGGGTCACCGTGTTGGGGCACATTCAAAGGGGGGGGACTCCGTCGGCGACCGATCGCTTGATAGCGACTGCTTTTGGCGTGCGTGCAGTCGATCTAATTGCCGAAGAACAATTCGATTGCATGGTGGGATGGTGCAACCACAAAGTGGAAGTGTTGCCGATCGCCAAGGCGATCGCCGAATATGGCTGTCTCGACTCAACTGATACGCTAATCCAAACCGCTCGCGGCATGAGCATTTGCCTCGGCGATTGATGGGCAAAGGGCAAGGGGTTAGGGATAGGGCCAGTCAGTTATCGCACTCACGGTTTCTATCGCCGCAACCCTGGGTGTAACTCGCCTCCATGCCGCTGACTGCGATCGTTTCTTATTGCTGGTCGAACGTCCTTACAAACAACTCCTGTCGCAACAGAACGAATCGCGGGGATAGGGGAGGAAGGTTGGAAGCGGTATTAAAGTCTTGATCGTAATTCCAGTTTCTGAGGGGGGGACGGTACTGCTGATTAAACCAAACACGATTGGGGTTGGTAAAGCGAGGTTCGCCCAAACTCACAAAAGAACCACGATAGGTCAGCGTTACGTCGTTCCAATCCTCGTGGAAGCGCGGATAATTTTCTAGCCCACCATTGTAACACTCATTGCCGCAATTCTGAGGTGCCCCCTCCACACCACCAGCCGGTCCAGTTGTATCGGTGCCAGCCAGAAATGCCGCATTAATGGTCGTTGCAGATGCGACCGGTCCATTGCCACCGCCACCATTAGTGCCATCATCCGTCCACACATCCCAATTATTTGACAGAACGTTGAGTGAGTCTGCTAAAACTGCGGCTGGGATTTTATTGTTGGAATTATAGTCGCCTGCAACATAGACTGCCTGGTCGGATACAAGTGTTAAGCCTTGCAGATTGGGAGCAGCTGCATCAGAGGCATCTAAAGTTTCTCCATTGTAGAGTCGAACGCCGTAGTTTGTGATCTGCCCCGGCATTTTGGTTAAATCGTTACCGTTCGCGACTGTTGTATGGATCACGAGGCCCCCATCAGTGGCATCGTCTAGGGCTCTGCCACTATCTAGCAAATTTTGAGAGTTGATGCAATTGAGTAAAGCTTCCATGTTGACATCCGCTAACACAATATTGCTATTTTCTCGAACGTTAGAAAATTGACCAGTTGGTGTGAAGGGATCGCCATTTTCATCTAAGATATTCATCACCCCTTCACTAGCTCCGCTCAAGTAAACAGGGGGCGTTAAAATCGGGAGCCCAGTTACAGCGTCCGTAAAGCCTGAGTGATTATCCATACAAGCTGGTGAGTTGAGAAGCGCAGTACGCGCTTGATCGACGGTGCCATCACTGTTGCGAATTTCTACTGCAACATTGTTACCTCCTAGTGTAACTGGCGTACCATCAAATTGAGTTAATTGAGAAGTAGGTGGAACCGTACTATTGATATTTAGTACTATGCGAAGATCGGCACTAGACCAATATTCGGCTTCCTCTCCTGCGCCAGGATTGGGGTCGAAGATACTGACATCGGGCAATTCTAATGCATCGAGCTCGACATCGATCAAGCCATTAGCATTGGTTACTGCGGAAGCTGAATTATCGCTAATAGCAACTCGCCCGTTGCATCCTACTGCGTTGCCACCTCCCCCTTGAGGCGATACTCTAACAGTGCCGCCGCACTCGTCGCGGTCTTTTCTCCCTCGAAAGAGGTCTCCAGCCACCGTGACATTAACATCGTTACCTAACGGATTGTCTGACGAGAAAGACTGGATGTCGAGCGCGCCATTCAAATAGAGGTCGCCGTTCGTATGAACTCGTCCGATCAAATTAAATTGCGGACCGGGTAAAATCTCTAAGTCTTTATTGTAAAATGCAGCAAATTGGAATAATGGCACCAATCGACTTCTAAATACCATCTGCAAGATAGCCTGAGGATCGTCTTCGCCCCTTCGGGTGGCTGTAGAAAATGCACTATAAGTATATTCTTGCGCCCTCAGATTCTCAAATAGTTCGCCACGTGGAATCGGGAAGACTCTTGGAGCATCTAACGGATCGCCATCTACTCGAATGAGATACGTGCTGACTTGATAATTATTAATTTCAATGGTGTCACAATTAAAATCAACTGTACCTTCATTGCCATCTATACAAGCAGGGAGATTTTCATTGAGTTCGGTCCCCTGAGGCACATTAAAGCCTTCAAATATCTCTCGGACAACTTCAGCTCTTAAATTTAAGCCTGCTTCTGCAGCATCAAACCCGATACTACTTGATACTGACGATAGAGACGCAAATGTTTCTAACTTTGTTAAGGCGAAGTAGGCGGAGAGTAGTGTCAACAGGACTAAAGTAGCACTCACCGAAATCAGTAAAGCGTACCCACGGTTATGGGTTGATCGTTTGTGCGCGATCTCGAAGATGATACGTGCGTAGAGATTAGAAGAACGAGAACTATTCATGTAGGCTAAACCCCAATAATGAGCGAGACGAGAATACTTCTTTAGTCGAACGACAAGACGTTGCGAGGGAAAAAGCTTGAAGCGATAGTGCGATCGATCTCTAAATCTGAGCTCACATCTCTAGATCCAGTGAATCCAACATCTACCCTGGCAAGCGTACGCCAACCAGCCGAGCGATTTGCCGATTGAACTGCGGTCAAATTAGCTTGGCAAGCGATATTTCCATCCATATCTTCCAAGCATACTTGAAGAAAAAAATTATCGATTTGGCTGGAAACTCCAAATCGTCCAGTTGCACAATTGCGGTTCGTTACTAGGGTTAGAAATGCGCCAGGACTAAAGCAGTTGCCTGGATCTGCATCCAGAGAACTCAAGAAATATCGATTTTCTTGCAGTATATAAATCCGAGGTTGATCTGTAGCAAGATATGAATCAGCCCAAGTTCCTGTACCTCTGGAAAGCATCAAATTGGTGGAGTCACTGAGGTCTTCGCCATCATAAGGAAAAAACTCTATCCCCTGGCTAGGTTGGTTTATTTTTGTGGTGTCGTATATTGCAGCCGTAATGATTCCTGAAGCATCTCCATTAGCCATTCGGAATTGTGACCAGTCATTCAGCGTAGTATCCTGTGTATCACATCCACTAATGCCCATATTAGAAAGTGAAATATTACTATTTCCACCTGCAGCAATATTGCCACAGACATTTAGAGGATTGCTCAGGCTTCGACGAACAATCAACTGATCGGGAGCCCCTCCTACTCCATTAACTACAACAATCGCTGGAAAATCAGATGGTAAACGTTCACCTCCCTGACGAATATCATTGCCAACAATATCGATCGCCGCTCGCAAATCTTGATTGATAGCTGTTCTTTCGCGATCTCGTATGTACAGATTTCGATTTGCAAACACAAGTGTGAAAGCAACTCCAAAAAGCCCAGAAGCAATCAAGCCACTAACAACCAACTCGGTTAATGTAAAGCCTAAATTTCGAGGCGATTTCATCTCAGTTTTGAGAAGGTATTTTATCAGACTAAAAAGTTTCATTGTTAGAATCTCAAAAGTAGAATATCTAATCCATTTGGTGAATTGCAAGACTACCAAATCAACAGAGTTCAGAAGAGTACGTAATGGCCGATCGCTCGCTAGAGATTGAAATTCTCACTCAAGTGGAACGAAAACTGTTTCAGTAACAAATTGGCTGCGCTGTGGGTTTGGGTCGTTGTTGTTGACGACAGTCACTCGAATGTGGCGTCGATTGGGACTGGTGCAGTAGTTTGGCTCGGCATCGGGAGGACAATATTCGGTCATAACAGTGAAGTTCTCGCCATTGAATGTCACCACAGGTGTAGTTTCAGTGCCACTTGCCGGTAGCGCACCGAAGTCTAGCTGTCGAAGCCGATCTAATTCCTGTCTGCCGAGCAACATGGCGTCGTTGCGTCGCTGGGTAGAGCGGTTGGATGATGTCATTCCCACAAAGCCAGATGAAAAAGCGCCAATTGCGATGAGTACGATGGCGAGCGCTGCCAACGTCTCAACTAAGGTGAAACCGCGATCGCCGTTTCCGATGGGTTGATAGATTGACAATAGTTGCTCCGAATTGCTACGCACTTGGTGCTTTCGAGAACCTTTAGCGATCGCCATTTGTTTTTCTCCTTTTCCTCTGGCAACTTTTAGCTTCAGCTGTATTTGAAGATTGGAGCTTATTGAGAAATCTGTAAATCAATCGATCCACCCCGTAAAACGTTCAAATTAGCGGTTCTGCCCATTGCTCCTCCATTCCTCTCACTCAGTTGAATAACGTTGACACCAGGAGCCATCACGGCGATGCCTTGGCTGTTAAAACACACTTCCCAGCCAATCGTCATGGCTACGCTATCCTCTATTTCGAGGTCATTAATAGCAGAATCGTCTGCAAAGCTTGCTGGATCCGCCCCACAGTTGTTCGCCTGCTGAACTGCAATTTCAGAGTCATCTACGGTAATGACTCGATAGGCACTTGTTGTCGCCATTGCACGAGTCCGGGCTTGCCTGATATGACTGCTCAGTCGATCTGCTGACAGCCTGAGCGGGTCGTCTACGTTGAACAGCGAAGGAGCTGCAAGTCCGGCTCCAATCGCAATAATTGCCAAAACCACTAGCAGTTCTGGCAAAGATTGACCCCTTTCGGAGCTGAATCGCAGCATAGATGCTAATGCCACTCGTTCGTGAAGATGGGATAGCACTAGAAATCTCCTCAATTTGTGCATAGCAACACTAGGGCAACAGAGAGCGCCATTAGTTGGTTGAAGCATTCGTCCGATATATGGCTCAACAGTATGGATACTGATAACACTGCAAGTGAGTCGGTATCATTTACAGCAACAGCCTATAAACTCTTAAGTGTCGCTCAGTAAGAATTATGCCACATAGATCAATGGATCTGTGGCATAAAAATATAAGAAGCAACGACATCAAGCCCAATATTAGGATCTGCTGTTTTGTGTAACACCGGTATTGTTCCCCAAGAACCTACAGTTCTTTCTAGGAAGAGGGCAAAACTTTATCTAAACTTCACAGTCTTTCTATCCTACATCTCAAGTATATAAATAAATTTTATACTTTAAAATTACTCAATTGGTCGCATTTATTTGGCTTGCTGCTTTTGCATGAATTGACCCATGTGCAATTTCAATGATGTAATTTCAATTCAAACCAACGAGTCTCTGAATCGGTTGATTGGCTTGTGACTCTGCACCCCAGTGGCCTAGCCAACAGATGAAGAGACGAACGCGAGAGAAGATACATTACAGAGGTGTCGAGCTGCATGCACTGGCTCGATGCCAACTTATTCAGTTTCCAGCTTGAGCATGAACGTTACAACCATCTCGACAACCCCCTATACCGACCAAAAACCCGGCACCTCCGGTCTGCGCAAAAAGGTTCCCACCTTTCAGCAACCGAATTACCTAGAGAACTTTGTCCAATCCATCTTCGACAGCCTTCAAGGCTACCGGGGGGCTACTCTCGTGGTGGGGGGTGACGGACGCTACTACAATCGCGAAGCGATTCAAATCATCCTCAAGATGGCAGCGGCCAACGGCTTTGGACGTATTCTCGTCGGCCAAAACGGCATTCTTTCCACGCCGGCCGTCTCTTGCATCATCCGCAAACACAATGCATTCGGCGGCATTGTCCTCTCGGCCAGCCACAACCCCGGTGGCCCCACAGAAGATTTCGGCATTAAGTACAACATTGGCAATGGCGGCCCCGCCCCCGAAAAGGTCACCTCCGCCATCTTCGATCGCACCAAAACCCTCTCCGAGTACGCCATCCTCGCAGCTGGGGATGTGGATCTCGATCGCCTCGGCACCACCCAACTAGGCAACACCACGATCGAAATCGTGGATGCTGTTGTCGACTACGCCGAGCTGATGGAGTCGCTGTTTGACTTCGATAAAATTCGCAAACTCCTTACCAGCGGCAACTTCCGCATGTGTATGGACTCACTGCACGCTGTCACCGGCCCCTATGCCACCGCCATTTTTGAAGGCAAGCTAGGCGCACCCTCCGGCACCGTTCAAAACGGGACTCCCCTCGAAGACTTTGGCGGCGGGCACCCCGATCCCAACCTGGTCTACGCCCGCGATTTGGTCGAGTTGTTGTTTGGAGACAACGCCCCCGATTTTGGCGCGGCTTCAGATGGCGATGGCGATCGCAATATGATTCTCGGTCGCCAGTTTTTTGTGAACCCCAGTGACAGCCTCGCCATTCTCGCCGCCAACGCCACCCTCGTTCCCGGCTATCGGAACGGTCTGGCAGGTGTAGCCCGCTCGATGCCCACCAGCGCTGCTGTCGATCGCGTCGCCGCAAAACTGGGCATCGACTGCTACGAAACCCCGACGGGCTGGAAGTTCTTCGGCAATTTACTGGATGCGGGCAAAGCCACTCTCTGCGGCGAAGAGAGTTTCGGGACGGGCTCGGACCACGTTCGCGAGAAGGACGGTTTGTGGGCGGTATTGTTCTGGCTGAATATTTTGGCAGCAACCGGCAAGTCGGTGGAGGAGATTTGTCAGGAGCACTGGGCCGCGTACGGACGCAACTACTATTCTCGCCACGATTACGAAGCGGTGGATAAGCAGTCTGCCGCGGAGTTGATGGAACGCTTGCGGGGGATGCTCTGCGATCTGCCGGGTAAGGAATGGGGACCGTTTGAGGTCGAATATGCTGACGATTTTAGCTACACCGATCCAGTGGATGGCAGTGTGGCGGAAAAGCAAGGTATTCGTATTGGCATGACTGATGGCTCCCGCATGGTTTTCCGGCTGTCCGGTACGGGCACTCAGGGGGCGACGTTACGCCTCTATCTCGAAAGCTTCGAGCCCGACTCTGCCAAGCATCACCTCGATCCTCAGACGGCTTTGGCGTCGTTAATTGCTCTGGCTGACGAGTTGGCGAAGATTCGCAAGTTTACGGGCCGCGAGAAGCCGACAGTAACGACCTAAACCAACAACTCCTCACAGCAATTGCCGCGAGACTATACTCTTGCAGCAATTGCTCGATAGAGATTGCAGAGAGGTTGGACCGAAGCGGAGTTCCGCTAAGGCATAGCCTCGAAATCTCGACAGGAAATTGCCCCTTCAGTAAAGGCAGTGGCGGGGTGAACTGTGCAAGGCAGCCGCATCTCGCCGGTAAAGAACGAGCAGCCGGTGCAAGGAATCTGGTGGAGTCGTCGCAGGCGATCGAAACCGCGTTTGAGGGTCAGTAATGTTCTCCAGACCCAGAAGGCGAGGAGCGAGAGGGTGATGGCACAACCGAGTGCGGGAGGGATGGTCATAATTGCAGGGAAGGAGCGGGAGCGGAGAACGGGCATCGGGTGGGCGATCGCCTAGAGAAGAGAGCGGGGCCTAGCAAACGCACTGCGCCTCAGGGGAGTTTGGCGTTCTGCTGCCGACCAAAACTGCAGCAACTCTGTCTCGATCGACTGGGGATAAAAGCGGTGAAAGAAATGCCGACCTCGAGGACAGACCCAGAGGCGATCGCCTTCTTTCAACCATTTTGTCCATTCCTTCAAGGCATCGACGGTCACCACAGTATCGTCACGACTGCCTGCAACCAAGAGCGGGACGTCGCAGCCCCCGGCAGGAATGGAGTCGATCTTCCATAAAGAGTGAGGGGATAGAGAGTCTTCTAAATCTTGCTTTAAAAGCGCTTGCAACCACTTTGACACGGCCAATTTCTGAGTGCCAAACAGCTCCCGCACCATTTGGGCTAAGACCAGTGCCTGACTGCAGGGCAACACCTGTCGGCGAGTATAATAATGCGCCTGCCAATCAGCGGCGGGTTGCACCCCTACCGACAATAACGAGAGCGATTTAACCTGTTCGGGAAAAAATCGGGCATAGATCAATCCCAAGACACCCGACATGCCGTGCCCTACCAAATGAACCGGCTGCGATAGCGAGCACAAATAGTCATCCAGTAAGACTACTGCTTCGGCTAGCGATCCCGGCTCGTCCGGCCCCTGGCAGTATTGCCAAGTCGAGATCGTCACTGATTGGCTCAAACCTCGCAATAGAGGGCGATCGAGTTGATGTAAGTGCGAACTGAGGCTGAGCCACAACACTTGCGTCGCTTTAAATGGAACTTTGACGCAACTGTCCACAGTAACTCTGCTCCTAGTTCGATAAGGTTGATGGGGAGACATTACTAGCTTGGCAGCCCACACTCAGCAATTTGTCAAAATATCAAGATCATTTCATAAATCGCAATTTATAGTAGCGTTTATAGCTCAGCAAAACACCAACAGAGCTCCCCTTCAGGTCTCCTATCGATCGCAGCGCAGATCGGCGCAAGGCTATCCAACTCTTGCAAAAAGCTTGAGTCTCGCGCTCTCGAAATCGAGCTCGAGCTCTGGGGAATAGGCCGAGCCCGAGGCTGAATTGAACCGGCTAGAAAGATTTAGGTTTGTTGATGAAACGTGGAATGTCAGTAATTTTCAAGCATAATCGGGGTACTGGTAAAAGTAACGAACTGATTTTTTACTGACTTCCACTCATGATGAGAATAATCACTACATTGGCCCGAGGCTGCGCATTAAGCGCGATCGTGGCCGTGGCTCTGCCCCTGGCAGCCGAGGCCCAATACGAGAATTTTTACTTATCCCCTGGCTTTACTCCCGACCCAGCGGTGGGAACGGGTATGTCTGGCGGTACCGTAAATACGGGAGATTGCGGGTATATCGATACCACTCCCGATCATGTCCTGACGGTTACGAAGCCTTTCCAATACTTAAAAGCCTATGTTGATGCACCGGGGGACGTAACCCTGCTGGTGACGGGGCCCGATGGGCGCTTCTGTCGGGATGATGAAGTGGGGCTGCTGCCGCAGTTGTGGGGCACCTGGCCTGCGGGCACCTATCAAATCTGGATTGGTGATTTTGTCGGCAGTGGCTCGGGCACCTATCCCTACTCTTTATATTTAACTGAGATTGAATAGACGATCGCCTTCAGGGCTCCACTCGATTGACAGACTGTGGCTGGGGACCGAGAGCCGCTAGGCTAGGATGGCATTCTCCAGATCCCTAACGACCCTTGCACCCGATCGCCGCCGCTAGTTTCGAGATCGTCGATCGCGAGATCGGTTCTCACTCGTTATTGCCCGCCGAATACGCCATTGTGCGGCGGGCTATTCACGCTACGGCTGATTTTGAACTCAAGCACTTGTTTCGATTTAGTCCGGGGGCGATCGCGGCAGGGGTCGCGGCTATTCGAGCGGGGTTGCCCGCGATCGTCGATGTTCGCATGGTGGCAGTGGCGGTGGCAGGCGCATTGCAACAGTGCCCGCTCCATTGCGCGATCGAGCATGTTCCAGATGTTGTGCCGCAGGAGCAAACGCGGACGGAAGCGGGGATGCGAGCGTTAGCGATCGCCTATCCCAGGGCGATCTTTGTCGTGGGCAATGCACCGACGGCGCTGTTGGCATTAGTGGAACTCGTACAACAGGAAGTCATTGCCCCCGCCCTGATTGTGGGGGTTCCCGTCGGGTTTGTGGCGGTGGAGCGCTCCAAAGCGGCGCTGGCGCAGTTAGATGTGCCGCACATTCTCGTCGAGGGACGCAAGGGGGGCTCGCCAGTGGCAGCCGCTACGGTCAATGCATTGGTAAATTTGGCTTATGCCAACTAACTTCCGACATCAGCTCTCTGTGGTGGGTATGGGGCTAGATGGGATGGAGGGATTGTCAGACTCGGCGCGATCGCTCCTCCACAGCAGCTCCGTCATCGCCGGACCGCCTGTCCACCTGCAACAGGTCCGCCACTGCCCCGGACGCAAACTCGAACTCAACCCACCCCTGCGGAGCTGGATTCCATTGCTGCAAGAGGAATTGCAACAGCAGGATGTGGTGCTGCTGGCGACGGGCGATCCCTTCTTCTTCGGCATTGGTCGCCTGCTGGCCCATCATTTTCCCCCATCGCAACTGACTTTTTATCCCCAGCTAAACTGCGTCCAACTGGCCTGCAATCGCCTCCACATTCCCTGGCAATCTGTCACGGTCCAAAGCGTTCACGGGCGATCGCTCGAATCTCTCCAAGCGGCCCTCAAACAAAGCCAATCCCCCATCGCTGTGCTGACCGACCCACAGCATTCGCCAGCGGCAATCGCCCAATTCGTCCTCGATCTGCGCTTGCCCGTCCGTTACGACCTCTGGGTGTGCAGTCACCTGGGGGGAGACTCGGAACAGATCGAACACTGCCAACTGGAAGGGGCGATCGAGCGCGAGTTTCCCGTTCCCAACATCGTCATTCTCCAGCAACCCCCCTCGCCTCCCCTGCAGCTCGATCGCTTGCCTTTAGTGGGAATTGCCGATCGCCACTTTCTCACCTTTCCCGATCGCCCCGGACTGATCGCCAAACAAGAGGTCCGCAGTCTATCGCTCTCGCTGCTCCAACTGCCCCAGCGGGGAGTGGTTTGGGATGTGGGGGCGGGAACGGGCTCGGTGTCGGTAGAAATTGCACGGCTGGGCGCAGGGCTGTCTGTGTTTGCAATTGAGCGGGATGCGGCCGGGATCGAGTTAATTCGAGCGAATGCACAGCGATTTGCACTCGGGACAGTGGCAGCGATCGCGGGCACTGCTCCCGAGGTTCTCCAGCAATTACCCTTGCCCGATCGCGTCTTCGTAGGGGGTGGAGGCAAGCGCATCGTCGAGATTCTGAGGGTTTGTGTCGAGCGCCTGCGGTCGGGGGGCATGATTGTCGCAAACTTTGCCACGCTGGAGAATTGTTTGGCGGCGCAAACCTATTTGCAGTCGATGGGGTGGAGGGTACAGTTACTGCAGGTCAATTTGGCTCGATCGGTGGCGATCGCCAGCGCCACCCGCTTTTCTCCTCTGAACCCAGTGACACTGTTGCAGGCGCAGCGGCGATCGGAGAGCCAGAATTGAGGGCGATCGCTGCAGTGTTTGGCGATTAGCTGGCAATCTCTTCTGCGCCGTTAAAGATGTCAAACAGTTCGCGGCAAACGAGCCTGAACCGATCGCAAAATCCTTTCAGAGGAGGATTGGGGCCGAGAAAGTCCCAGTTGGCGATGGTGGAGAAGCGCCAGCGCTGATTGTTGAAGAGGCCAAAACAAACGGCATCGATTCCGATCAGGCGATCGCCAGAAAACCTCAATTGCACCAATGTTTTCCCCGGTGGAAAATTAAAGCCTAAATCGATGGAATCGGGATCGGTTTGGGCGAGAGTTTCGCGATCGTTGGCCCAAGGATGCAAGTTGGCTTTGACGCCAGGAAATTCTTGCTTAAACAAATTCACGACTGTCGCGATCTTGGCGGTCGCTTCGAGCGATGTGGCTTTTTCGGATGCATTCATTGTGCTGACCCCTCCACAAGCAAGAATCATTTCGCGACTTGGAGATGATGTAATTGTAGTAATGACTATCCTCAATGCCTAGGCAAGTGGTGTAGTCAGCGATACATTCTGAAATATTTCTTGCCTGCTTGAGGATTTCCTCAACCAATCGCCGCTATCGAGCTGCTGCAGATCGCAGCGCTGCTTTGAGCGGTTCCACCAGTGGAGGCGCTGGGATTGTGGGATTATTCAAAATTTGGTCGGGGCTATAGGCTTGGCCGTAGAATTCTTCAATTCTGTTGTGACTGATGGACAGATCTCCTCCCTCAATCGCAACGCCGCCAAACAAACCTCCACTGCGGGAATAGGTATAGACGCGATCGTCGCGGAATCCATCCCCAATCGGATCCACCGGTTGCGTCCCCACCGGCCCCGCCACCCCCGACACACTGCCGCCAAACTCTACCCCATCAGTCAGGACCCGATCCACTAAAGTGCGGGTGGGAAACACCAAGATGACATCGCTCGACCGACCTCCCACCTGCAATCCAATGCTGCCGCCGCCGAGGGACAAAAACACCGGATTACTCCAAGATCCATTGGGGTTGCGGGAGAGCAATACCCCCTTGCCGTGGCGAGCGCCAATGATAAATCCCCCTTGGGCGACATTGGGAATAATGGCAATCCCCGCACTCTGGCGCAGCAGCGACGCCGGGATGCGGGTGTCGGGGTCTCGAATCATGGATTCAAAGTTGTCGGTGGCTTTGCGCACGGTATCTGCGGGGTCAGCGATCGCCGGTTGACTCGCCGCGATCGTCACTGCTGTCGCGATCGGTACGACAACCCAAGCAGGATTCCATTTCATTGACTTATCCTCCAACAACTGGCTAGTGTGGAAATCGCTCGAACGTCGCCCGAGAACAATGTTGCTCGCAGACAATAGCGATCGCCTCTATTCAATTGAAGCCATTGCTAGCCGCAACGTCGATATACTGCAATTCTGACCCTGACGACTCCCCAAAAAAAGCTCCCCATTACTGGGGAGCGGTTGACTAACCAGAAACCAACAGAGTCACTGCAAACTTGTTCTCTAGAGGGCACCCAACTGAGTCAAGCCCAGAATGGTAGCAGCGCCAAACACGTGACCGAGGCTGGTGGCCCCTAAAAGCTCGGGCAAAGACAGCTCGACTAAACCAAAGTTGAAACTCATGCCTTCGGCACCTTCGGGAACGGCATAGGCAGCGCGTTCTTCGTAACCCAGATTGTCCAGCCAGGAATTAATCAAGGGAACGACCGACTTCCAGAGAAAAATGGCAAAAACATTGCACAGAATCATCGTTATACCGATGCTGAACGACCAACCAGTGGGCGCGGGGGGCACAGCTGCAAACAGCATTCAATTCGCTCCTTTGAAGAGGCCAAGTTTTCTTATGTGACTTAAGATACGGCACGCTGATGCAAAGCTTCTACCTCTGTTGCAACTCTTAATTGTTTTGTGATTTTCGTAACGAAATACTAATCTGCCGCAGTCAGCTCCCGCTCGGGGTAGCGCTGGGCCACAAATCGCTGCAGTACGGTTTCTAAGGCAATGGAGCGAGCAGCCTTAAATAAGATGCGATCGCCCCCCTCCACGCGAGCCGCCAGCCACTGGGCGAGTTCGTCGCGATCGCCAAATTGATATACGCGATCGCCGGGTAGCGCCTGCACCAGCGACTCCATTTCCGCCTCTGGATCGAACAAACAAATCCCTGCAAGCTCTAACTGAGCAGCGATCGCGCCAACTGCGGCATAGAGTTCGGGGGCGGCATCCCCCAATTCTCGCATCGGCCCCAGCACTGCCCAATGACGGCGATCGCCGCTTTGACACAATACTTGCAGAGCCGCCACCATCGCCTCTGGAGCGGCGTTGTAGGTTTCATCTAAAATCTCGACCCCATCGGGCAGCATCAGGACTCGATTGCGTCCGCTCAGTTGGGCGGGCAGAGCAATGCCCTGTTGCAACGGGTCGAGATCGAGACCGAGGCCGTCGATCGCCACCAAAACTGCCGCATAGTTGAGGGCCTGATGTCTGCCTGCAAGGGGTACGGGAAAGCGGCGATCGCCCCATTGCAGCACGGACGGATGGGGCTGCCAAGTGAGGGGAAAAGGGTCGCGGTCGAGCCCAAAGCGAAGGGTTTTCCCCGACCAAACCCGTGCAGCGGTCGTTTGGAGCAGCTCGTCTTCGCCATTGAGCAAGGCAACGCCTGCCTGGGGATCGAGAGATTGCAGCAACTCGCATTTGGCTTTGGCGATCGCCTCTCGCGAGCCCAGACGACCGATGTGAGCGGTCCCCACGTTGGTTATCAGCCCGTGGGTGGGTAGGGCTGTTCCAGCCAAGCGGGCAATCTCTCCCGGACCGCGCATCGCCATTTCGACGACCGCAAAGTCGTGGCATTGGTCCAGTTGCAATAGCGTCAGTGGAACGCCCAGGTCGTTGTTGAAATTAGCTTCGGTTTTGAGGACGGTGCCGTAGGCGGACAGGGCGGCTGCCAAGAGTTCTTTCGTGCTGGTTTTGCCCGCAGAACCAGTAATGGCCAAGACAGGAATTGCAAACTGCGATCGCCACCAGCGGGCGAGGGTTTGATAGGCAACCAGGGTATCGGGCACGAGCAGGTAGGGACCGTCGAGCGGACGAGAGGCGATCGCCGCTACTGCCCCCTTCTGGAAGGCTTCGGCGCTATAGTCGTGCCCGTCAAAGCGTTCGCCCGCGATCGCCACAAACAGATTGCCCGAACGGAGTTGACGAGTATCGGTACTGACACCGCTAAATGTCTCTGCTGCGGGTTGACCCGAGATGGAGGTTGAGAGGAGTTGCGCCAACGACGCCAGCGAGCCGCTGCAAGTCATAGATTTCGGCGAGAAAAGCGATCGTTCTCACTATAGGGGCTGTGCGATCGCTAGGGGCAAATTCGACTAATCGTCGATCTCAGCCAGTTCGATCGCCTGACCGTCGCGATCGCGAACCAATAACGACATGGGTTTTTCGGAACGCACGGTGTGGGGAATTTTTTGTTTGGCAATGTATTGCTGCAGAGCTTTAATGCCATCGCGATCGAAGCTGACGTGGCGGCGACGGTTAGCATAGCTGCCCGTAGTGTCGGCAGAACCGGTAATGATATGCACCTGGGCGTTCTCTGTCAGTTGATACCACAGACCGGGATCGTCGGCCACTGCCCTACTGCCGAGCGGTCGGTTGTAGTTGTAGGCGCTAGCCATATCCCCTTGGTAATACATGGGGTCGAAACTGCCGACGGTCTGTTCGTAGCCGTAATAATAATGCAGCGGCAGCTCGGCTTCGGGCAGCTTGAGGTACTGTTCGTAGAACCGTTTCGCGTCATCCAAGTTCGGCACCATGATGGTGTAGACACGAGGGGCACCACTTAAAAAGGTCCACATGGCCCCGCCGTAGGCGGAGAGCAACATGAACATCAATCCCTTGGTAGAGAGTAAAACCGTCAGGGGGATTAAAGGCAGCAGAACGGCAAACATAGGGAAGGAAGTACCCATCCAATTGTGCGGTAGTTCTAGTATAGTGGGCTGCCGATGGGGAAACCCGCCACACTAGCAGCAGAGTCGAGCGGAGGAGCAGCCATGACTGCACCCTTGAGATATGCCATTGTCGGCACGGGCGCTCTGGGGGGATATTATGGCGCGCGCCTGCAACAGGCGGGTGCGGAAGTTCATTTTCTCTTACATCGAGATTACGATCGCGTTCGCCAGCACGGCTTGACGATCGAGTCTGTTGACGGAGACTTCGTGCTGCCGCAAGTGAATGCCTATTGCCGCGCCAGCGATATACCTGTTTGCGATGTGGCGCTGGTGTGTCTGAAAACGACCCAAAACCTCTTACTTCCCCATCTGTTACCCCGTTTGGAGGCTGATGGCTCGGTGCTGACACTGCAAAACGGCATGGGCATCGAAGCCGAGATTGCAGCTATGGTGGGCGATCGTGTCTCAGTTCTGGGGGGTACCGCTCACATTTGCTCGAATAAAATTGGTCCCGGCCACATCCGCCATCTCGATTACGGTCGCATTCACTTAGGAGCCTACGGCAACCACTACGAGCCTCAAGGCATCACCGAACGGATGCAGGCGATCGCGGCAGATTTCCGTCGGGCTGGGATTGAGACGATCCTTTCGGAGAATTTGCTGTCCGTCCGCTGGCACAAATTGGTGTGGAATATTCCGTTTAACGGTCTATCGGTGGTGTTGGATGCCAAGACCGATGCCATGATGGCGGACCCAGATACGCGATCGCTGGTGGAGCAACTCATGCACGAGGTGGTGGCAGCAGCAGCGGGACATGGCGTCGCGATTGCGGCAGACTTCGTGCAACTCATGTTGGATAGCACGATCGCCATGAAGCCGTATTTGACGAGCATGAAGTTGGACTTTGAAGGGAAACGCCCGCTGGAAATGGAAGCTATCTACGGCAATGCCGTCAAAGCTGCTCGGGAGGCGGGCGTTTCCATGCCAAAAACAGAGCTTTTATACCGCCAACTCAAGTTTCTCGACACCCGAAATCTCAATCGCCAGCCCAAAAATCTATATATTTCGAGATAAAATTTCAAACTATTTCGGTAATATTTGAACGTCTCTAGTTGATGGCTAATTCAATCTAAATGCTCTAAATGTTCGATGCAAAGCTTAAACGTAAGCGATCGCAAAAATTAGCGAGTTACCGTCGAACTCCGATAACTCGCTAACTCAATGCAAAATCAATTTTCAATTGGCTTAACCTCCTTCGCAGAACCCTGCTTGGCGGAACCGCAGCCAGTCTCCCCACGCAGTTGAATCATCCCAGATCCTGGTTAACTCAGCTCTTCGATCGAGCCTCGTTACTAGCCACTGCGGTGGGGGAAGCTACCTACGCTTCCACCTATATATTAGCGCATTTCTCCTCGCCGAGCGGCGGCAGATGATATCTGAAACCGGATGTCGAACGAATACTTACAAGCATTATCTTATTCTCGATCTTTCAGAAATCGATTTAAGATTAGCCAATCGAATTGTGCTCAATTTGCGGTTATAAGAGAAGGGAAAAAGTCAATCAATCGGCGAATGGCTTCGGCCACTAGCGGCGCGATCTCGACAATATCCAACTTGGACAGCACCTGCTGCGAGGTCAGCCGAAACGGCGGAATGGTGTCGGCGATCGCGATGCGATCGAGCGCGGGCGTAACCAGAATGCGATCGGCCTTCTCGGCAAACACGCCGTGAGAAGCAGCCGCAGAGCTTGTCGTTGGCGCTTTGGCGATCGTCGCCGTGCAAAGACTGAATGAGATAGACATCTTTGCCGCGAACGCTGACTAGCGATCGGGCCTTGTGTTCGCCATCCTCAAACTCTCGTTCTTCGTGGTGGCTTAACGGCAGTTTCAGCGCTTGGCTAACTTTTTCGCCGAACTCGCGGCTGACGTTGAGAGCAAATAGTGCAATCTCGGGCTGGTTCGCGGAATGCGCCTATCTTTAGTGGTGCAGTCCCCTTCGACAAATAGTATGTCTTATTCTGGGTAAGATCCCGAGTGTCGCTTCGCCCCCCTAATGGGCGATCGCAGTCAGTTCTTTCCCGATCGCTCCACATCCCTTGATATCGCCTTAGTTCCCGCCGATCGCCCCTAAATTCACGATGGCTAACTCTGCCCCCAATCCTCTGTCGCCTCGAGCAGCCCTCAAACACTATTTTGGCTACGACCAATTTCGACCGGGGCAGGCGGAGATTATCGATCGCGCGATCGCTGCACGAGACCTGCTGGTGCTCATGCCCACTGGCGGCGGTAAATCGCTGTGCTATCAGTTGCCCGCACTGCTCGCCCCTGGCGTCACCATTGTGGTGTCTCCCCTGATTGCCTTAATGCAGGATCAGGTGGCCCATATGGTCGATAGCGGTATTGCAGCCACCTATCTCAATAGTTCCCTATCGGCAGCGGAGGCGCGATCGCGAGAAGCGGCTTTACTCGCCGGACAGTACAAATTGCTCTACGTAGCGCCCGAACGGCTTCTACACGAAGGCTTCGAGCCCACCCTGAGCGAATTGGCTCATGAAGTCGGGATTGCGCGGCTGGCGGTGGATGAAGCCCATTGCGTCTCGGAATGGGGGCATGATTTTCGGCCCGAGTATCGGCAATTGCGTACGATTCGGCAGCGGTTTAAGTCAGTACCGGTGACGGCTTTGACGGCGACGGCAACGGCGCGGGTGCAGGAGGATATCATTCGCCAACTCGCCCTTGAAGAGCCCTACGTGCACGTGGCGAGCTTTCACCGGCAGAACTTGCACTATTCCGTGCGATCGAAGCCAAAACAGTTGCCGCTGGAGATCGTGCGCCTGATTCGGGAGGAGAATGGGGGATCGGCGATCGTGTATTGCCAGAGTCGGGCCTCGGTGGACAAACTGGCGGCAGCACTGCAACAGGCGGGGATTGCGGCATTGCCCTATCACGCGGGCATGAGTGGCGAGGCGCGGGCCGCCAATCAAACGGCGTTTGTGCGGGATGACGCGCAGGTGATGGTGGCGACAATCGCCTTTGGCATGGGCATCGACAAGCCAGATGTGCGACTGGTGATTCATGCAGATTTGCCGCGCAATTTGGAAAGTTATTACCAAGAGTCGGGGCGAGCTGGGCGAGATGGGTTGCCCGCCCAGTGCATCTTGTTTTTTTCCTATGGCGATCGCAGCAAAATCGAGTTTTTAATCAAGCAAAAATCCGACCCAGAAGAGCAACGGATCGCCCGACAGCAATTGCGGCAAACAATTGATTATGCTGCGTCTTTGCTCTGTCGTCAGCGGGTATTGGTGGGATACTTTGGCGAGACGTTAGAACGAGATTGCGGTACCTGCGATAACTGTTTAAATCCAGTGCCTCTAGAGGATCGCACGATCGAGGCCCAGAAGTTTTTGTCATGCATCTACCGCTGCGAGCAACGGTTTGGCATGCGTTACATTATCGATGTCTTGCGGGGAAAATCCGACGATCGGATTGTGCGCAACCACCATGACGAGCTATCGACTTTCGGCATTGGCAAGGACTTAACGATTAAGCAGTGGCAAGCTCTGGGGCAGGCGCTGGTTCACCAGGATTTTACGATTGAAAGTACGGATGGGTACGGGATTTTGACGATTGGCGATCGCGGCATGGCAGTGTTGCGTCGCGAACTGGAAGTGAAAGTGCCGCAGCTCGCACCCGAGCCGGAGAAAGTCGCGGTGCAACGGCAAGAGTCGGAGACTCTATCGGAGGCTGACGGAGAGTTATTTCAACACTTACGCAAATTGCGCAAGAAAATTGCAGATTTGCAGGCGGTCCCTCCCTACATCATTTTTTCGGATCGTACGTTAAAAGAAATGGCTCGGAAACAGCCGGAAACCCTAGCCGAATTCGGTCAATTGGTGGGTGTGGGGCAGAAAAAGTTGAATCAATATGGCGAGATATTTTTAAATGCATTGGACGACTTCTTGCGGCGATCGCGAGTCCGTCAGCCTGCAGATCCGACCCCTGAAGCGATCGCGCCAGAGTCCGAATTTGCGGAACCCTTCGAAGGAGGCGATTCACGGGAGGCCGCCCCTCATCCTAAAGCGCAACCGATTGTTATGCCCGAACCCCCCGAACCTGTCGCTCAATTCATTCACGCGAGCGAGACGCAGATGGAAACGTTGGAGCTGCACCGACAAGGCTTGTCAGTCGCTGAGATTGCCAAGGCCCGTCAATTAAAGGAGCGTACTATCTTCAATCACCTGGCACAGTTGCTGGCAGTAGGCGAAAGGGTGGATATTGATGCAATTGTTTCAGCGGAGCGGCAGCGACAGATTTTTCGAGCCATTTTTGATGTGGGTAGTTATACCAGCTTGACGCCAATTCGAGAGTTGTTGGGGGAAGAGTTTAGTTTTGAGGAGATCCGTTTAGTTCGGGCTGTACTGTTCGGCCAGAGTTAGCATTCATCCTGGAGGGCTCGACGGTAGGACTAGTTGGTATTGCAAAGCAGGGAGAACGATCGCTGTTATTGAAGTTGTATAACGAAGTCGAGAATTTACCTCCAATCCCCCGCCAATGGGGTCCACTTCAGTTGTTAACCCAAGGCTTTGATTTACAACCACCCCTGTGCGGTTAACTGATGTAAGACTTGGTAGCGAGTGCGCGCATTGAGTTTCACCAACACCTTATTGATATGAAACTTGACGGTACTTTCGCTAATGTGAAGCTGTCGAGCAATATCGCGATCGCGCAGTCCGGCAGCCAGCAAGCCAACAATTTCTCGCTCTCGCGTTGAAATCGATAGAGCTTTGGCCATTGGCGTTTCGAGCCCCCAAGTCTCTCCCTGCATCACAGTTTCGATCGCCTGTCGCAGTTGCGGCGGCGTCACGGAAAGATCTAGGCAGGCTCTGGCGGCAGCAGGTTTGGGGCCGGGACCGACCTGAATCCACAACAGGCGATCGCCCTCTGCTAAGCCTTCAGGACTGTCTGAAAGGATAGGGATTGTTGCAGCGGGACTCGCCGCTACCGTCAACCCAGCTAGATAAGCCAGTTGGGTAAAGGCCAGTTGTAAAACGGGTTGCTGGCATCGAATACAGATGGCGATATCGCGGCTGGGGCTGAGATTGGGAAGTCGGAGAAACACCTGCAACACTGCTTGCTCGCGGCTTGTCTGCAATTGCAACACTCCCCCCAAAGTGTGGATGGCGATCGATAGCGCTTCAAACGCAGTCTCGATGTGCGAAGTTCCCGCTGGCGATCGCTCGAACTGTTCCGCAGGCAGACCGGCGATCGCCTCTAGAGACACAGCATCGCTGTCGTAGGTAAGACGACAGTAATTGCAGTCAACCCGATTCAGAATTTCTGCTGCCTGTAGAAATAGATAGGTGTGGGAAGGGCCGAGCGATCGCTCGGTGCCCAACATCGTCAAGCGGGTGGTGCCCAACAGGCGAGCCAATCGGTCGGACAAAACCTGGCCCTCTTCTCCCTGGGCGATCGCCTGCCATGCTTGTTTATCTTTTTGGTATTGCAAAGCGGTTTGTAAGGCCACCGTCACCGCGGTACACAATCCCTGCAATACTTCTAGGAATTCTGCTGCCAGAGGCTGATGGCTAAAAATAGCCAATACCCCAATGGCCTCCCCACTCGCAATCAAGGGGTACCCGGCAAACCCGCGAATTTGATTGGCGATCGCCCAGTCGCGATCCTTCACCCAAGTTTCTTCCGATAGTTGATTGCTGAGGAATGAAACGCAGTTTTGGGCAATTTTTCCCACTTTAAAGGCTCCCATAGGAACGCGGGCAAAGCTGCCATTGGTGTGGGTATACAAACCCGAAGAGGCCACCAATCGCAATGCCGTGCGATCGCTCTCCACTAGCCAAATCCGAGCCAAAGCACAGTCAAATTGTTCGATCGCCCCATCGGTGACACAACGGGCGATCTCCTCTGGCTGCAAGCGTCCGGCAAACGACTGTGCAATCTGATGGCTGCGCTGCAACTCAAACAACAGACGTGCTGAGTCGAGCAATCTAGGGATGGAGTCAGACACGGTCTAGTTACTCGGAAGGGGAGATCGGACGGCTGCGGAGGTGCAGGTACCCGTGGGCGGCACGCGCTCCACCTGAAAATCGCTCTAGATTGATTCAGTCGCAGGCAGGGCGATCGTTTTGTATCGAGGGCAACATACGCTGCGGTTTTCTGTCGCCATATCGGAGCTCGCTCGACAGTTTCGGTTTAGAGGCCACAGTTGTCGAAATGGTTAGGGGGGGCTACTGCCTTGGCTCGTCAGGCATGATGTTTGAACGGGCGAGATTGTCTTAAAGACTAGAGATCGAGGTTTGGTAAATCTGGATACAAGATTCGAGGCATATGAATTTTATGGTGCCTGTGTTGGGAATTGTCAGGCATATCGTCTGTTGAAAACCCTGCCAGAGACTCCATTCGAACGCGATCGGTCGAGGGATTACCGCACAAACCTTGCGAACTTGATTTCATTCAAAACCTATGGGTTAAATCTATGCAAACGCACTATCCCAGCATCATCATTGGAGGGGGACAAGCAGGTTTATCGATGAGCTATTGCTTGAAGCAACGGGGTATTGAAAGCATTATTTTTGAAAAACACCGCGTTGCGCATACTTGGCGATCGCAGCGATGGGATACCTTTTGCTTGGTCACCCCCAACTGGCAATGCCAACTGCCGGGATTTCCCTACACTGGACCCGATCCAAACGGGTTTATGCTCAAACATGGTGTTGTTAGCTATATTGAAGACTATGCTAAGTTTTTTGATGCCCCTGTCAAAGAAGGGGTAGAAGTCAAGCAAGTCAAACGTAACGCCGATCTGCAAACTTATTCAGTCAGCACGTCCATCGGAGACTTCACGGCTGACTCTGCGATCGTTGCGACAGGTAGCTATCACGTCCCCAAAATTCCTCGCATTGCAGAGCGGCTGCCTACAGACATTACCCAACTGCATTCTTCTACCTACAAAACCCCCGAATCTCTGCCGGAGGGAGCGGTTTTAGTGGTGGGCTCCGGTCAATCGGGCTGCCAGATTGCTGAAGACTTACACTTAGCAAATCGAGAGGTTTATCTCAGTGTGGGGGGTGCCCCCAGATCTCCCAGAATGTATCGAGGCAAAGACGTAGTGGATTGGCTCGATCGAATGGGTTATTACGATACTCCCATCGATGCATATTCCGATCCAGACAAGGTCCGTAAAAAAACAAACCACTATCTGACGGGGCGAGATGGCGGGCGCGAAATCAATTTGCGGCAATTCGCCCTAGAAGGGATGCAGTTAGCCGGTAGATTGAAGGATATCGATGGGGGCAAGATCGCGTTTAATGGCGATCTGCAGCAAAACTTAGATAAGGCAGATGCTGTTGCTGACAGTATTAAGGTCACGATTGATACTTACATTGAGGATAAGAATATCGATGCTCCTCTGGAGCCGCCTAGTGAGGCGATCGCAGGCCCTCGGGATGCAATTCTAGAGCTAGATTGTACTGCAGCCAATATTAAAACCGTCATTTGGTGTACCGGTTTCGAGTCCAATTTCAGCTGGATTGATGTGCCGGTCTTTAATGGAGAAGGCTATCCCAAGCACGATCGCGGTGTCACCTCGGCAGAAGGCTTGTATTTTCTCGGTTTGCCTTGGCTGTATACCTGGGGCTCGGGGCGGCTGTCGGGTATTGCTCGGGACGCGCAGTATCTTGCCGATCGCATTGTGGCGCAACAAAAGATGGTGCGATCGGAGTTGGAGAGTGCGGCCGATATCGCGGTGTTAGGATCTTAAGGGTTATCGTCGACGCGATCGCCTCCCGTATCCCGATTCAATACCCTAGGAAGCTCGGAGAGGCGATCGCCCGTCGTCTTGCTACATTTGAAGGTCTGTTTGTGGAACCTCAAACAATCGCTCGTCCGAGCAATAGATATGCGAATTACCACGCACACGTTTACTTCGGCCCCGAAACCGTCGATCGCGCTCGTAGCTTATGCGTGTCGGCCGGTGAATTGTTCGATGTCGAGATTGGCCGAGTTCACAAGGCATTGGTCGGCCCTCATCCCCACTGGAGCTGTCAAATTGCTTTCGACAGTGCTCAATTCGACGCCCTAATTGAATGGCTGGAGCAAAATCGCAATGGCCTGAATATACTCGTTCACGGCCTCACTGGGGATGATTTGGAAGACCATACAACCCATGCAGCTTGGCTTGGCAATCCTTCAACACTCAATCTCGGGATATTCGATGCCTAAACCGCGCCCACGTTGAGAGCTGGAGGTTTAGAAAGATTCCAAAAACTAATGAAGCGATCTTGGGCGATCGCCCTCACGATTTTATCAAGTATCAATATCAATGTTTTCATAGAGCGAGGCGATTTCGATTTGGGCTTCAAACACACTTAAAGACAATGTGACATCAGGAGAATCATATTCTGATAGCAGCCATTGATTGGCGGCCGTCTTGACGTAATGTTCTACATGGATACTGTATTGATTGACAATCAGGTATTCGCGGCAACTGTCAATCGTACGATAAGCAGAAAACTTTTCGCCGCGATCGTAATTCTGCGTTGATTTGGATAGCACTTCGGCGATAAAGCAAGGATTCATAATGGTATCGGCGCGCCCCGTTTGAAGTTGTAAGGGCTTTTCGATAACCATCAAATCGGGATAGGTATAGAGATTGCGAGCGGGAATCCAAAGCCGTTGATCGGTGTAAAAAGTTCGGTACGGCTTCTCTTTCAGTCCAAGTTTAAGTAGAATGTAGAGGTTGCCAGCGATGTCGTTATGGTTCGGGGTTCCTCCCGTCATCAGCCTAATTTCTCCGTCTATATATTCATGACGTTCCTCTGAGGCAAGCTCAAGTTTTAGGTATTCTGCGCGGCTATAAGTCAGTTTTTCGATTGCCTGTGTCATGGTGCGATCTAAACTCCTGATGCTCCAAGTTTTTGGGCACTCGTTCCTTCGGATGCGATCGATGACTCCAAACACTTGCGATAGAAGGATCGCAGTTTTTTTGGGGGTGAATCGCTGCCATCGACCTCAAGGCATTTCACGATTTGCCCCGATCGCGCTGACCCAGATGTCCGAACTGCCCGTCAGCCGTGAATGATGGCACTCCAATCGTCGTTCTCGACCGCTTCCTCCAATTTGCGCATCCGCTCGGCACCCTCCTCGCTGACATCGGCTTCGTCCATCAATTGCCTGTCAGCCATTGCTTTGCGCAACTTTAACTTCTTGTCCTCGTGGACCTGACGTTCGGCTACCGACATGGCCGCTCGGGCCGCCTCGCCCACCGTAGCCGCCCAAGTCTCCGTCCCTGCATTCCCCGAGGGCACAGAACCATTGGCTGCAATCCAAGCCTCGCGCACCCGCTCCATCTCTGCCCGTTTGGGAAATTTGAAGCTTTGCACGCGCACGTAAGCACAGGTGTCGGGACCGTGCTGTTCGAGATGGCTCTGTAAAGACAGACGCACATTGCGAGAGAGATTGACGTATTGCACCTGTCGATCGCCATCCAGAACGGCGTAGACGCCTGCAACTTTGGCATGACTCGCCCGATCGCACCAATCCTGCAATCCGACGATGCTCCCCTGCAACTCCAGCTCGGCGGCAGAGTCCGCCGTGGCTGCGTGGACATCTTCCCCGTCGTAGAGAAAGTCATGCAGTCCTCGATGAGCTGCCGGTACCTGCTGATGTTCGATCGATTGGCTCGGGCGATCGCTCACGACTGGGGCCTCCAACAATGACAAACAGGCCCTACGTTCACCTAGGCCCTCCCCCTATTGTGAGCCACAACGCGGGAAACCGAGCTCCATCTCCCAATTCCCTCAATCCTTACTGCTGGGGAACTGCCGCAACGGGACGACCGATCGCCTCCAAACACTGCTCGATCGAGCCCTCCCCCGTTACGCTGGCATACACCAATCCCTGCATCTCTAGCTGTTTGGAAAACTCGGCTACAGCGGCATCGAGCAAGATCGCTTGCGGGGCGGGAGGACCGTAAGCGGCGATCGCTTCAATCTCCAACTGAAATTCCCCCGGTCTAAAACTCGGATTCAGCGCACCGTCATACTCGAACTTGCTCAACATCACCTGCAGCGCGGTAATCGACTGCGTCGTTACCTCAACCCCCGACACCGTTTTCGCCCGCATCACCGGCACGAGTTGCTGGAAGGGAATGCGCACGTCAATCCAGGTGTTGGCGATCGTGTCGAACGAAAAGCTATAGGCAATGCCATCCCAGCGCTGCTCGTCCCGCAGAAAAAACTTGTAACGCTGGCCGTCCCCCCGCAGCCGCAGCCGAATGCCATCAAACCCCGACAGATCGAGTACGGGCTCTAAATTGCGGGTACGGACAGATGCAAACCCACCCGAGTTATCGGTGGAGACAATCCCAGAAAAAATAGCTGCCCGATCGCCCATGCGAATACCACTGGAACTCACCCCCCCCATAACCACATCGTCCACCGGCCCCCACACCTGCAACAGGTCGGGGGTGGGGCTGCGGAAGTCGAACAGGAGACGCTCGCTGGGTTGAGTGGAGGGCACGAGCTGGGGAATCAGACGACTGAGAAAAGCAGTTTCTGCGGAGCCTGCGCTACAGACGATCGTCGTCGAAACATCGGCAACGACAGGGGCGATCGCCAAGGTCTCTGGCGCACCGGCAATGACCTCCACAGAGGGGGGCAAGGCTAAGGGAGTCGCGGCAAAATTGACTAAACGAACGCGATCTCCCCGTTCGGCCAACCGACTGGCAATCTCCCGAGACACCGAGTCTGTCCCCACCACTAAAACAACAGCAGCAGGCGACTCGGGTTGCGCGTAAGCGACATCCCCCTTCTGCCCAGTCAGTTGTACGAACCAATCCGCTTGACTCACCATTGGCACCGCCCCAAAAAAGACCAGTGTTTTGAAAAACCGTCCTATATCCCATCCCATTGCGGCAGGCTCCGTTGCAAAAATCATCTACGTTCATTTTCATCTGCATTTATTTTCACTTTTTCTATAGATTTTCAACAAAATCGATTAAAGTGAAGGCGGTATAACAGTGCGCTAGAGAAACAAGCTATGGCAAAGCAAACCGTCGTTGCCCCCTCCATCCTGTCCGCAGATTTCAGTCGCCTAGGCGAAGAAATCCAAGCCGTCGATCGAGCCGGTGCCGACTGGATCCACGTTGACGTGATGGACGGTCGCTTTGTCCCCAATATTACGATTGGTCCCCTGATTGTCGAGGCTATTCGCCCCCTGACCCAAAAGCCCCTCGACGTTCACCTGATGATCGTCGAACCCGAAAAATATGTTGAAGGCTTTGCCAAAGCCGGTGCTGACATCATCTCCGTCCACGCCGAGCACAATGCTAGCCCCCACCTACACCGCACCCTCGGCCAAATCCGCGAATTGGGCAAGCAAGCGGGCGTGGTGCTCAACCCCGGCAGCCCCCTCGAACTGATCGAGTACGTCCTGCCCCTCTGCGACCTCGTCCTGATCATGAGCGTCAACCCCGGCTTTGGCGGCCAGAGCTTTATTCCTGGAGTCATACCCAAAATCCAGAAGCTGCGCGCCATGTGTGACGAGCGCGGCCTCGATCCCTGGATTGAAGTGGATGGCGGCCTCAAAGGTCACAACACCTGGCAGGTGTTAGAAGCCGGTGCGAATGCGATCGTCGCGGGTTCCGCTGTATTCAAGGCTGATGACTATGCCGAGGCGATCGAAGGTGTGCGCAACAGCAAGCGCCCTGCCTCCGAGAAGACGCTGGTGACGGCTTAAGCCTTGCCGGGTTGAGACTCGACTGAGAGCGGCTGCGTGACGTAGCCCTCGATTAAGCGATCGCCTCCCACTGGGCGATCGCTGATGTTTTCGAGCCTTAGGGCAGACCCCATCACGGACACGCCCGTCCCTGCAATCGGTCCGGGGGCGATTTTCCCGCCAATAAACTTGGGGGCCACAAACGCCATTACCTTTTGAATGGCACCAGCTTGGAGGGCAGCGGCAGCTAGGGTGGCCCCACATTCCCATAAGAGATTGATGCAGCCGCGCTGGTGCAGCACTGTAGCCGCCGTCATGGGGGTTAACTTCGGCACGACGATGACTTCCACCTGCCGACGCTCGAAAAACGCTAACAGGTGCGATCGCTCCTCCTGTTGCCGACCGCTGGCAGGCTCTGTCAGTACCAGCGTGGGAGCCTGACGGGTATCCCACAATTGCGCCGTTGTGGACAAATCTAACTGCCGACTCAGCACCACCCGCAAGGGATTGCGACCCTCCGCCAGCCGACAGGTGAGCTGCGGATCGTCTCGGCGAACGGTATTGCTCCCCACCACCACCGCATCGCTAACGGCCCGCTGAGCGTGAACCACTTGACGGGATTCGATGCCGCTAATCCATTGGCTGTGACCCGTAGTGGTGGCAATCTTGCCGTCTAGGGTCATGGCATATTTAAGAATGCCGAAGGGCAACTGGTGCCGGATGCTGTGGACAAATGCCTCGTTGAGGTGCCGGCAGGCGGACTCTTCGACACCAACCGCAACCTCCACGTCCGCTTGACGGAGACAGGCAATTCCTTTGCCTGCGACGAGGGGGTTGGGGTCTACCATGCCTGCGACGACGCGGGCAATGTCGGCCTTGAGAAGGGCATCAGTGCAGGGGGGCGTGCGTCCGGTGTGGTTGCAGGGTTCGAGATTCACATACAGGGTCGCACCAGCAGCCAGATCCCCCGCCTCTCGCAGGGCAAAGATCTCAGCATGGGGTTCTCCCGGTTTGGGATGAAAGCCCTTGCCCACACAACGACCCTCGCGCACCACCACTGCCCCCACCATCGGATTGGGGGAGGTATAACCGGCAGCCTGTTTTGCCAGTCTCAAGCAATATTGCATCCAGTACCGGTCGAGATTTGCGGCTTGCATTGCATCCATGAGTCACCTCGATCCGGGCTTCCGGTGGCTCAGTATAGCGTCGGCTCGGGGCGATCGCTTGTTTCACTCTCGCATAAGATACTGCCGTGCCAAGTTCGGGCTGCTCGCCTAGCCATCTTTGCTCAGTAAATAATCGACAGCCCGCTGAAGCTGCTCGGTCCGCTCGCGAAGTTGCTCGGTGCGTTGATTCATGGCCTGGATTTGCTGCCCCGATGCCTCGACAAAGCGATCGATGCGAAGATTGGTTGCCTCGCTAATTTCTGCAAAGCGTTCCACAGTGCGATCGACGCGAAGATTGGTTGCCTCTCTAATCTCTATCAGGCGTTCCACAGTTTGTTCGATGCGGTCCAATCGAGATTGCCGTCCCCACATGAGCGTACATCCTGAAATTAGCTTTCTCTAATCCAGTATATCGAGCGAGTTGTTTTTCCCTCAGCGATGGGGGGCTTGCACTCGTTGGGCAATCTTCTGCTTCCATCTCGAACAGTGCGAGACCATCGCGCCCAGTTCGGATTGCTCGCCTAGCCATCTTTGCTCAGTAAATAATCGACAGCCCGCTGAAGCTGCTCGGTCCGCTCGCGAAGTTGCTCGGTGCGTTGATTCATGGCCTGGATTTGCTGCCCCGATGCCTCGACAAAGCGATCGATGCGAAGATTGGTTGCCTCGCTAATTTCTGCAAGGCGTTCTACGGTTTGTTCGATGCGATCCAATCGAGATGGCCGTCCCCACATGAGCGCCTGTCCTGAAATTTGGTTGCTTCAGTCCAGTATATCGAGCGAGGTTTGCTTCCCTCAGCGATGGAGGGCTTTCGCCCGTTGAGCGATCCTCTGCTTCCATCTCGAACAGTGCGAGACTATCGCGCCCAGTTCGGATTGCTCGCCTAGCCATCTTTGCTCATCAAATACTCTACAGCCCGCTGAAGCTGCTCGGTCCGTTGATGTAGGATCTGAATCTGCTGCTCCGAGGCATCCACAAAGCGATCGATGCGGAGATTGGTTGCCTCGCTAATTTCTGCAAGGCGTTCCACGGTTTGTTCGATGCGGTCCAATCGAGATGGCCGTCCCCACATGAGCGCCTGTCCTAAGATTTGGTTGCTTCAGTCCAGTATATCGAGCGGGTTGTTCTCCCTCAGCTCTCGGGGTCGATCGCCCGTTTGCCGATCGCGTACAAACTCCCAGGAACTTTTTAGCTGCGCTTCTTAGAATGGGACGTATTCTGAGGACATCGCGTCCGTCAGAAGCGCAACAGATTATCCCGAGTGGATGTTGTGGGATTGGGACGCAGGCATGGGAGGAGGCAATCGTGTTGGCCAAATTTGTCGGGATCTCCATGGCTCTGACCGCTGGCTGCTTAGGGGCGATCGCCAGCTCCGCCCGCGCCTTCGAACTCACTGAAGTTCCTGTTGGCGTCGTCCCCGACCCCGCCAATCCCCAACAGGTGCTGATTCAGCAGGGGCGCGATCGCGGTATTCGCATTGGCGATCGCGGCGCGATCGCCATTCAGGGCTACACCGTGGTGGATGGCATCAGCGGGGCTGACTTTGGCGTGACACAACTTCCCTTCTCGGTGGTGGCGGTGAGCGAACGCAGCGCGATCGCCCGCCTGTCTTACCCCGTCTTCCCCTATCGACCCCTTGCCGCCCGCGTTTCGGTCTTAACCGTCCGCCCCACAGATTTAAAACAGATTCCCCTCGCAGAGCAGCGAGATACCTCAAACGCTGTTCCTCCCCCTGCAAGCACCACTCCCGAAGCCGATACTGCTGTGGAGTCGCCCTTTCCTGTGCTCGCCACCAGCCATGCCACTTGGGCCAACCCCATAGGCACTCAACTCTGCGGTCGCGAGGTGGGAGGGGCTTACGCTGCCATTGTGTCCGAGACCCAGTGCGCCCAAGTCACCCGAGAAGACATCCTCGTGCAGGCGATCGTCTCCGGTCAAAACCCAGCAGATGTCGCCCCCGCCGATGCCATCGGGGCCGATGCCCTTTACGACACCGATCGCCGCCTGCAAGATGTCGTTCGGTTTTACTTTCTCAGGCCCGATACCGCGCGCGCGCGGGTGGCGATCGGTCAGGAATATCTGCGCTTTCACCACTACGAGCAGGCGCAACAGTGGCTAGCCGCCACAGAGGTTCCCGCCAGCCAACCCAATCTGCTCGAAGACTTACTCCACAGCCGCACCTACGCTACCTATCAAGTGGGGAACTACGAGGGGGCGATCGCCCTCGGGACTCAATTAGAAAACCCCAGTTCCGACCAACTGAACCTGATTGCTGCCGCCCACATTCAAAGCCAGCAATACGGCCGCGCTGCCACCCTCCTGAACGAGCTACCCCCGCTGGACGAAATTCGCAACAACTTAGCGATCGCCTTTTACCAGCTCGATCTCGCCGAGATCGAAGCCTGCGCCGAGGCCCCTGAAGAAGTCTGTTTGCCCGCCTCTGAAGAAGAACCCCTGCGCCAACAGCGAGCCCGTCCCCTACTCGAAAATGCAGCTGAACAGTCTCCTGCCATTGCCTACAACCTCGCGATCCTCGACATTCGCCAGGGCAGCTTGTCGCAAGCCATGACCGATCTCTTGACCCTTCATGCCAGTATTGCCAGCCACAGCGAACTCGATCCCCTCACCGCTCGCATCAAAGATGAGATGCGCCTCTACATTGACAACCACAATGCCAGCATGGATTTCTTGCAGGAGTTTGCCGTAGGCGGTGGAGGTCTTCCTGGCGGCGTTGGAGATGCAGTCGGGTTGGCAGGACAGGTGGCGGGCATTGGCGGATTTTTGCCACTGGCCTTGTTCAACGTTGTCTCGTTTGCGGTAGCCCAAGAGCAAAAGCAAGCTTTAATCGATCGCATTCACCTGCAGTTGACAGTGCTCTATGCAGAGGAACTGGAGTTGATTCCGATGGTGCGATCGCCCGATCCGATTAGTGCCAATCCTTTTTCGTAAGCGTTAGGGTCGAGCCTAGCAAAGGAACGCCGCTCGAAACGCGAGTTAAGGATGGCAAACATTGGTCGCGATCGCTACGATTTGTCAGTAGAATTAACCCGACTTTCAAGAGTGACATCGCTGGCAAGTTCTATCTCCGGCTGCTCCTGAAATTTAGCGTTTTGCCTCTTTACCCACCATGTTTGATACGATTCTCTTTCCGGTCGATCGCTCCCGCGAAACCAGTCACGCTATTGAATTAGTGGCAGATTTAGCAAAGAAATACAACGGTACGGTTATTTTGTTATCAGTATTGGACAGCGATCGCATTGAAGCGCAGGATGTGGCAGCGGCTCGCCAACAGGGAAAAGAGTTTTTGGAGCGGGGGATGGCTGCGTTGAAGCAGGCGGGAGTGGCCGAGGTGCGATCGCAGTTTACGGAAGGCAAGGTTGCATTTGTCATTTGCGATGTGGCAGACGAGCGGGATGCCAGTTTGATTGTGATGGGCTCTCGCGGGGTCGGGTTGGCGGATGAAGAGCCCCACGATAGTGTGAGTGCTCGCGTGATTCAGCTGTCTCCCTGTCCGGTGTTGGTGGTGCCTTAAGCAAATGAGATGAGGTTTGGCCTCGTTGTGGCAGTCTCTGCAAGCTCTAGCCCTTGCTGCTGGGGGTCGTAGGGAAAGTCAAACAAACTCTTGCCAGGTGGAGATGGCGCGTTAAACTATTATTCGCTGCGGTGGCGTAGCCAAGTGGTAAGGCAGGGGCCTGCAAAGCCCCCATTCGCCAGTTCGAATCTGGCCGCCACCTTTCTTCCTCCCACTAGATTTGGGCCTAAGTCCCTTACAGAGACTGGATTATAGCTGTTTCTGCTAGGGAGGTGTCGATGAATTGCTGGCTGTAGAAGTATTGCAAGGCTTGTTCGACCTCAGGTTAACCAAGGCAATCACACCAGCCATGACCATGGGCTTCCTTGGCAGGCCGCTCACGCTCGCGGAAATGCTCTCCTGTCGGGGCTTTCATGGCTCGTGCTAACCTCTGTCCAGTGCCCAGTCGAATAGAGTCGAGCTCGTCCAGTGGGAGATTAACCCATCAAAATGACGCGATCGATGACATGAATGGTGCCGTTGTCAGCGGCAATATCGGTGGCGATCGCCGTTGCGTTTTTAACCTCCAAGCCATCCCCCTCCCGAACGGGGATGGGAGAGCCCTCAGCAGAATTCAGCGTTTTCATCTCCAGCAACTCTGCCCGAGACAGGCTCCCCGGCACGACGTGGTAGAGCAGAATGCGCCCCAGTTGGGGGGTATTTTGCAGCAAAGTGTTCACAGTCGCAGGGGAGAGCTGGGCGAATGCCTCGTCGGTGGGGGCGAACACGGTAAATGGCCCCTCTTCTGCCAGCGTTTGGGTCAAGCCCGCAGCCTCGACCACCGCCAGTAGCGTCTCAAAATTTCCCGCAGCCGCAGCAACTTCAACAATGTTGGCCATCAGAGTTTTCTCAGATCGTGATTTTCTATAGGAGGCGGCGATCGCCTAGCGATAGTCTTGCACTTGGACATTGCGGAGGCGGGCTTCGGGACGGATGAAGCGATCGAGTTGGGCTTCGAAAAATTCCCGGTTGGCCTGTAAGTGTCTGGGATTGGGATCGTCTAGGGGATAGAGCAATGCAGCACGCAAAGCTTGAATGACAGCGGAGGTGACGTTGTACATCGATCGCTGAAATGTCACCCCAATTTGGCTGAGGATATCGTCTTCCCCCCGGCAATGTTTTCGATAGTCGTCTAGCAAATATTGCGGCAAGAAGTGCATCATGTCTTGCATCAGCAATGTGGGGGGAATGCCAGCGGTCCCGATGGGGAAGACATCGGCGTAGAGAATGCCGTAATGAAAGTCCTTTTGCTCGGCAGGCACTTGATTCGCCTGAGCGTTGTAGGACTTTGTGCCCCGGAAGGGGGAGGTGCGATAGAAGATCGCCTCGACGTAAGGGAGCGCCGCCTCGTAGAGCCACATAAAGCCCTTCGATTTGGGGATAATCTCGTAGCGATCGCCGCGAATGTAGACGTGGTGGTAAATGGGGCGAGCGGCAACGGCAAAGATGCCATCCACTAAAAACTGCATCGCCTCCGGCACGCTGGCGAGCTTGCCCTCGTCGTAGAGATCCGACATCTCGAAAAAGACCGGTGCCATCACTTCCCAAAACAACCCCAAATTGGAGTAATAGGAGAGCTGTCTCACCTGCTCCAAAAACATATCGGGGAAGAGCTTGTACAGCCCCAACATTAAAGGATTGCCTTGGAAATAGGCGCGGATGGCCAGATCGGCGTTAGCTCGGTATTCCTCGCTATCGAGATAGCGATCGAACTTGTTGGCGGGCTCGTACATGTGCCGGTGCCACAACATCGCTCGCATACAAGACTCGGCAAATTCCATGTTGATGCGATCGTGCCAGAGATGGTGCAAGAGCTTGGGGACTTTACGCTGGAGTTCGCCTTGACGAACGAACTCCAAGAGTTCTGGGTGGGCGGACGCATCGCCGCGCCATACCCTCAGATCCGCATCGTCCCCCGCATAGTGGTTGTGCAACTCTAAATAGTCTTTCGGGAGGAAATATTTGAAGGCAGGCAGTGGGTTGAGAAACACTCGCTCGGCGATGTAAAGCAAATTGCGCCAGTAGAAGTCCATCGGCACGGCATAGGCTTTGTAGATGCCGATAATTTGCTTCAGGTTCTCGGGGTTGTCCGGCAGCATCGAGCCCCCCGCTTCGAGGCGGTGAACGATGTCGCGAAACTCGTGGGTGGAGGGGGGCAAGGCGATCGCGCGATCGCGGGTCGTGTCTGTCACCATGGCATGTTCCAATAATTCGCTATGAGTCAGAGTTTTGTGGGGAGACAAGAGTCGATCGCAATCAGAGTTCCCTTAGAGGCGGGTAGATTGGGTTGCCAAGTCGGAGGGGCGATCGCCATCAGCCCAATTGAGGCTCAACTGTGGAAAGACACCTTCCTGCACAAATGCATTGACAGGCTCTGAGGGAACTGCCGCTACCATCGCCGCAGTTGTGGACTCACTCCAGCGCACTAACCAAGTGGGCTGGATGCCCAAAAAGAGAATAACGATCGCCAACGTCAGGGCCGGCACCCGCTCCCGCCATTCCACCTTGGGGAAATAGGCGATCGCGTTATCCAACTTGCCGAAGCAGGTACGGTTGAGCAAAATCGCGAAGTACACCGTCGTCAAACCGCTGCCCAGGACGCACAACAGCGTTTGCACCGGAAAGACACGGTAGCTCCCCTGAAACACCAGAAATTCTGAAATAAAGCCCACCAAACCGGGAATGCCAGCACTGGCCATACCGCTCAGCACCAAGAGAGCCGCCACCATCGGCAAGCCTCGAACCGGATTCATCAGACCATTCAATACATCCAGCTCGCGGGTGCCCACCTTGGCCTCAATCACCCCCACCAGATGGAACAGAATCGCCAAAATCAAACCGTGGGCCACCATTTGAGCCACCGCCCCCACCAAACTGAGGGCCGTTAGCGCCGCACCTCCGAGCAGGATGTAACCCATATGTCCGATGGAACTGTAGGCCACCATCCGCTTGATGTCCTTCTGGGCGATCGCCACGAAAGCCCCGTACAGTACACTCACCGTCGCCCAAGTTGCCAAATAGGGAGCCACCGCCGCCCAAGCTGCGGGGAACAGTCCCAAGCCAAAGCGCAGCACTCCGTAAGCACCGAGCTTGGCCAACACCCCCCCCAACAGGATCGCGACAGGAGTAGAGGCCGCAACGTAGGTGTCTGGCAACCAAGTATGTAGGGGCACGAGGGGAATTTTGATGCCAAACCCCACCATCAGCAAACCCAACAACACGAACTGCAATCCCAACGGCAAGCTTTGGCTCAGCAGCGCATCGTACGAAAAGCTAGACGCCCCCCCAAACCAGACGATCCCGAGAAACGCCGCCAGAATCAGCACCCCCGAGAAAGCGGTGTAGAGCAGAAACTTGGTCGCGGCATAATTGCTCCGTTCCCGTTCCCCCCAAACGGCAATTAACAGGAACAGGGGAATCAACTCCACTTCGTAGAAGAGGAAAAACAGCAATAAGTTTTGGGTGGTGAAGGCACCTGCTACCACCCCACTGACCAAAAGGATGAGCGAGTAATAGAGGCGAGGCCGCTCGATCGCTTCTACAGTGCTGTAAATGGCGATCCAAGTCAGAAGACCATTTAACACCAGCAGCAATAGCGACAGCCCATCGACCCCCAGCTCGTAGTTCAAGCCCAAGATCTCGATCCAAGGAACGAACTCGACAAACTGCACGAGGGGGTTGGTGAAGTCAAACTGACTGACCAGCCAGAGGGACCACAGCGCCATTGCGCCACTGACGCTCAGGGCTATAAGCTTCAATCTCGCGATCGGAAAAGGCAGATAGCCGATCGCAATCCCACCGAGAATTGGCAGCCAGATGAGAGCGCTGAGCATAAAAACACACTTAATATAGGTGAATAAAGGTAAATTTATTACTAATTGCACAAAACTTAAGGCGAGAATAGCCGCAAGATGACCGGCCATTCGAGCGCAATCAAAATGCCGGCGCCGCCGAGGGCAATCGTCAAGATGTAGGCTTGTCCCTGACCGCTGTTCCCGTATTTCAGGGTTTCGCCGCTAAACAGGGAGCCCAGGCCCACTAAATTAACAATGCCGTCGACGATGAAGCGATCGAACCAATCCATGAATCGGGAAGCGATATCGACCCCCAACACAACCGTGGCGCGATACAGGTTCGGGGTATAGAGGTCGTAGGAGAAAAAGTTTTGCAAACCGCGCCACGGTAATTGGACCGGCTTGGGGATAGCCGAACCGACGTACACCCAAGCTCCAGTCCCAATCCCGATCGCGCTGGACAAGCTCAACGCGGCGATCGCCGTCAAGTTCAAACTCCCCCAACCGGACAACAGCGACACGCTATTCAGAATCAAGGGCAAATGCAGCGTCAGTCCCATCAGCACCGTCATGGGCAACGTCACCAACCAAATATTCTCGGGAGAACGCTCCGACATGGGCTTGACCGGTCCGGCAAAAATCAACCCGAATTCCCGCATCATGCTGAAGGCGGTCAGCCCTACGACGCCTAACACGATCGCCGCCAAGAGGGGATAGCTTTCCCAAAGGCCATCTATCAGAGTTCCTAACGCCCAGAATCCCCCTAACGGCGGCAGACCCACCAACCCGGCCACCCCCACCAAAAAGCACAGACCCGAGACCGGTCGGCGACTCCACAACCCACCCAACTGTCTGAGGTCTTGGGTAATGTTGTTGAGAATAATCGAGCCCGAAGTGGCAACCAAGAGAGCCTGGGCCAGTGCATGGCTCAGAATCAACAGCAATGCGGCCTCAGGCTGGTGGGTTCCTACGGCAATGAACACCAACCCCATATAGGTACTGACGGTGTAGGAGAGGGAGCGCTTGACGTCAACTTGAGCAATGGAAATCAACGTAGCGGCGATCGCGGTAGTCGCTCCAATCGCAGTCAGAACAGTCGGAACCACTGGAGATAGAGACAAGACGGGCTCTAACTTGATGAGAACCCAAGCGCCAGTAGCCACCACAACTGAGTTGCGCAAGATCGTACTGGGCAGCGGCCCTTCCATCGCTTCGTCTAACCACAAATGCAGTGGCAGTTGGGCACACTTACCCATCGGTCCGGCAATCAAGGCCAAGCCCAACAACGTCGCAGTGGCAGGTTGTAGGTCAGCGGTCTGAGCCCATTGCGCCAACGCTTGAAAATTCCAAGTGCCCGCTAGAGGATAGAGGGCCAATACCCCCATCAACAGAAATAAATCCCCAACCCGCTTAGTGAGAAACGCATCTCTAGCCCCCGTCACCACCAACGATTGATTCAACCAGAAGCCCACAAGTAGATAGGTTCCTAAGGTGAGAATCTCTAGCAGAATGTAACTAAATAAGAGAGAATCGCACAGAACTAATCCACACATGCCCGCTTCGAACAGGGAGAGAAACCCGAAAAATCTGGCCCAGCCCCAATCCATTTCTAAATAGCCGATCGCGTAGAACTGGCTGAGAAAATTGAGACCGGCGATGAGTGTAGTGGCTGCCACTATCAGGGCTGAAACTTCCAATGGAATGCTGAGTGTCAGGTCGGCAACCTGCAACCAGACCAGCTCGAAATGGAGAGGCGGATGCTGCCAAACGGCAGGAAAAGCAAGGGTGCCGTGTAACAGCGCCAGGAACGTCGTGAAGAGGTTGACGTAGCCTGCTGGTCGGGGGCCCGTCCGCCGCATAATGCCGGGGGACCAGAACAAAGACAGCAGCATTCCCATGAAGGGATAGCAGGGCACTAACCAAAATGAATCCGCAAAGAACTCGGACATGTAAAGTCGTAACCTCTAGTGACCGGCGACTCAAAAACTGTCAGTTTAATCTTCGAAGCATTATCCCTTAGCACGAGCGTAGGCTCGTGATAGACAATCGTTAAGATTTATTTCTATGAAAGAATTATAGGCTTACTTTTGGGAGGTGCCAATTTGAAAAATCATTTAAAAAGCTAATCTAAACGATTATCCTGCGGTCGTTCGAGAGGTAGAACGGCAACGAGTTGACTCCGACAGAGGCTAGACGGTAGCCTGAAAGGCAAATCGGGCATGGCTTTCAGCGATTGATAGAACTAGATGGCGACAGGCATTCAGATTGCCCCGATCGCCCCTAACGGTTTAATCTGCAGTTGAACCAGACCCCAAAAAGTCAGCATAAGCCAGCGCAATGCCTTGTTTGAGCTGAGTTTTGGCCTTCCAGCCCAATTGGTGCAAGCGCGACACGTCCATCAGCTTGCGGGGGGTGCCATCGGGCTTGTCAGTATTGAACGTTAGCTCGCCCGCAAACCCCACCACCTCGGCGATCGCCTCCGCCAGCTCGCGAATGCTCAGATCTTCCCCCACCCCAATATTGACAAACTCGCCGATCTCTCGGGCAGAACAATTCTCCATCAAATAAACACAAGCATCGGCCAAATCGTCGCTGTAGAGAAACTCCCGCAGCGGTTTGCCCGTTCCCCAAATTTCTACAGTGGACTGCCCTGCTTGCTTTGCCTCGTGCATTTTGCGGATTAAGGCAGGCAGAACGTGGGAGTTTTGCAAATCGTAGTTATCCCCCCGACCGTAAAGGTTGGTGGGCATGACGCTAATATACTGGGTGCCGTACTGGCGGTTGTAGGCACCGCACATCTTAATGCCTGCGATTTTGGCGATCGCATAGGGCTCGTTCGTTGGTTCCAGGCTCCCAGTCAGTAGATATTCCTCCTTCAAAGGCTGCGGCGCGAGTTTGGGATAGATGCAGCTCGATCCGAGGAACAACAACTTCTTCACCCCCGCCAGAAAGGCAGAGTGAATGGTATTCATTTCGATCGCTAAATTTTGATAGAGAAACTCGGCAGGATAGGTGTGATTGGCGTAAATGCCCCCCACCTTCGCCGCCGCCAACATGACGCAATCGGGCTTCACCTGTTCAAAAAACGCCCGCACGGCAGCTTGGTCGATTAAATCCAGTTGCGATCGCGTTCGGGTCGCAATCGAGCTATAGCCGCCCGCCTGCAACCGCCGCACCAAAGCCGAACCCACCAAGCCGCGATGACCGGCCACAAACACGGTATCGGACGGGGTCATGCCGCTATTCGTGATAGTCATATGCTGAGTATCCGTGATCTTTCACTAAGCGATCGCGTTTGGCCGACTTCAGATCTTCGCGCACCATTTCCGCCACCAACTCTTCAAACTTGACGGTCGGGGTCCAGCCCAACTGCTCGCGAGCCTTGGTCGGATCGCCTAACAGCGTTTCCACTTCTGTCGGGCGATAGTAACGGGGATCGACCGCCACAATACAATTGCCATACTCGTCATAACCTTTTTCCGCCGTACCGCTGCCATCCCACTTGATGCTAATGTCCACCTCATTCAAGGCCGCTTCCACAAACTCCCGCACACTATATTGCTGGCCGGTTGCAATCACGTAATCGTCGGGCTCCTGCTGCTGCAACATGCGCCACTGCATTTCCACATAATCGCGGGCGTGGCCCCAATCCCGTTTGGCATCCATATTGCCCAAATACAAACAGTCTTGCAGGCACAATTTGATGCGAGCGACGGCACGGGTGATTTTGCGGGTGACAAAGGTTTCGCCGCGCACGGGAGACTCGTGGTTGAACAAGATGCCATTACAGGCATACATGCCGTAGGCTTCGCGATAGTTGACCGTAATCCAGTAGGCATAGAGCTTGGCCACGGCGTAAGGCGATCGCGGATAAAACGGCGTGGTTTCGGTTTGGGGAATTTCTTGCACCAAGCCGTACAGCTCTGAGGTGGAGGCTTGATAAAAGCGGGTTTTGTCTTCTAATCCGAGAATGCGAATCGCTTCCAAAATACGCAATGTGCCGATGCCGTCGGCGTTGGCGGTGTATTCGGGGGTTTCGAAGGAGACGGCGACGTGGCTTTGGGCGGCCAAATTGTAAATTTCGTCCGGCTGCACCATTTGGACAATGCGAATCAGGTTGGTGGAATCGGTCAGATCGCCATAGTGCAGGAAAAAATTGCGCTCGGGTTCGTGGGGATCTTGGTAGAGGCGATCGATCCGATCGGTGTTGAACAGAGAAGCTCGTCGCTTGATGCCGTGAACCTCGTACCCTTTCTGCAAGAGCAATTCAGCCAGATAGGCACCGTCTTGCCCGGTAATGCCTGAAATGAGTGCAACTTTTTTGGTCATTGGCTTGCGTTGAACGGGAAAAAGGGTGAATGGACTGAATCCCAAAGAGAGCAGTGGCTGGTTCGAAAGCTTGTTTAGCAATATCACGTTTCCGACCGGCAAGCTATCTTCGAGATTGCATCGCGCAATGATTGCATTGTCCGATCGCCAAGAAAGCGCTAGTCCAATCCCTAAAGTACCCAGTCTCCACTGATGGACGCCTGTCTGCTAGCAGGTTCTTAAGTCACGAAAAGCTGCTTCAGTTCTAATCTTGAATGACGGGGGTCGAAGTCCGAGGTAACAGACGTCCGCCGCTCTCGCCACTCGATACAGATTGATTGAGTGAGTCCGTCGGGTCAGCAGGGGGGATTGCCACCGCCGCTGCAGGAGTGCTGGGGGCGACTGCGATCGCCACCGCTTTGACCCATGAATTGCCCGCACTATCCGTCGCCTGCAAGGTCACCGTCAGGGAACTGTCCCCCACTTGCAACTGTTCTTCCCCCTGCAACGGCACATTACCGGGCACCGGCAGCAACTGCACGACGGTTCCTGCCCCACCAGCAACTTTCCAGACTAGCGGTAGGGTCTGACCGGCGATCGCATCGATCTGAGGGGCTGTTTGACCGTCAACGGTAAATACATCAATGCTGAGTGCCGGTTCGATCGCGATCGGCCCAATTTGATGGGGAGCCGCCTGCGAGGTGGGTGTCCCGCTGGGGCTCAAGGAGAGTTGAAATGAATATTGGCCGACAGCGCTCGGTAATGTGGGCACTCCCTGACAGATCAACATGCCATTGAGCGTACACACATCCTGTAATTCAGCGGGTAACCCTCCAACCAAGGAAAAGGTCTGCCCCAGATTGGCGAGCGCCTTTCCCGCCGCATCCAGCGGGACGATTGAAACCTGCTGTAACTGCGCGGCATTGTCGATTGTCCAATCCAGAGCGATCGGTCCCGGTTCGCTCGCCTCTGCGGGTGCGGGAACCGCTGTGCCAGCTATAGCAGCCTCAGGCTCTGTTGCCTCAACCGCCACCGTGTAGCTGGGTTGAGTGGCCGCAAAGGCGATCGCGGTGGGGGGAGGAAGTACGCTGACTAACTCGGTTTGCAACTTGGGCAGGGGTTGTTCGCGACTGCGTTGGGGAATCAGGGAAAGCTCGAATTGGTAGTTAGCCGCCAGACGGGCATCGGTCGGCACGTTGCGACAGTCTAAGAACTGACGGGTGCCGCTACAGAGGTTCTCCAGCCCGACAGGAATACCGTTCTCAATCGCATAGGTACGCGGATTGCTGAGCACCTCCCCTTGAGGCGATCGCCCCACCACCACCAGCGATTTGAGCAAATGGGGGCGGCGGATGCGCCAATTGAGATGAACGGCATCGCCGCTAGTCACGGCATATTGCGTATCGGTAGCCGCAAAAGTCGCGATCGCCGGGACTGCTCGCGATCGCACCAGCAGCCAAATCGCAACGGCAATCAAAAGCAAGATCGCCACCGCCACTTGACCCACCACTAGCCCGAACTGCCACCAGGGACGGGGCAACCACAACAGATTGCCGGGAAACACTTGTATCGGTAGGGGACGATTGTCCGCATCCTCCAGTTCGATCGAGAAATTGATGCTGCGACCGCCCCGCCAGGGCTGCTTTTTAGGGGGGTGGGGGATGGCTTCCAGGATGGCAGTGCCCCGTTGCTGGGGGGGGAGGAGGAGGCGATCGCGATCCCAAAAAAAT
Organism: Synechococcus sp. PCC 7336; assembly: GCF_000332275.1. NCBI lineage: Bacteria > Bacillati > Cyanobacteriota > Cyanophyceae > Synechococcales > Synechococcaceae > Synechococcus > Synechococcus sp. PCC 7336. Next base: position 3,344,413 of record NZ_CM001776.1, read on the forward strand.
TTGCACGCGGCGTCCTCTTCTAGAGAGACGGCCCGCAAGATAATCTCGCGATCGCTATTTCCCTCATTCGAACACTGCACCTGGTAGCGGGCGGGGCCAGTGCGCACCATCGTCTGCAACGGTCGAAAATTGACTTGTACGTCATAGATGGGCAGGACGGTTAGGTACACCAACTCCAATAACGACAGATCGGGATTGTTCTCGGAGATGAGCTGGAGAGTGGGAACATAGCCCCCTGCCCGCGCGATTTCTTGCTTGTCCTTGTTGTTGGGGGGCTTGAGAGTGACTGAGATGAGTCCCCTCTCGCCGGGATTGAGGGGCAAATTGCTGGCAGGCACGAGTGTACCCAAACCGGCGGGTTCTTCGGGGTAGTCAATCTCCACCCAAGCAGCGGGCCAATCTTTACAGATCAGGCGCAGGCGATCGACCCGTGGGGAGCGGTTCTGCACCGTTACCTGCAAAAAAAGCAGTTCCCCCGGCAACAGTTCGGCGGGGTTGTCTGCCCGCGTGACGGGTTGGACGCGAAAGGTGGGCCGAGCCAACTGTTCCGCAGCCCGGACGGGTTCGGCGACCTGTAGGGTCAGCTCTTTTCGGAAGGGGGTGCTGCGGGCATCCGGCTGGCTCTTTTCGATGTAGACCGAATAGTCATACTGGCTTGCCATCGCATTGACGGGGATGGCGAATTCGAAGACCACCTCGCCACTTCGATCTCCTGCCAGCGATAGATGTTGAATGGGCTCTCGACACCACTCTTGCAGTGGGGGCGTCAAGGCATCGATCCACAAGTCGAGGGAAACCCCCTCTTCTAATTGGTTGGCGACCGTCACCCGCAACTGAAAAAATCGACCGGCCTCAATCCGATCGCGCCCCGACGAGCTCAAAAAGACTCCTAATGGTTCCCGTTGCGGCAGCAGGGATTCTGGAGTCTCAAATGGGTTGATGGAACCGTTGGACATCAAAATTTAGACCGTCGATACATCCGTCACTCAATTCATCTGCCAGCGATGCACTTACGATATCCGAGATCGCTCCCTGCCAGATCGCTCCCCACAAGATCGAAGCGACTCTCCGTTCTCGTATGACCGAATGCTACTGTCGATAAGGATTGTATTCGACTTCTTTTATGCTTCGAGCTGGAATTGTCGGACTGCCAAATGTTGGCAAGTCCACCCTCTTCAACGCCCTGTGCGAAAACGCGAAAGCAGAAGCCGCCAACTTCCCCTTCTGCACCATCGAGCCTAATGTCGGTCTCGTCTCTGTCCCCGATCCGCGCCTGCAGGTGCTCTCGGAGATCGGTCAGTCGAAACAGGTGGTGCCCAGCCGGATCGAATTTGTCGATATTGCCGGACTGGTGGAAGGGGCCAGCCAGGGACAGGGATTGGGCAATCAGTTTCTCTCCCACATTCGTCAGGTGGATGCGATCGTGCAGGTCATCCGCTGTTTTGACGATCCAGATATTGTCCACGTTTCGGGCTCCGTCGATCCCGAACGGGATATATCGGTGATTAATTTGGAATTGGCGCTAGCGGATTTAGCCCAAATCGAGCGACGCATCGAGCGGGTGCGCAAGCAGGCCAAGAGCGGGGCCAAAGAGGCCAAGCTGGAAATGGGGGCGCTGGAGAAGTTGCAGGCAGCCTTGGATGAGGGCAAACCCGCCCGCATGGTGGAGTTGAGTGACGAGGAAGCAGCAGCGATCGCCTCGATGGGAATGTTAACCCGCAAGCGCGTCATTTATGCGGCGAATGTGGCGGAAGGAGATTTGGCCGCAGGCAACGAGTATGTCGAGCGAGTGCGCGCGATCGCCGCTGCAGAAGGGGCAGGGGCTGTTGTCATTTCCGCGCAGGTGGAGGCCGAGCTGATCGAGCTGGATGAGGGCGATCGCCAAGATTATCTGGAATCGCTCGGCGTCGAGGAAGGGGGGTTGAAATCGTTGGTGAAAGCGACTTACGAATTGTTAGGCTTGCAGACTTACTTTACGACTGGCGAAAAAGAGACGCGTGCTTGGACAATCCCGATTGGCGCTACGGCCCCTCAGGCGGCTGGAGTGATTCATTCAGATTTCGAGCGGGGCTTTATTCGGGCGGAAACGGTCAGTTATGAAGATCTCGTGGCAACCGGTTCGATGTCAGGAGCGCGAGAGAAGGGCTTGCTGCGCAGCGAGGGTAAAGATTACATCGTCAAGGAAGGGGATGTGATGCTGTTTCGGTTTAATGTCTGACGCCCTCCCAGACTTCTTTGAGAATCTTGTGGGTTTGGGGATCTTGTGGGTCTGCCTGCCCAGCTCGCTACAGTAGGGGTGTCGTGTTTGAGGAGGCAAGATGATGAGAGCCTTCGCGATCGAACAGTTTGGCGATCCCGGCGTGTTTCGGGAAATGGAATTGCCGCTCCCAAAAGTTCTTCCCGGTCACGTTCTGATTCGAGTCGCTGCAACCAGTGTCAACCCGGTCGATCGCAAGATTCGCCAAGGGCTTTCAGCCAGTCTGGCCCCCAGTTTTCCCGCTGTTTTGCATGGGGATGTGGCGGGCACGATTGTGGAGGTCGGCGCGGGGGTCGATCGGTTTCAGGTCGGCGATGCAGTGTATGGCTGTGCGGGAGGCATTAAAGGACTGGGGGGCGCATTGGCAGAATACATGCTGGCGGATGCTCGTTCGATCGCCCTCAAGCCGCCCTCCCTTACGATGGCAGAAGCAGCAGCTCTTCCTCTGGTTTCCATTACCGCTTGGGAAGCGCTGATAGATCGAGCTAAGGTTCAGCCCGGGCAAACGGTCTTGGTGTATGGAGCTACTGGGGGAGTGGGACATATTGGGGTGCAACTGGCAAAGTGGGCGGGGGCAACTGTCTGCGGGACAGTTTCGAGTGATGAAAAAGCGACGATCGCCCATCGTCTGGGGGCAGACGCGACCGTCAATTATCGCCAACAGTCCTTAGAAGCGTTCGTTGCCGAATACACGCACGATCGCGGCTTCGACATTGTCTTCGATACGGTGGGCAACGATAACCTTCAGAATGCGTTCAAAGCGGCAAAACTGAATGGAACGGTGGTGTCCATTGTTGCTCGATCGCAACAGGATTTGAGCTTAATGCATAGCAAGGGGCTCACACTGCATTTGGTTTTCATGCTGATTCCAATGTTGTATGACATTGGCAAAGAACATCACGGCGAAATTCTGGCCAATGTGTCGAAACTTGTGGAGGAAAAGCAGCTACATCCGCTGCTGGATGCAGAGCAATTTAGCTTTGCGGAAGTTGCCCGGGCCCACCGACATGCCGAATCGGGAAATGCGATCGGTAAGGTCACCCTGACGGTGTGACATCAATCGGGGTCTGTTTTGCGCCATTCAGATTCAGCAAGTCCTTCGAGCTTCGCAAATGGAGCCCAACCTATACTGGTGGCAGCAGTCTCTTTCCTGTCATGACTAGCCTCACCCTCGCCCCCGCGATCGCCCTGTCGGATCGGCAGTTCGAGCAACTGTGCCGTCAAAATCCAGACATGAATGTCGAGATGAGTGCTAGGGGAGTGCTGACGATGACCCCACCGGTCGGCTTCGAAGGGGGCAATCGCGAAAGCCAATTGAATGCACAGGTCGCCCTCTGGGCAATGGAAGAGGGCAGCGGACTCACCTTCAGCTCGCAAACCCTGTTCCACCTGCCCAATGGGGCGAAATATATGCCCGATGTTGCTTGGGTGAGGCGCGATCGCCTCCAGTCCCTCACCCCCGAACAAAAACGCGGCTTTGCCCCCATCGCCCCCGATTTCGCGATCGAATTGCGTTCCCCCTCCGATCTGCTGTCGGATCTGCAAGACAAAATGCTGGATTACATTGACGGAGGCGTCCGTCTGGCCTGGTTAATCGACCCCCTGCGACGGGTGGTGGAGATCTATTCGTTAGATGGCGATCGCCAGGTTTTAGACAACCCTACCAGCGTCAGCGGCGACCCCATCCTCCCGGGCTTTAGCTTGCAACTGGAACCCCTGTTTGCAGAGCTTCGATAGCAGAGATGCCCTCGTTTAGTGGGCAATAAGGAGCCAGCCTATACTGGTGGAAACAGTCCTTTTCCTGTCATGACTAGCCTTACACTCGCTCCCGCCATTACCCTGTCGGATCGGCAATTCGAGCAACTGTGCCGTCAAAATCCAGACATGAACGTCGAGATGAGTGTTAGGGGAGTGCTGACGATGACCCCACCGGTCGGCTTCGAAGGGGGCAATCGCGAATTCAATCTCGCGAGTCAATTCGGTCGCTGGGTAGAGCGAGACAATACTGGCGTCGCCTTCAGCTCGCAAACCCTGTTCCACCTGCCCAATGGGGCGAAATATATGCCCGATGTTGCTTGGGTGAGACGCGATCGCCTCCAGTCCCTCACCCCCGAACAAAAACGCGGCTTTGCCCCCATCGCCCCCGATTTCGCGATCGAATTGCGTTCCCCCTCCGATCCGCTGTCGGATCTGCAAGACAAAATGCTGGATTACATTGACGGAGGCGTCCGTCTGGCCTGGTTAATCGACCCCCTGCGACGGGTGGTGGAGATCTATTCGTTAGATGGCGATCGCCAGGTTTTAGACAACCCTACCAGCGTCAGCGGCGACCCCATCCTCCCGGGCTTTAGCTTGCAACTGGAACCTCTGTTTGCAGAGTTATAGGGAAGAAATCTTTTCCTCGGATAGTGCGATCGCCTTCCACATCGCAACGGTTGTCGAGCTAGACGCGATTTATCATGAAAGAGTCTGGGATATAGGGAATATCATGGCAATCGCCACAAAACCCATGACCTTTGAGGAATATCTCAACTTCGACATGCCGCCGCCAGCACTGGTTGTTGAAGTGGTCAGTCCTCAACAGGAGAGCCGCGATTATCGCCACAAGCGCACCGAATATGCCGGACGACATATTTTGGAGTATTGGATTGTTGACCCGATCGCCCAAAAGATCACCCTATTGCAATGGGTAGATGGGCTTTACGAAGAACAGATCTATCGGGGAACGCAAACGATTGTCTCTCCATTATTCCCCGACTTGAGTTTGACTGCTGCACAGGTTTTAGCAGGGTGCCGAGAACGGTGATGGCGGGGTTTGCTCTCGTGAAGTGAGCGGTGCGATCGCGAGCAGCCACAAGATTCTAGGTTATTTTATACTACTCGTCTTTGCCGTTATATGGCGTGAAGAATCGGTTTGGGCATAATGGAAGAGTGTCTGTCTGAGTTCAGTATTCAATTGACAGTATATCTAGATAAATATGCAGCAATCAGAATTAAAAATTGCGCTGCTAATTGATGCAGATAATGCACCTGCATCAAAGATTGATGCAATCCTGGCTGAGATTGCAAAGTATGGAGTTGCCAATATTCGCAGGGCTTACGGAAACTGGAAAAGCCCTACCTTGAAGGGATGGGAGAACTGTTTGCACGAATACGCGATTTATCCAGTACAGCAGTTTGATTACACAAAAGGGAAAAATGCAACGGATGCAGCCTTAATTATTGATGCGATGGATTTACTGTATACGCAGAAGCTGGATGCATTTGCGATTGTATCGAGTGACTGCGACTTTACACCATTGGTAATGCGAATTTTGAGCAATGGCTTAAAAGTGTATGGATTTGGAGAGAAGAAAACACCTTTACCTTTTGTCTATGCCTGTTCAATATTTCTGTACTTAGAGACAATCGATCGAACTATTGACTCTGAAACCTCAAAAGTTACTGCCAGTGACAAGAAAACTGGCAAGGAATTGAAGCAAGACTCAAAACTGATGAGTCTATTGAGAGGTGCAGTTTCTAGCACTCAAGATGACGATGGCTGGTCGAGCCTATCTGAAGTTGGTGCCCATATTGCAAATCAGGCATCGTTCGATTCACGTAATTACGGCTATGCCAAGCTGAGTGGATTATTTGAAGTGATTGACTCATTTGAGGTTAACCGAAAAAATAAGGCAGTCTATGTACGAAGCAAGCACAAGAACAAAAGTAATCAAAAGACAGCGTAGGCGATCGCCCAATAACGCGATCGCCAAAGCATCTCGAAAGCTGAAAAGATGCAGTCCCTAACGGCGGCGGGCGCGACGGCGGGCGTCTTTCTGCTTGCGGCGGCGCTTCTCGGAGGAGGATTCAAAATGGCGGCGGCGGCGGATGTCGGCGAAGATTCCAGCCTTCTGCAATTTCTTCTTGAAGCGCCGCAGGGCGGATTCAATATACTCGTCTTCACCTACGTTGATTTGAGTCATATGGAACTGATTAATCTGGACAGACAAGGTTTACCGGTCTACTAGGCTAGCATGTTACCGCCTGCAGGGGACGGTAATTGTTACGCAAGATCGCAGCAGTCTAACCTTCTTGCACGATTTCCCCAGCCAGCCCCATTTGCGACAACTTTTGCAGCGCGAGTTCGGCGCTGGGTCGCTCGAAATAGCTGCCCACCTGCACCACCGATCGCCCTTGCCACTGCCGCACAAAGGCATCTGCCGCGATCTCTCGTACTCGCACGAGCGTGTCGCCAGACGAAGCAGTGGGAACGTACACCCAATAGATGGATTCCGAGTCGGTTTGGGCGGGAGCTTCGGAGGTGCTAGGGGTCGTAGAGAGCTCATTGGCAGGGGCGATCGCGGTCTGGGCAGAACTCGCAGGCACAGTTGCCGGAAAAATTCCCGCTTCGTAGCCCTGCGAGGCTAAAAACTGCACTTGGGCGCTCGCCTGCTCTCGGCTGGTATGGACTCCGGCACGCACCACCTGCTGTTGGTTGTAAAGTGTGGCTTGCGCAGCTGGAATGAGGCTGCGGATGGGCCGAAAGTTTGCCCCGACGGGATCGGCCACTAAGACCCAATGGGCTGGTGCGTCAGGTGCGGCCGCAGCGGGATTGAGGTCATCGCGGTTGAGGGTTGCGAGCGGAACGGCGATCGCGTCAAACTCCTGCTCCTTCAGCCAATCGGTCTGCAGTTTTGCCTGAGACACTTGCGAAAATGTGCCGGTTCGAATTGCCGATTGTCCGTTGTAAGTGAGCAGCTCGGACTGGGGAAAAAACTGGCGCACCCTCTCCAAAGTGGTAGCTGGAACGGCTTCCGCAGGAACTCGAACGAGAGCGGCATAGGTGCGCGCGGAGGAAGCAGGATTCGCGGCGGCGGTCGGCTGGGAAGCAGGGGCATTAGGGGAAGTTTCGAGTTCAAACGGCACGACTGTAGCCGGTGCTGCCCCTACGGCCCGCAATTGTGTCGCCTGCTGGCGGGCATTGGTTTCAGCGGTGAAGGTGCCGGCGGCGATCGCCCGCGACCCATCGGCCTTGGTCAGGATATAGGCGTCGGGCACTTGGGTTTGCACGAGGGCGAGAATGTCGGGGGCAGCGCTCTGCACTTCGACCCGATAGATCGACTCAGCTCGGGCGACGGTTTGGATGGCGGCGTTGCCAAAGCTACTCAGGGCGATCGCCAGACTTGTCAGAGAAACCCAAGCCATCGATCGCCGTCCGTGTCGGCCATATTCGAACTTCATCGCATTCTCCTCCCAAGCGTCCACTTGCTTTGAGGTTACCTCAACATCTAGTGAAAGGCTTGCTCTCAAATGCATTTAGACTACTACTGGTAGTGCATAGAGGGCACGATCCCCAAACGACGAGCAGCGAGTGTCCAGAGGTCTGCAGCAGTTTGGCCTCCGAAACTGTGTCAGGCTAGATAAAAAGGGAAGGCGGCTAATTTTCCTATTCGCCTCTCCGAACTTCTACAGATCGCCCTCAATCGCTTTGCTGAGAGGTTTTCGCGTAAGGAATGAATTGTTATGGGGATTAATGACAAACCTCGGATGTCGCGCAATCGCATCATTGGCAACGTGCTATTTGCGATCGCGGCTGCCATCTTACTGTTCAATTTCATCGGGCCGTTAGTCTTTGGCCCGAACATCCCACAAGTGCCCTACAGCTTCTTTATCGACAAAGTCGAAGATGGGGCTGTGAGTCGAGTGCAGGTGGGTCAAGAAAAAATTCTCTTTCAGGTGCAGGAGCAAAGGGATGGCAATGCAGCCTCAGTCTACTCCACCACTCCTATTTTCGATCTAGAACTGCCCAAGCGCTTAGAAGAGAAGGGCATTGAATTTGCGGCAGCTCCCCCAGCCAAAAACGGCTGGTTTTCCAATATTCTCAGTTGGGTCATTCCTCCCCTCATCTTTGTGGGGGTATGGCAATTTTTCTTGGGACGCGGCATGGGGGGTGGCGGTCCTCAGGGGGCGCTCTCGATTAGCAAGAGCAAAGCCAAGGTGTATGTGGAAGGGGAAGCTGCCCGCGTGACGTTTGCCGATGTGGCGGGGGTGGAGGAGGCCAAAACCGAGTTGATGGAAATTGTGGAATTTCTCAAGAGTCCGCAACGGTATCTCGACATCGGCGCTCGCATTCCCAAAGGCGTCTTGCTGGTTGGCCCTCCCGGTACGGGCAAAACCCTCTTAGCCAAGGCAGTGGCGGGGGAAGCGAAAGTGACTTTCTTCAGCATCTCCGGCTCGGAGTTTGTCGAATTATTTGTCGGTGCCGGTGCGGCGCGGGTGCGCGACCTGTTCGAACAAGCGAAAAAGCAGGCCCCTTGCATTGTCTTCATTGATGAACTGGATGCGATTGGCAAGTCGCGAGCGTCGGGAAATTTTGTCGGGGGCAACGACGAGCGCGAACAAACCCTGAACCAGCTATTGACTGAAATGGATGGATTTTCAGCAGATGGTGCCACTGTTATCGTGCTAGCTGCCACCAACCGTCCCGAAACCCTCGATCCCGCGCTACTGCGCCCCGGTCGGTTCGATCGCCAAGTGCTGGTCGATCGCCCCGATCTCTCCGGTCGGCTTAAAATCCTGCAAATCTACGCTCGCAAGGTCAAACTCGGCGAGGATGTGGAACTCAAGGCGATCGCCACTCGCACCCCCGGTTTTGCTGGGGCAGATTTAGCCAATTTGGTCAACGAAGCTGCCCTCTTGGCAGCCCGCGAAGGACGTACCCAAGTAGCACAGGAGGACTTTGCCGAGGCGATCGAGCGCGTGGTGGCGGGCTTGGAGAAGAAGAGCCGCGTGTTGAACGATCGCGAGAAAGAGATTGTGGCCTATCACGAGGTGGGTCACGCGCTGGTGGGGGCATCCGTTCCCGGCGGCAGCGAGGTGGCCAAGATCTCGATTGTGCCGAGGGGGATGGCGGCGTTGGGATACACGTTACAGTTGCCGACTGAGGATCGCTTCTTGAATGACGAAAAAGAGTTGCGCGGTCAGATTGCGACGCTGTTGGGGGGTCGGTCTGCTGAAGAGATTGTGTTTGGCAGCGTGACGACGGGGGCTTCAAACGACCTGCAACGGGCCACGGATATGGCAGAACAGATGGTGACCAGTTACGGCATGAGCAAAGTGCTGGGACCGCTGGCTTACGATCGCGGACCGTCCAATTCGTTCTTGGGACAAGGCGGCGGCAACCCCCGTCGGATGGTGAGTGACGAGACCGCTCGGGCGATCGACGAGGAGGTGAAAGGGATTGTGGAGGAAGGTCACCAATTAGCTCTCGATATCCTGCAGCGCAATCGCGATCTGCTGGAAGAGATTGCCCAGAAGATCCTGGAACAGGAGGTGATTGAGGGTAAGGAACTGAAACAGTACCTCGCTCGCGTGACTCCTTTAGACCAGTCAGCAGTCGAAACTGGCGAGGCGGTCGTGGCTTAGCGATCGCGCTTCAATTCAGTTGTAGACAAGGCGGGCATCTAGCCCGCTTTTTTAGAGGCTATTAGGGTTACTTTGGGCGAGTAGATCGAGCTGTGCTGGTTGAGGGGAGTTCCTGCTGGTTGAGCAAATGGGCCGTTACCGCTTGTTCAGCCCCCTCAACCAAGCCGTTACATCACTCAGTTCCTCAAAATCGAGCAGCGCTTCCCCCAAATTGTCTAAGGCATCGAAATCCAACAACCGCACCCGCTCCTCAACTTCGGCAGACAGCTCGCCCACTCGGCACTTGAGCTGACGAAGTACTAGCCCTACCTCTCGCTCGCGAACCTGCTCGATGCCCTGCTCGATGCCCTGCTCGATGCCCCTTTCCATCCAACTAGTCGAGATCTGCATAATCCCCTCCCGTTCCTCCAGTTCTAAGCTATCAACTTCGGCTTGAAACAAGCGCTCCTCATCCGGACTCAATCGCAGATAGCAATCGATAAACCGCGATAAAAACTCCGTTCGACCGGGATCGAGCCGCAACGTCACCAGCATCCGCAAACATTCGTTTTTGACCCGAGGGCGATCCTCTGGCGCAATTTGCATCTTCGCCATTAAGGCAGACGCCACCGGATTGTACTGCTCCAAATAATCTCGCCAGCGCAGACGATTCAGTTGAATCGACCGGTAATTGAACTGCAACACCTGAAAATCTGGGAATTCTACCCGCAGATCGCTCGTCGCCTCCACCAGCGGGCTATCGTAGGAAAAGATAACCACCGGATAGATCGGCAAGTCATATTTCTCGAACAATCTTGCGAAATAACAAAACATCCGCCGCTCGAAGCGAGCTCTTGCAGAAGACTGAGGCTCGATATGAAAGAGGAAGTAGCTGTCCTCGCCGCGAAACTTCACCCGAGCCAGCAAATCAATAATTCGCTTCTCCTCCGTCCCAATGCTGCTGTACACCTCCTGGTGCAAAAACGTCACAGTGCCTCGCTCGATATACTCCAGGGTCTCTGGTAAAAATAGCTCTAGGAACTCCCAGAAGAATGTCTGAATCAGTTCCTTAAACAAGCCATCATGGTCAATGGCATCGCCCTCAGACTGCACTTAGCTTTTCCCCATCTCAACTCCACCGATCGCTCCCTACAGACAACACTCTATCTAGCAGCCAAACCATCCCTACCATAGAGCCAATCAAAATCGAACAATATCGAAGCGGAAGCCGCGATCGCCAAATTGATTTTCAGTATTGCGCAGACCGGGCAGTAGGGGCTTGCGGAAATTTCTTTGCAGTTCGATGGTTTGGGTGTTGCGATTTTGGGCTTCGAGGCGGAGGGTAGGACGCTCGGCTGAAACTTGTTGCAGACTCTGGAGTGAGTTGCGATCGCCTCCAGGTGTATCCAGTTCCCGCACCGCCGACTCGGAGGCTAGGGCTGTTGAACTGGCAGGGATAGCAACTGCTGCAATCCCTAACGCGATTGCGATATAGAGCCGAGATAAATTCACTTTCATGTTGAATGACCAAACACCCATTCGCTTTACCTTTAGTGAGCTCGCCCCACCTGAGACTGACCGGAAGCAATAGCCGACAAGTTGTTGAGATGTGGTTGAGAGAATGCTTATTTGAGAGAACGTCCTGCTCGAAGCTGCTGCTCAACCGATCTGCGATCGCACCCTCCTCCCCCTTCAGTGTCCTTCAATTAGCAGTCTCCGGCAGTATTTTGTTTCCAAAAGTGAAACTGGCGACATCTCGCAAACTGCTAACCAGATACTGGCAACAGAGTTTTTGTTTGGGGGCGCACTGTGTTTCTAGATGCCCGGTTTTATCAAATTGCCTTTTTATCGCTCTTCTTGTGGTTGGGAGTAGGGGCGCGGGATTGGACCCTGCGCCCCGATGTGATGGCAGCCGCTGTCTTCAGTTGCGCGATCGTGCAGGTGGCGTTGGTGTTTTTAGTGCCGCCACCCAAGCCAGCCGAGACAGACCCTCGCGATCGCAAAGCCCTCGCTCGGGAGATTCTGCCGCAGTGGAAATATGCTCTGCAGTCATTGCCCAGTGCAGCGATCACATCACTGTCCCTCTGTTTGCTCCTGCGGGCCAACCATCCCCTGGCAATGGCTTTCGCAGGGGGAATGGCGATCGCCAGCAAGTTTTGGTTGCGAGCGCCCCATCGCAAGCACTTTTTCAATCCGGCTAATTTCGGCATTGTGGTGGCGCTCTTGCTGACGGGCGATGTTTGGGTGTCGCCGGGACAGTGGGGCACCGATTGGTGGGCGGTGTTGGCATTTGCGGGGGCGGGGGGCATGGTGCTGCGCCGCGTCGGTCGCTGGGATACGTCGGCTGCCTTTTTAGGGGTCTACGCCGCCTTAGAGATCGCGCGCAATTTCTGGTTGGGCTGGAGTTGGGATGTCGTAGCCCACCATCTCACCAGTGGCTCGCTACTGCTGTTTGCTCTGTTCATGCTGACGGATCCGCGCTCGATTCCCAATGCCCGTCCGGCGCGGGTAGTGTGGGCGATCGCGATCGCTTTGCTCACCTTCGTTCTGCGATATACCGTCTACCTTCCGGCGGCGATGTTTTGGGCGCTGTTTATCCTCTCGCCGCTGACGTTGTGGCTAGACGAAGTCTGGCCCGCAGAACGATTTCAGTGGGGCCAAAAATCTCCAGCCGCCGCTGCGTCTCCTTCCTTGCAGCAGACTGATTTACCCCAACCTATTGCCTTCGATCGCTAATTTCCAGGATTTGTTTCGATGAACTTTTCTCGACTGTTTTCTCGACCCTTTGTGGCGATCGCCCTCGCGATCGGCCTGTGTCTCAGCTTCGGCACCGCTGCCCGTGCCTTCTGCGGATTCTATGTGGCGAAAGCCGATGCCGATTTATTCAACCAAGCCTCGCAGGTGATTTTGGCGCGGGACGGCGATCGCGCGGTCATCACGATGTCCAACGATTACGAGGGGGATTTAGATGAATTTGCGATGGTTGTCCCCGTACCTGTTGTCTTGCAAGAAGAGCAAGTGCATGTGGGCGATCGGGACATCATCGATCGCCTCGACGCTTTCAGCGCCCCCCGCTTGGTGGAATATTTCGACCCCGATCCCTGCGCGCGCGAGTTTGAGCTGTGGCAAGGACGAGCCCTCAACGACGCAGCCGCCCCCAGTTTAGAGTCGTCTAACAGGCGACGAGAGCAAGTGTTGGGGGTCACTGTCGAAGCGGAATTTTCAGTCGGCGAATACGACATTCAAATTCTCAGCGCCACTGAGTCAGATGGCTTGGAAACCTGGCTGCGGCAAAATGGCTATCGCATTCCCGACAACGCTCAACCGCTGTTGCGTCCTTACATCCGTCAGGGGATGAAATTTTTTGTGGCCAAGGTGAATTTGGAGGAATTCGAGCGCTCTGAATTCCAATATCTGCGACCGCTGCAAATTGCTTACGAATCGCCCAAGTTTATGCTGCCGATTCGGTTGGGGATGGCCAATGCCAGCGGCGATCAGGATCTGATTGTCTACGCCCTCTCCCCACAGGGTCAGGTGGAGCTGACCAATTACCGCACTGTGAAAGTGCCCTCCAACATGGACATTCCGGTGTTTGTCAAATCCGAATTCGATGATTTCTACACCGATATGTTCGAGACTGCCTACGAGCGGGAAAATAAGAATGTCGCGTTTCTAGAATATGCCTGGGATATTCGCAGTTGCGATCCCTGTTCGGCCACACCCCCTTCGGCTGAGGAGTTGCGCAAAGCGGGGGTGTTTTGGCTGCGTCCCGGCCAGTCGCCGAATGCGTTCGTCACGCGGTTGCACGTTCGCTACACGCGCGATCGCTTCCCCGAAGATCTGCAGTTCCAAGAAACCAGCAACCGTCAAAATTTTCAGGGACGGTACGTGCTGCGCCATCCTTTTGGGGGGGCAGCCAACTGTCCCGCCGGTCGGCAATATCGTCGCGGTTTAGGCGATCGCTTCGAACGAGAAGCCCAAACCCTGGCAAATCTGACCGGTTGGGCGATCGACGATATTCGCGCCAAGCTCCCCAACATTCCAGAAGCCGCACCCGTACGCTGGTGGGAAGAGCTGTGGGGGAATTAAAGATTGGCCTCGCCTCTAAGCAGCAGATTTCATCCAGTCAATGCAATCTTGCAACGCTTTGCGCATCGTGTCGCGATCGCCGTGAAAACGCCTGCCGTGACCGGGCAAGACCCACTCGAAGGAATAGCGAGTCAGAGTTTCCATCGATTCAATTTGGCGGGGCCAAGAATACCAGCAGAAGTTACGGAAGCCGATGAGGTGAGCGAGGGAAGCGGAGTAGGCGAGGTGGTCCCCCGTAAAGAGAACGCTGTCGTTGTAGAGCAAAACGGTGTGGCCTCGGGTGTGGCCGGGGACGGGAAGGATGAAGATATCGTCGGCAAGTCGGTAGGGCTCGCTACCCCTGAGTTGGATTTCGACAGCTTGGGTGTCAGTGGAGATGTCGTCAGTATGAAGAATGCGATCGCAACCGAAGCGATCGCGAAATTTGCGGTGGTCGGCCACATCGTCGCGGTGGGTGAGGTAAAGGTAGCGGATGCCTCCCAGGTCTTCCAGCCGTTTGACTAAAGGGGGAGCGAAGCGGGGAGAGTCGATGAGAATATTGCCTGCGGGACGGGTGATGAAATAACTGGTAGCGCCGTAGGAGCGTTCGGAGTGATAGCCGCAATGGTAGACATTCTCGGCGATCGCGATCGGGAAACTCTGCTGAACCGCCCGAATATCCTCAGGTTTTTCGACAGTGCCGATGGAAGCAGTGGGGCAGGCGAGCAGCGCTTGTAAGGCTTGCAGGCGATCGCCTTCGGTGTCGGGTTGGTGGTGGACTGCCGATTGACCGTCGAGGCGGCTGAAGGTGTGGGGGGCCATCCAGCGGCAAGTGTCGCAATCGATGCAACTACTGTCAACGTAAAAATTGCCGGTAACGTTTTGGGGGCGTCGTTTGGAGAGTGTTGCCATGGGTTTGCCCTCCGAATGGCAGTGTAAGGGAATGGCAGTGTAAGGGAATGGCAGTGTAAGGCTGTGCCAACCAGCCCGCGTCTTCTATTGTTATTCTGGCTCTGCTGACGGGGATTGAACAGTGGAGGAGGACTCAGACTGCGACAGAGGCGGGAAGGTTTCTTGGATGAAGGTTTCGAGATAGTCCGGGGGGTAGAGTTCGAGCATGGCGTGGGCGTCTTGCAGCAGGCGATCGTAGTCTCGACGCAGGATGGTTCGATCGATGTCGCGATCGTGCAGTTGGACGATCGCCAAGGCGAAGGCTAAACCGTACAAGCTAATGCAGGCAACTGTAGGGAGCTCGGCATTCGCTGGGGAGGGATCGCGGCTCGAAGGGAATGGGCTGGGGTGACAGGTAATGCTCAGCAGCGATCGCCCGGAGCGATCGCGAATGGAGATCTGAGTATCGATGGGGCCTGACGGGGGAATTGCGCTCATGGGTTGCTGAGGGGGTATGGCTGGCAATCTCGATGGCTGGGGACGGATTTCGGCTGAGGAAATGCAGGCGGTAACCGACAGGTGAGGGGCAATGCAGATAAAGTGAGTTGAAGGCCCCTCAACTGGCGCGATCTGCTACACGAGATCGCGGTTGGCTTATGAATGTCTAGCCTGACAGTCGAATGGGATTGTTTATCGGAGAGTAATTCTCATTAGCAATCGTAACTCAAATTATTTTAGTCGTCTATAAGTTTACGTTAAAATGGCATCGAAGCCCAGATCCCCACTCGCTATGCTCAGAAGAATTCGATTTTTAACTCAAGAGCAGTTGAGTAAAGCGCTCGGAGTGTCGGAGACGACGATTCGCAATTGGGAGAAGGGTCGAGCAGTTCCGCGACTGACAATTCGTCAGGTGAAGGAGTTGTGCCGGGTGCTCGATGTCAGCCTCGACCAGTTGCCCGACGACTTCGGTCCCCAGTTGCTGCAGCCGGGATTGAAGGCGGCAGAGCTTCCCCACGATTACACGGCGAGCGATCGCGAGTTGGAATGAATCTCAAACGGGCCGCCCGCTGGAGTCGGGTACACACAACACCCATTGTCAACACCCGTTGCCAAAACACCAATTGACGGCGAAGCTGTCGATAGAGGAAACCCAGCAGTTGTAAAAATCGCTCGCAAAGGAATTAGGTCGAACCGAGTCTCATCACTTGAGTTTCGGGAGATGCCAGGAACCAGACTTGAACTGGTGACACGAGGATTTTCAGTCCTCTGCTCTACCAACTGAGCTATCCCGGCGGGGGGGCTGCGCCAAACGCAACTAAGAGCATAACGAACTGCGTACTGAGGCGCAAGACTTTTCAAAACGCAACCCTCAGACACAGAGAAATTGACATTGCAACAAACAACTTGTTACCATTCATCTTCGGTGCGTTAGTCGGGCATCTGCGCGAAGTGGAGTGCTTGCAACCGCCTGCTCCCGATGAATTGTCAATCCAGAACTCGGTTTTATGCCCACCATCCAGCAGCTCATTCGAGACGAAAGAAGCGTCGCAAAGCAGAAATCGAAATCCCCTGCGCTCAAGTCATGCCCGCAGCGTCGCGGCGTCTGTACCCGCGTTTACACAACCACCCCCAAAAAGCCCAATTCTGCCCTGCGTAAAGTGGCTCGCGTTCGCCTGACCTCTGGTTTTGAAGTGACTGCCTACATTCCCGGCATCGGTCACAATCTGCAAGAGCACTCGGTGGTGATGATTCGTGGCGGACGAGTCAAAGATTTGCCGGGGGTCCGCTACCATATCATTCGCGGCACCCTCGATACTGCAGGCGTTAAAGACCGCCGCCAAGGTCGGTCCAAATACGGCGCTAAGCGTCCTAAAGAATAAGCGCCCATCCTGCCTGCTCTGCTCGTCTTCGAAGCCCAGCCCGTTACACTCGATTAAAAGGATTCGTATCTCCCCATGTCCCGTCGCAATCGTGCCACCCGTCGCGAAGTTAACCCCGACCCGAAATTTGGCAGCCGCCTAGTTTCTATGCTAATCCGCAAATTAATGGTGGATGGGAAAGCTTCGATCGCCTCCAGCATCGTCTACGACGCGATGGATCTGATGGCCGAACGAACTGGGGGAGAGCCTTTAGAACTGGTGGAAAACGCCATCCGCAACGCCACCCCTATGGTGGAGGTGAAGGCCCGCCGCGTCGGCGGTGCCACCTACCAAGTGCCGATGGAAGTTCGCGGCGATCGCGGCACCACTCTGGCGCTGCGCTGGCTGACGTCCTTCTCCCGCGCTCGTCCCGGCAAGAGCATGTCGAGCAAACTGGCCAACGAACTCATGGATGCCGCCAACGAAACGGGTAATACCATTCGCAAGCGGGAAGAAACCCATCGCATGGCTGAAGCTAACAAGGCATTTGCCCACTATCGCTACTAAGCCCAGAAGTCCCCGTTGCAGCGGAGCTCTGCCAGAGTCAACTTTAAATTCCATTCAGGCTCCCGGCGGTAAACGTTAGAATCGTTAAGGAAAATTTCGCCATCCAGATCTTGGCGAAGGTAGGAGGGAGTTGTGGCTCGCACCGTTCCACTCGAAACCATTCGAAATATCGGCATTGCCGCGCACATCGATGCGGGTAAGACCACTACGACCGAGCGCATCCTCTATTACTCCGGTATCGTGCACAAAATTGGCGAGGTGCACGAGGGCACGGCAGTCATGGACTGGATGGATCAAGAACGCGAACGCGGAATTACGATCACAGCTGCGGCGATCTCGACGGACTGGAAAGATTGCCACATCAATATTATCGATACTCCCGGTCACGTAGACTTCACCATTGAGGTGGAGCGTTCCATGCGAGTGCTGGATGGCGTCATCGCTGTGTTTGACTCGGTGGGTGGGGTTCAGCCCCAAACCGAGACGGTTTGGCGGCAAGCCAATCGGTACGCCGTGCCTCGCATGGCCTTTGTCAACAAAATGGACCGTACGGGTGCTGACTACTATAAAGTGATGGCTCAAATGCGCGATCGCCTGCAGGCCAATGCCGTTGCCATTCAGTTACCCATCGGTGCCGAAGAACAGTTCGCCGGTTTGGTGGATCTGGTGGAAATGCAAGCCTATATCTACACCAACGATCTGGGTACCGATATTGAGATCGCCGACATTCCTGCCGACATGCAGGAGTTGGCAGCAGAGTATCGAGAGAAGCTGCTGGAGGCAGTGGCAGACTTTGATGAAGCTCTGACTGAAAAGTTTGTCGAGGGTGAAGCGTTTACCACTGCAGAAATTAAGGCGGCACTGCGCAAGGCCACCATTGCCAACCAAATCATGCCGACCTTGTGCGGTACTGCTCTCAAGAATAAGGGCGTGCAGACGTTGTTAGATGCCGTGGTGGACTACCTGCCCTCGCCGCTCGAAGTGCCTGCGATTAAAGGGTACCTGGGTGACGGTACGGAGGCATCTCGCGAGGCCAATGACGATTTGCCACTGGCGGCCTTGGCCTTTAAAGTCATGACCGATCCCTACGGACGCTTGACTTTTGTGCGGGTGTACTCTGGCGTGTTGAAAAAGGGCAGCTACGTCTATAACTCCAGTCAGGACAAGAAAGAGCGCATTTCTCGCTTGATTGTGATGAAGGCGGACGATCGGATTGATGTGGACGAGCTGCGAGCAGGCGATTTAGGGGCTATTCTCGGCCTGAAAGACACCTTTACCGGCCATACCCTCTGCGACCCCGACAGTCCGATTGTGTTGGAATCGCTATACATTCCCGAGCCGGTGATCTCAGTTGCGGTCGAACCCAAAACCAAGGCAGACTTGGAAAAGCTTTCCAAGGCGCTGAAATCCCTCTCGGAGGAAGATCCCACCTTTCGAGTGGCGATCGACCCCGAGACAAACCAAACGGTGATTTCGGGGATGGGGGAACTTCACCTCGAAATTCTGGTGGACCGCATGCTGCGGGAATTTAAGGTGGAGGCCAACGTCGGCGCGCCTCAGGTGGCCTACCGCGAAACCATTCGCAAGGTGGCCAATAAGGTGGAAGGGAAGTTTATCCGTCAGAGTGGCGGTAAAGGCCAGTACGGCCATGTGGTTATCAATCTAGAACCGGGCGATCCGGGCTCTGGATTTGAGTTTGTCTCCAAGATCGTGGGGGGTTCCGTTCCGAAGGAATATATCAACCCGGTCGAGGCAGGCATGAAAGAAGCCTGCGAGTCAGGTGTTTTAGCAGGCTACCCCCTCATCGACGTCCGCGCCACCTTGGTGGACGGGTCGTATCACGAGGTTGACTCCAGCGAGATGGCCTTTAAGATTGCCGGTTCGATGGCATTGAGAGAAGCGGTCAAACGCAGCTCTCCCGCCCTGCTCGAACCGAGCATGAAGGTCGAAGTGGAAGTCCCTGGCGACTTCCTCGGCGACGTGATTGGCGATCTCAACTCCCGTCGCGGCCAGGTCGAGTCGATGGATCCTGGCGATCCAGTTGCGAAAGTAACTGCTAAAGTACCTTTGGCGGAAATGTTCGGCTATGCCACCGACATCCGGTCGAAGACCCAGGGACGCGGGACTTTTTCGATGGAGTTCGGCAACTACGAGGAAGTCCCTCGCACTGTCGCCGAAACCATCATTGCTAAACATAAAGGGAATGAATAAACAGAGGAACACAGACTAATGGCACGCGAGAAATTCGAACGGAATAAGCCCCACGTCAACATCGGCACCATCGGCCACGTTGACCACGGCAAGACCACGCTGACTGCCGCCATCACGATGGCGCTGGCAGAAAAGGGCGGTGCAAAGGCCCGCAATTATGAAGATATCGATGCGGCTCCCGAAGAGAAAGCTCGCGGTATCACCATCAATACTGCCCACGTCGAGTATCAGACTGAAGACCGTCACTACGCTCACGTGGATTGCCCCGGTCACGCTGACTATGTCAAGAACATGATCACGGGGGCGGCCCAGATGGATGGTGCCATTCTGGTGGTGTCTGCTGCTGATGGCCCCATGCCCCAGACCCGCGAGCATATCTTGCTGGCCCGTCAGGTGGGCGTGCCCAACTTGGTGGTGTTCCTGAACAAGGAGGACCAGGTTGACGACGAAGAACTGCTCGAATTGGTGGAATTGGAAGTCCGCGAGCTGCTCGACGAATACGAATTCCCCGGCGACGACATTCCGATCGTGATCGGCTCTGCCCTCAAGGCTGTTGAATCCCTGACTGCAGGCAAATCCGACGAGTGGGTCGAGAAAATCTACAAGCTGATGGACGAGGTGGATGCCTACGTTCCCACTCCCGAGCGCGATGTTGAAAAGCCCTTCTTGATGGCGGTCGAGGATGTTTTCTCGATTACCGGTCGCGGCACTGTGGCTACGGGCCGCATCGAGCGCGGCAAGGTGAAAGTGGGCGAAACGATTGAATTGGTGGGTCTAGCCGACACCCGTTCCACCACCGTGACGGGTGTAGAGATGTTCCAGAAGACCCTAGAAGAAGGTCTCGCTGGCGACAATGTGGGCGTCCTGCTGCGCGGCATTCAGAAGGATGAAATCGAGCGCGGCATGGTTCTGGCAAAGCCCGGTTCCATTACCCCCCACACTAAGTTCAAATCTGAGGTCTACATCCTCAAGAAGGAAGAAGGCGGTCGTCACACTCCCTTTTTCCCCGGCTATCGTCCTCAGTTCTACGTACGCACCACTGATGTGACGGGCACCATCGATGCATTTACGGCTGACGATGGTTCCGATGCCGAAATGGTGATGCCTGGCGATCGCATCAAGATGGCGGTTTCGCTGATCACCCCGATCGCGATTGAGAAGGGGATGCGCTTCGCGATTCGCGAAGGGGGCCGTACTGTGGGTGCGGGCGTTGTGTCCGAAATTGTTGAATAAGCTTTACTGAGGCTGGCGTAGGGACGCCTTCTGGCAAACTGTCAGGGCACCTACGCCAGTCTTGTCTCTACCTGTCACTGGCAAATTTACGATGACTTCTACTCTGGATAAGCAAAAAATTCGTATCCGCCTCAAGGCTTTCGACCACCGCCTGCTGGATACCTCCTGCGACAAGATTGTGGATACGGCGAACCGCACTCAGGCAGCAGCTGTAGGGCCGATTCCCTTGCCCACCCGCCGACGGATCTATTGCGTGCTGCGATCGCCTCACGTAGATAAAGATTCTCGCGAGCATTTCGAGACCCGTACCCATCGCCGCATTATCGATATCTATTCCCCTTCTTCTAAAACGATTGATGCTTTGATGAAGCTCGATCTTCCGGCTGGTGTGGATATTGAAGTGAAGCTCTAGGCTTCGCTCTGGCTGAGTCAAATCCAGGTTTCTGGCAAGAAGCCTTGGGCCACGGTTGTAGAAGGAGTATTCTCAACCGTGGATATTTCTACATCCTCTCCTTCAGCCACATGAGTCCGATTTGAAGCACGGATGTATACCTATAACTATCGCTTGCGGGACAAATTTAATGTCCCAATTTGGCCATTTTGAGTGACGAGCGAGCCAGTTGGCGGCCCAATCGATTTGAGACGGGTCTGTGGGGTTGCGAGGTCAGCTTTCGGTTTCCCACGGTGAAGCTGCTAGACTACGAGCAACAATTTCGGACAGAGTTGGAGCAATGGGAGCGGGAGGGTCGTATGCCTTATCTCAGTACGATTGAGCGCATGGCGCTTCAGAAAGGGCTGGAACAGGGACGCAAAGAAGGACGCGAACAGGGGGAACGAGCACTGATCTTGCGCTTGCTTACGCGGCGGTTCGGGGAGGTTTCTACACAGCGCCAAGCTCGTATAGCAGCACTAACACTGCCCCAATTGGAAGTGTTGGGGGAAGTACTATTGGATTTTCAGACTGGGGCAGATCTGGATCTTTGGTTGGATGAATGCGATTCGTGATGGCGATCGCCTCAGTGCCTTACGTCCAGATAGAGCTCAGCTCGAACGAGCTATTTCTCAAGCATTGAGTTGCTCGACCGGGAGACGGTCGAGCTAAAATTCCCTGACCTTTGCCTCGGCATTGGGGGGTAGGGCCAGTCTTTTATTGAACTGATGTTATGTCTACTGCCTCGATGCGCACGATCGCCGATATCAATGCAAAGATTGTGGCGGGCAGCGTGACGGTGCTGACGGTTTGCGAGCTGAAGGAATTGGTGGCCGAGGTGGGGGTGCGGGCGGCGTTCGAGCGGGTGGATGCGATCGCCACGGGCACCTTCGAGCCCATGGAGGCTTCGGGGGCGATTCTCAATATTGGGCATTCCGATCCGCCGATTAAAATCCATCGCGCTTGGCTCAATGAGGTTCCGGCTTATGCGGGGTTTGGGGCGGTCGATTTGTATGTGGGGGCGGCGCAGCCATCCGATAAGGCTGATGGGGCTTATGGTGGAGGGCACGCGATCGCCGATTTGATTGCGGGCAAGTCGGTTCACCTACATGCGGTCGGTCAGGTGACCGATTGCTATCCTCGGGCTGAAATCGATACGATGCTATCGAAGGAGCGACTGAATCAATTTTATTTATTCAACCCTCGCAATGCTTATCAGAATTTTATTGTGGGGGTGAATGGGGGCGATCGCCCTCTATACACTTATCTCGGTCCGTTGCAGCCCCGCTTGGGCAATGCAGTTTATTCGAATCCTGGGGCGCTGTCGCCTTTGCTGAACGATCCCGAGTTGAAGGCGATCGGGATTGGAACGCGGATTTTTTTGGGGGGGGCGCAAGGGTATATCGCTTGGGAGGGAACGCAACATTTTCCGGGGCAGAAGCGGTTGCCGAATCTGACGCCGATCGGTCCGTCGGCGACGCTGGCGCTGATTGGGGATGCCAAGCAGATGCAGTCGCAATGGGTGCGGGGTTGTTATTTCAAGGGGTATGGGCCGTCTTTGATGTTGGGGGTGGGGATTCCGATTCCGGTGTTGAATGAGGAAGTGGTGGAACGGGCCGCAGTGTCGGATGCAGAGTTGGTGGCTCCAGTGGTGGATTTTGCGATTCCTCGGCGGGTGCGGCCTACGTTTGGGTTGGTGAGTTACGCGCAATTGAAGTCCGGTCAGATTCAGTTAAACGGGCAGTTGGTACGGGTGGCTCCGCTGGCGAGCTTGCGTTTGTCTCTGGCGGTGGCAGAGGCTCTGAAGCTGCAAATTCAGTCGGGGGAGTTTTTGTTGAGCGAACCGGTGGCGGCTTTGCCGAGCGATCGCGAGTTTTTACCTTTGCAGGAGTGACCCAGCGAAGTGGTGGAGGGGCGATCGCTTGCAGATGATTTTATCAAACTGACGTGGGATGGCGATCGCTCCAAAAAATTGAAACCCTTCAAGGGGGCTCACTTTATCGGTCATACCGTATCGCTGTGGTTGTTGCGACGGTTGAACTCGCAAGCAGAGTCCAGTTATAGATGATTTTGTAGTTTTACGACTGACTTCACTTAAAGAGTTAGGCAGGAGAGGCAGTCGATGAGGCCAGCGAGTTGCACTCTCATGCTAGGGTTTCTACCATCTAGACCGAGAGACAATATTCTCTGCGCATAGCTAGTGAGATGGAATTAAAGACATCTTTTTAAAGCTAAATAGTTTAGGCTAGAAGCAGTTTATCACTCATTTTTATTCTGCTTAAATCTGTATTTTATTCTGGAAAGATCTATCTCTATTGCGATCGCTACATTCGAATATAACTGAAAGATCAATCTCTTTTTAAATCATTTTGTTGCTCTGTTACGGCGAAAAGATACTGGACGCAAGCTATACTGGATCGTAGATTGCGAGCTCTAAGATAGATAGGTTGATTTGGCGGTAACGCAGTTATGCGTTGTAAGATGTATTGCAAGACTTTCGATCCTCGCCTGGAAAATTTACTGAGATAGTGACGATGAGAACCTATCAGATTGGAGGCAGTCTCGACCCAGAACATCCATTCTACATAGAACGTCAAGCGGATTCCGATCTATATACCTCTCTCCTCTCGGGAGAGTTTTGTTTTGTATTTAATGCTCGACAGATGGGTAAGTCGAGCTTGATGGTGCGGGCAATGTCGCGGTTGCAGCAAGAGGGAATTCGATCTGCTGCAATTGATATGTCTCGTATTGGGGGTGAGGGAGTTACTCCCGAGCAATGGTATAAGGGGGTGGCGATCGAGCTTTGGCGCAGCTTGGGATTGGTGGGGACGGTTGACTTACTGGCAGATTGGAGGGCATGGGGAGATCTGGCCCCAGTCCAAAAGTGGAATCTGTTTGTCGAAGGTCTATTGAACTCAATTCTCCCATCTACGAGCCGCAAAACTGGCACGCAACTGGTTGTGTTTGTGGATGAAATTGATAGTTTATTGAGCTTGTCGTTTCCGGTCGATGATTTTTTTGCCTCGCTGCGCTCCTATTACAACCAACGGAGTTTGAATGCAAACTTTCAGCAGCTCACCTTTGCACTGCTTGGGGCGGCAACCCCTGCCGAGCTGATTGGCGACGATCGCGCTACCCCCTTCAACATCGGTCGCTCGATCGCCCTGCACGGATTTCAGTGGCAGGAGGCTCAGCCTCTCGCCCGAGGTCTGGAGGGCAGCACGCGCAATGCTGGAGAGGCGCTGAGAGAGATTTTGGTTTGGACGGCAGGGCAGCCCTTTTTAACTCAGAAACTCTGCCAGCTCGTGGCCGATCGCGATCGCACCCAAGACGACGCCACTCGGGACGATCTCGAAATGGTCGCAGGCATTGTGCGAGCACAGGTTGTTAAACACTGGGAATTGCAAGACGTTCCCGAACATTTGCGCACGATTCGCGATCGCCTCATCCGAGAACCGCGCAGGGCAGGGCGTCTCTTAGGACTGTACCAACAGGTCTTGAAGTCCGAGCAAGTGGGCGAGCTCTTGCCGTTTGAGGGCGATCGCAAAGGTTGCGAGCTCTTGCTCTCGGGGATTGTCAGCAACCAGCAGGGGTATTTAAGGGTGAAAAACCCGATTTACCACTTGGTTTTCGATCGAGCCTGGGTGGAGCGCCAACTGGCGGACCTGCGCCCCTATGCCCAGTTACTCAGCCAGTGGTTGGATTCCAATGGCGACGAGATTTACCTGTTGCAAGGGACCCACCTTCAAGACGCACTGGATTGGTCGGCAGATAGACGCTTGAGCGATGCTGACCATCGCTATTTGGCAGCCAGTCGAGATTTGGCCCAACGGCAGACGCAGGCTGCTCTCGACGCCCTCGAACGGGGCAGCCAACTGCTGGCAGAGTCGCGGCAGCAGGCCCGCCGAGAGGGCACTCAACCCGCTTGGGGGTGGAGTGGGGCGATCGCGTTGGGGATTGCTGTGCCCGTCCTGCTCTTGCGATTTGCGGGACTGCTGCAGGCATGGGAGTGGAGCACGCTCGATCTGCTATTTCGCTGGCAACCGGCAGAGCCCCCCGATCGCCGCATTTTAGTGGTGACCGTTGACGAACGGGATATTGACTCGATTGGGCAATGGCCCTTAACTGATGGCGTGTTGGCACGGGCCATTACGAGGCTCGATCGCTACGAACCCAGGGCGATCGGGCTCGATTTTTATCGCAACTTGCCGGTTGAACCAGGGCACGAGCAATTGATGGAGGTGTTTAGAACGACGCCCCATCTAGTGGGGATTGAAAAGGTGGTGGGCGATCGGTTGGCCCCAGCCGACGAGCTCTCTCGCCTGGGGCAGGTGGGCTTTGCCGATGTGATGTTAGATAGCGATGGCAAGGTGCGCAGGGCATTGCTGTCAGTGCAATTGGCGGAGGAGGATATCCGTCAAAGTTTTGCCACGCGGCTAGCGCTGAGCTATTTGATGGCGGAGGACACTTCCGCCACTGCTCTAGAGGGCTCGCGCAAGCGATTGCGCTTGGGCCGCAGGATCTTCGAGCGGTTCGAGCGCAACGACGGCGGTTACGTCCGTGCCGAAGCAGGCGGATTTCAAATCCTGCTCAATTTTCGCGGCAATGCGGCAGACTTCGATACCTTGCCCCTGCGGCAGGTTTTGGAGGACCGTCACGATATTCCAGACTCTCTCGTGCGCGATCGCGTCGTGCTGATTGGCTTAACCGCCCAAAGCGCCAGCGATTGGTTTCTGACTCCCTATAGCGATCGCCTGTCCGGCTTTCCCGAGCACATGCCTGGAATTGTCATCCACGCGAATATCTTAAGCCAGATTCTCAGCTCTGCTCTGGACGGACGAGTGCTGCTGCGGGTGTGGTCCGATCCGTGGGAGGGGCTGTGGATCTTGTTCTGGGCTGCCATTGGCAGTGGCATTGCTTGGCAACTGCGATCGCTGGGAACGGTTGCTCTGGCGCTGATGGCGATCGCCTCGGGATTGGTGGCTGGGTGCTTTCTGGCTTTTCTCTGGGGCTGGTGGCTCCCCCTCGTTCCCGCTCTATTGGCCTGTGGGGCTGCTGCGGGGGTGGCCGCAATTCTGGCCGAGCGCCAGCGAGAATGGCTGCTATTTCACAGCACGTTGACCCGGTTGAGCGAGGC
Organism: Synechococcus sp. PCC 7336; assembly: GCF_000332275.1. Classification (NCBI taxonomy): domain Bacteria; kingdom Bacillati; phylum Cyanobacteriota; class Cyanophyceae; order Synechococcales; family Synechococcaceae; genus Synechococcus; species Synechococcus sp. PCC 7336. The sequence goes on from NZ_CM001776.1 coordinate 3,370,452, forward strand.
TCAGGAAGAAGATCCCGTGGCGGGGCGCATTGCGCTGGAATATTTGCGACAGTCCGAAAATCCTGCCGCACAAGCGATCGTCGAGCAGCACTTGCAAGCCGCTACAGACTCAATTGCCCGCCCGAATTGAGGGAGCGAAGGGGTCGCGGGCGATCGAGCTGAGGCCAGCGTAGTCGAGCAGATCGCTCCAGGTGTCTGCCAGCAGTTCCTGCTCTGGGGGGGATTGCTGGGCCTGCATCAAAGTCGTCACCAAGTCGTACCAGAGTCCCTGCTGGCCGTATTGTTGCAACAGCGCGAGAGGGGTTGCTTCAATTGTGCTGCTGGAGGGCTGAGGCACGACCAGACGCACCCAAGCGGAGAGGCTGGGGTCTTTGGGGCCGGGGCGATCGCCGCAGATCGCCAAAACTGACCATTCGTAGGCAATTTCGGGTTTTAAAGGCGGGCCTTCTGGTGCGATTTGCAGGCCCAGCCAGGTCCGATCGGGGGTGACTTCAATCGTGGTTTGGGAGTGAAACAGCAGGCTCTCTGCTTCTCGTACGCTCAAGAGAATCTGGCGAATGGAGGGAATCGCTTGGTACAGCCACAGCGTTGGTCGCCCCGATGCGGTGAGTCCCATTTGGGAGGGGGGCACGAGGGCGGCTAATTGAGGGCGATCGCCCTCGACAGTGGCGCTATCGACGGTATTGAAACACTGACGGTTGCGCGCCCCTCCATCCGCAGATTGGACAGGTATGGGCTCTCCTGGCGGCGGAATAAAGACGATCCCCGAGCCCAACGGCACCTGATTGGTTAGAGGCGGTTCGGTAAGGGCTGACTCAAGGGAGGGGGATTCGGACGAAGTTGACGAACTTGGCTTGACGGGTTCCGAGCGATCGCCTTCCAGATGGTGAGTGTCGGCTCGAACGAAGGTTGCCATTCCGCCAACGGCGATCGCGACAAGTCCCAGTCTCAGTAATAGGTGAGGCGATCGATACAGGCAGAGAGAGTCGGGATGGGCCACTGAAATTCACGTGCGGCGAGTGCCTTATTCATATCACAACCAATTGCCCACCAATACAAATGGTGCCCAATAGAAAGGGTGATTGTACTGAGGCGAGTGTAGTAATTCCAACTGTGCTTGCTGCAAGGCTTTCGCTTTGCTTCGATCTCCCTGCCGCAGGGCTGCATAAAATTCGGCGATCGCATCCACGGTCGAGGCATCCTGAACGGACCACAAGGTGGCAACGGTGCTGCGCGCCCCCGAACGGACGGCCACCCCTGCCAAGCCGAGGGCGGCGCGCTTGTCTCCCACTGCCGTCTGGCAGGCACTCAAGACCAAGAGTTCGATCGGGCGATCGCGGCGATTGCGCAGTAAGGCATCGAGGTCTTTGACGTTGATGCGATCGTCCCAGGTGAGCAGGAAGGTGTCTTCCGAACGCGAGGACAATTGGGCGTGGGTGGCCAAGTGAATCAGGGGGTACGAAGTCTCAATGACGCGCTCCTGTAGGTTATCGCGGGTAAACTCTCCATCCAGCATGACCTCTGTCGGAGTGAGGGCTACAATTCTCGCCATTTCCTCCGCTACCCCTGGCAGAGGCGCAAACCCCTGACGCGATGCGGCAACTCCGGCCGCCAGGACGTTTTGGCGATCGAGGGAGAGCGATCGCGCATCCAACAGGCGCAGCCCCGGCGTTAGGGCTACGGCATAGTGTTCGATTAAGTAGTCTTGGCCATCGTGCAAGGCGGCTACCGGCACGCCTCGCAAGAGCCCGTCCAGAACGAAAACCAGCGTCTCGGTACCGCTGTCTGCGAGTGTCTCTTCGGCAGGCCGCACCAACCAATCGTAAAACTGCTGGTGGGGCCGCAGGGGATCGGGGCTGAAAAAGGCTGGATTGAGGCGGGCAAATAGATCGTCGAAGCTTTGCTCCACCTGCGATAAGCCTTCTGTGTCCCCGGCAAACTCGGTGGCGTAGAACTGCAGCGGTCGATTTGGGACTGACAGGATAACGGCTAAGCGGTGGGGCAACAGGATGGAATAAATCACCGCTGCTTTTGGATCGATGGCATCGATGGATTGCTCTGGGTAGGTTTCGCAGGCTTCGCGGAAAAAGTCATTCAGTTCTGCTAATTGCAAGGCTTCGATCGCCTCTCGGGCCTGCAGCAACTCCTCTTGGCTGGGGCTCTCGGACTGCAGTAACAGATCGACAAATTCGCGGTAAACGGGTTCCACACTATCGCGGAAATTAAACTGAACTTCTGGGGAAACGGCAACCAATTCGGAACGCAGGGAATCTAGGGTGTGGACGGCTAGGTTGTAAGCGGCCATTGCCTGGGGGCGATCGCCTTTTTGCCGGTAGAGGCGACCTAATTGCCATTGCCAGAGATAGGCGGTACTGGGGACATCGAAGGCCGAGATTTGTTGCAGGGCGCGTAGCGTGAGCTGTTCTGCTGTGGCGGTATCGTCGGTTTGCAGGGCAATGGCTCCCAGATAGCCCAAGGCATAGGATTCAGCAATGCGATCGCCCAGTTGATGGGCGCGATCGCGGGCGGTTGCCGCCAAGGTTTCGATCTCGCTCCAGTTCAAGGTCCGATCGGGCGCAGTGTCTGTCGGGGGACTTGAGAAGCTGGGGCACTGTTGCAGGAGGGGAGATTGAGCGATCGCATTCCCGCTCCCTTGCAGGCAGAGGGCCGTTTGGGCGAGGTTGAGGCGGGCATTGACCGAGGCGCTGCTGTCGGGCAGGCGATCGAGGTCCTGCTGCAATTGGGGCAGTTGAGCTAGGAGTGCAGGGGTGGGGTTCGTGCCGGCGGCGAGGGCCAATTGGTTTAGGCGGGCTTGAATCGAGGTGAGGGGGGAAGGGGAATTGGAGGCTTGCTGGTAGCAATGCTTGGCTTGGCGATAGAGGGTTTCTGGGGAGGGGCGATCGAGGGTAGCCCCGCAGATGGGTGAGGGCTGGGAGACGAGCTGCGGTTGATAGAAGCTTGAGGCGGTTTCTGTCGTTTGGCGGAGGCCCAATGCCTGGGCGGTGTTGCCGAGGGCGATCGCCAGCTCTGCTTGCAGATCTGGGTCTCCTAAGTCTTGGGCTAGGGGCCAACTGGCGGTCAAGACTTCGTAAGCGGGTTGCAGTTGTCCGGTGACGCGCAAGATCGTGCCCAAACTGCTCAGTGCCCGAAGTCTGAGGGGCAGGGGGAGATCGGTGGAGTCGGGGGAGGTTAGGGCTGGGCTCTCGGTCAGTTCGCAGCGATCGCCGTTTTTGCCCAAGACCTGTAGCAGGGTGGTGCAGGCACGGGAGTAGAGGCCGAGTTCTTGTTGGGCTCGGGCTTGGTTGATGTGGCTGGCGGCGACTCGCTGGGTGTCGTTGAGGCGATCGTAGGATTGGGCGGCTCTTGCCATAGGTCGAGGGCTACTGTGGGGCGACCGGTGGCGAATTGCAGTTGGGCGTAGCTGTCTAGGCTGGCGGCTAGGAGGCGTTGCTGGGTTGGGTTGGAGTTTTGACGGCGCAGGATCTCTAAGCTTTGACGGGTGGCGGTTTCTGCTGCGGTCCACTGGCCGAGGTGTTGGGCGCTGAGGGAGAGGTTATTGAGGGCCATGGCCTGGTTGAGGCGATCGCCTTTGGCCACAAAGGCTTCGGCGGCTTGTTGCCAGACGGATAGGGCTTTTTGGTATTGGCCGGAGTGGTAGAGTTGTCGGCCTGATTCGGCTAGCTGGATGGCGTTCGATTGGGCGGCGGCGGGGAGGGTTCTCAGATGTCCGACGGTTACTGCGCCGAAGAGGAAGGCCAAGATGGCGGCGATCGCCACTAGAGTTCGCTGCCATCGCTGCTTATTTTTCCTCACTTGCCCGATCTCCTAGGAATGTCGCTGTTCTTATCCCAACTCAATGAGCTACACCAAACTGCTCCAATGCAAGGATTGAAAAGATGCCATCGATGCCATCGATAGTTTAGAGGTGAATCTGGCACTATCGAAGTCTGTCGTTTTAAGTTAGTTTTATCTCCAGCAGCCTCGGAGATATGCATCCAACATTTCCTGCTATGTCTCCGAACAAGTACTGCTGTACGAGAGTAGGCGTTGGGAGGCGATCGCTTTCAATTCCCACTCCACCTCTTCACGGACGGAAGAGCATGTTAGATTGAACTGGTGAGTCGGACGCTTTTGTCCGAAAATAGTTTAATGACGGGAAAAGAACTCATTCAGCGACTCAGAAAACTCGCCAAGCAGCGTGCCTTAGATATGCACCTAGAGAACAAGCGAGGCAAAGGCAGCCACATCACAATTTATTTGAGTGAGAGATATGCAGTAATCCCCGATCTCAAAAAGGAGCTCAAGACTGGCACCCTAACTGCAATCTTGAAACAGCTTGGCATAAGCAAAGAGGACCTATGAATCGATTTTCCTATCCCATATCCTTGTTACCAGAGAAAGAAGGCGGCTTTGTCGTCCACTTTCGAGACCTAGCTGAGGCAATCACTCAAGGTGACACCGTGGAAGAGTGCTTAGCTGAGGCCAGCGATTGTCTAGAAGAAGCGATCGCCGCCCGAATTGACGATCGCCTGAATATTCCTGAACCCTCAGAACTGCAAGACTCAGAATATCTAGTAGCCGTGCCACTGCAGATGGCCCTCAAAGCAGCCCTATATATAGAGATCCAGGCATCGGGCCTGTCCAATACTCGGCTGGGAGAACTTCTAGGCAAAGACGAAAAAGAGATTCGGCGCATCCTCGATCCCCATCACGGCACAAAACTGCAAACCTTAGAGACTGCCCTCTTAGCCTTAGGCAAACGTCCAGAGCTGCACTTGCAGGAGCTGAGATAGCTTGTAAAAAGCTAGTCATCAGAAAGCCGATAGATTAACTGAAAAATATAACCCCTGCTCCTGAAGGGTCCGATCGCGATTCGGCCTCTCCAACAACGGCACCCCCCAATCCAACCGCGCACTAAAGCGATCGCCCATCCGCAACTGCGCCCCCACCCCCACCCCCAACAACTCCGGCTCATCCGGGTCGAGGCGATCGCCCACATTCCACCCCACCCCATAATCAATAAACGGAATCAACTGCAACACCCCATCCACCGCCCCCAGCCGCAACACCGGCAACACCGTCTCCGCCGAAATCGACCAGCCCGCATCCGTCAACAACACATCCTGCCGATACCCCCTCACACTATTCAGCCCCCCCAAGCCAAACTGCTCCTGCACCAACAACGGTCGATCCGCCAACTGCAAATTCGATCGCACCACCAACAACGTCTCGGGAGCCAACCGCCGCACATACTGCGCCTGCCCCCGCCAAGCCAAAAACTCACTATCCGGCGCAGCCGCGTTATCCGTCGCCCCAAACCCATTCACCCCCACACTCAACTGCGAAAACGCCGCAAACACATCCCGCGCACTCCGCTGCGTCCACTTCTGAGACAAGCGCAAAGCCGCCACCCGCGTCCGCCCATCCTCCTCCGCCCCCTCCGACAGCGGAAACTCCACCCCCAAAATTTGCGTCTTGCTAGTCTGACTCGACAGCGCCAGCCCAACCGCCAACTCCCGCGTCGGACTTTCGCCTCCTCAATCCGCACTGATAAAACACTCGACTCCGGGCGAGTTCCCGCCGACAACTCAGCAGACACAGACTCAATTAGCGGATCTAACTGCAACAGTTGTAAAGCTTCCAGAACTCGATCTTGATTGAGCGCCCCCGCCGTCCCCAGCTCCAAGCGACTGCGAATGTATCCCGTCCGAAGCCGCCGATTCCCCGTCACCTCGATCGCCTCTAACTCCCCCTCCACAATGCGTACCGCCACCACCGCATTCGTCGGCGACAGCGTTTGATTGGCAACAATCACCGCCCCAGAATTCAGATAACCTGCCCGCGCATAGACCCGTTCGATCAGCTTTTCAGCTTCGAGCAACTCCACAAACGACAGCGATCGCCCCAACAGATCCGCCAATATCTCTGAGAGCTCGCGATCGCTAAAAGCCGTATTGCCCTCAAATTCAAACCGCTCGACCGTAATACTGACCGGACCGAGCAAGTCACTCGCAGAGACAAAAGCTGGAGACTCCGCCTGCAGATCTGGAGCGGGAGATTGAGCCTGAAGGCAGGCCGAGATCGAGTCTCTACAGTCACTGACCGTCTCAGCCCACAGCGCCCTAGGACAGATGCAATCAACTCCGGCAGCCAAGGCTAGAAAAAGAGAGCAAAGGGTTTGCAAGCCAAACTTATTATCGGCATTTTGCTCTAGCACTGTATTGTTTGTGTCTTTTAGGTTTTAATAAAGCAATCATCAACTGAAATTTAGGGTTATGTCTGTACACAGAATACTGAAACAAGGGCCAACTAAGGCGTAAAGTGATCGTTTAGTCACCTTTCTTAAATTTAAAGATTAATTTATACAAATTATACTGAGCCGGTCAAGCGCTGCCTTCGCGATTCAACCACTGAGATTCAAAATATATCTTGTATAAATTGCAGCTACATACGGGTTTGCCGGCATCAACGGCGATCAAGCCCATACTGCTTAAACGATGGAAAATTTGAGGCTCTAAGTGGGGAGGGTCGGTCGCCATCAGAATTGAACGGAGGGCATGCGTTAACTCCGGCTGCTCGTTCAACGCGACCCAATGGCGCTGCAAATGATAGTGATAGATGCCATGATTGGTCGCAGCAGTCTTGAGTAATTCCGGCAAGCTGAGTTCTCCACGACTGAGATGATAAATCGCCGCATGTACTAAGGCAGGTTGCCCCCCTAGCATCTCAATTAAACTGCTGGACTCTGCCAAACTTAAATCGAGCTCGTAGAGTTGAGCCAACTGCTGGAGTTCGTCGAGGTTAAAACAGGGTAGTTGAATGGGCAGCCCAACATTGAAAGGGGATTGATGGTAATTCAGCGGAATGTATACCTCTGTGGAGTGAATCATCACTATCTTCAATGTTTTCCAAATTTGAATCCGCTTAGATTCTTCATACCACGATCGAATCAGAGGCAAAAAATCCTTGGCCACTTCGGGATACTCGAAAATCTGGCTGACGCGATCGAGCACTAAAATCGTAGGGGATTCAATTCGTTCTAAGATCTGCTCTTGAAGATAGAGGGTGCTGCTCAGCTTACTCCCCATCTCTTCATTCCAGTAGGTGTCGAGACTCGAATCGAGCTGAAGCTGGCGAGTGATATTGACGCACAGCCAGCGTAAAAGCCGGTCCAGATTGCTCAGGATGCTGCTGTCTGCCTGTTCGAAGTTTAAGTAGACAGAGAGATAGCCTTGCCGACTTAAAGAAGCTAAAACCCTCAGTACCAACGAGGTTTTTCCCATTTCCTGAGGGGCTTTAATCCGAACTAAAGCCCCTGGCTGACCGAGCTCTTCCTTAATTTTGGCTTCAATCGGAGTACGCTCCACATAAAACTTCGAGTCGATCGCCACCGCACCACTGGGATAACTCGGCAAACTCGCCAAATCGCAATCTGAAATTGCTACAAGCGGCTGTTTGACTGGCGCTCGAACCGTCTGAGAGAGCGGTGTCGCGATCGCCATAGCATCCCCCCGCGCAGTTTCCTCCCTTTCCCAGCAACGCTTCAAGGCTTCTTTAAAGTTACTCTTGCGAACCCGTTCTCCCAGCGCATCGGATAATAACTTCCACAGTTTTGGTGCGACATCCTGACTGATATAGCGTGTAGAATACTGTGCCTTGGCTGCTATTTGGTCGTAGTCTTCCCGGTTCCAAGCCCCTTTGAATATCGCTGTCTCGATATCGGTTAAATGCCGATTGTTCGCTCTAAACACCACCTGATTGGCAACAGAGAGTGCGGTCTCTAAATTAAAAGCAGTCATTGGCTCGGGATGCGCGATCGCCATTAGCCTACCACTCGGAATACCTGAAATAATCCTGCGCAGAAAAAGTCAGAGACGAGAGAGAGGTAATGTCTGAACTGCTTGATATACCTTGCACTCAGCCCCCTAAATCCCCCAGGATGGGGGACTTGTGCGAGAGCCTCTGCTTCGTTTCAGGACTTCAAGTCGGCGATCGCAAACACTACCATAGAGGTACCTACCACAGAACAAAATCTCCCCACTGCTATGGGACACGCCTCGCAGCCCATCTACTGCGACCACCAGGCCACGACACCCCTCGCCCCCGAAGTCTTGGAAGCCATGCTGCCTTACTTTGGGGAGCAGTTTGGCAACCCCTCCAGTCAAACGCACGTTTATGGCTGGACGGCGGCGGCAGCAGTCGAGACTGCCCGAGAAGCGATCGCCACAGCCATTAACGCTGAACCCACAGAATTGGTGTTTACCAGTGGAGCCACTGAGGCCAACAATCTCGCCATCAAGGGAGTGGCTGAAGCCTATTTGCAGCAGGGTCGCCACCTCGTAACCGTGGCCAGCGAGCATCGAGCCGCGCTCGATCCCGTGCAATATTTGGGGCAATTGGGGTTTGAAGTGACGATCCTGCCCGTGCAGCCCAATGGGTTGCTGAACTTAGAAACGCTGGCAGAGAGCTTGCGCTCGGATACGATTTTGGTATCTGTGATGGCGGCCAATAACGAAATTGGCGTCTTGCAACCGATCGCCGACATCGGCCAGCTTCTGCGCGACAAGGCGTCAGCAATAGGACACAAGCCCCTCTTCCATACCGATGCAGCCCAAGCCCTGGGCAAAATCCCGCTGGATGTGGAAGCCCTCGGCGTCGACCTCATGTCTATTACCGCCCACAAGATTTACGGCCCCAAAGGGGTGGGGGCACTCTACGTCCGTCGCCGCGATCCTCGCGTCAAGCTCGCCCCCCAACTGCACGGCGGCGGCCAAGAACGCGATCGCCGTTCCGGCACCCTCAATCCCCCCCTGATTGTCGGCTTTGCCAAAGCGGTGGAGTTAGCGCTGGCGCAGATGGCAGCGGAACAGGAGCGCCTGCGGCAGCTGCGCGATCGCCTCTGGGAAATACTCTCGACCCTAGATAACATCACCCTCAACGGCGCTCTAGAGCCCAGACTGGCAGACAATCTGAATGCGAGCTTTGCAGGCGTGAATAGTTCGGCGCTGCTGTTGGGGGTGCGAGAGGTGGTGGCGCTCTCCTCTGGATCGGCCTGCAGTTCGGCTCGTTCCGCCCCTTCTCACGTCTTAACCGCTTTGGGGCGATCGCCCGAACTAGCTCGCGCATCGCTGCGCTTCGGGCTCGGTCGCGGCACTACGCCAGCGGAGATCGAACAGATCGGCAATTGTGTTGTAGATACCGTGCGATCGCTGCGTCAGGCCAACCCGACGGCACTCTCCAGCAAGGCATGAATCGATCCCTCAATGATTTGGGAGAGGTATTTAAACTCTGCCCTAAACCACAGAAATGGTTCGAGACTGGGTGTATCTACGAAATTGTTTTGTAAAAAATCACGAGAGAAGCCTTTCTACCAACATCTAAGGGGTAAGGTTAGCCAAATGAGGTCGCTCATCCACCAACGATGCGTCGTTCGTTCAGCGTCAAACTAAGGACTGCTATTTCGCTACTAACCGTTGGGCTGACGAGCGTCAGTGTATTTTACGTTTATTTCAATACCCGAGCCCTGATCCTCAAGCAAATTAACGATCGGCTCAAAGACATGGCCCATATCGGGACATTTTTGATTGATGAAGAGCTGCGGGAGAGCCTTGTCGATCTCAAAGCCCGAATCGATCGCGACTCGCAAGTCACCGCCGCAGACATTGCCAAAATTCCCCCCGGCGGATTTCTCAATAGCTTGTCTCCCGAAGACATCGAAACCTATCACCAAACCCCTGAATTTCAGCGCCTCACCCAAGTGCTCAGAGTTATCAACCGCGCTAGCCGCGATCGCATCGAGCCTCTCCAAGACAATTACCCCCAAGAATTTCTCGACTACCCCAGCGCCGTCCTACCCTATCTCGCCATCACCACCCCCGAATCTCCCGATCGCAGCACGATCAAATTCATCGCCTCTTTTGCCCCAGAGCCAGAAGGGGAGGACTGGCCGGGAAATCCCATTGGCAACTTGTATCGACCCACATCCCCTATATTTGCGGATGCCTTTGAAGGGGAAAGTCAGGTGTCGCGGTCGTTTTACTCCGATAGCTTCTATACGTCCACCACCGCCGCTGTCCCGATTAAAGACTCCACTGGAAGCACCATCGCTGTATTGGGTCTGGACCTGCCGATCGCCAGCGAATACAACGCTTTAGTGCGCCTGCGCTTCATCTGCATCGTCATCATAGCTCTGAGTTTCGTCCTCTCAATTTTGCTGGCAGCGGCGATCTCTCGCGGGATGAGCCAGCCCCTACAACTGCTGGCAGCAGGGGTCCAACAGGTGCGAGAGCGCGACTACAGCGGCACGATCTCCCTCAATACGGGGGACGAACTGGAGGACTTAGCTAATGTATTTAACAGAATGGTGCAGGATATCCGCACCTATGCCACCACTCTAGAATCCAAAAACCGGCAACTCGCCCACTATTCCCGCACTCTAGAAGCAGAGGTAACGGCTCGCACTATGGAGCTACGCACTGCTAACGAACAACTGCAGTTACTGGCTACCTCAGATGGCCTCACCCATTTGGCCAATCGCTATTTCTTCGACCGCGGCATGGACGAAGCTTGGCAGGAGGCCAGCCATCGCAAAACTCCCATCACGCTGATTTTATCGGATGTGGATTATTTCAAGCGCTATAACGACACCTACGGGCATCAGGCGGGGGATGACTGTTTGCGGTTGGTCGCCGGACTCATTCAGGAGGCGGTACCGGAGGGGTTGGGGGTGGTGGCTCGTTACGGTGGGGAAGAGTTTGCTATTTTGCTGCCCTCTGCTGGACCGAAGGAAGGCTTGCGAATTGCCAAGGGTATTCAAAAGTCGATCTCCCAAGCGAAGATTCGCCACGAAACCTCTTTAGTCGGGCCGTTTCTCTCCATCAGTCAGGGGGTAGGGACCGTCATTCCCGTCAGGAGCGACACTCCGACGACTTTGATCGAGATGGCCGATCGGGCACTGTATCGGGCAAAGGCTGAGGGGCGAGACGGCATTGTTGCAGTTCAAAACTATGAGGTGGTGTGAATCGAGGTGGTGTGAATCGAGGTGGTGCGATCGGGAAGTTCAAAAACTAAGCCGCCTCAGCAAGCGCTGAGGCGGCTAAAAGAAGATATACAAGCCAGTTGTTTTATGGAATGAAGTCAACCGGCGGCATTGAATTAGAATCAAACTTTATGTCAATTAGAGTAAAGGAAAATCCCGGCCAGATAAAGCTATTTAACGATTCTTTACGATGGTGTCGCAGAGTACTGAAATTAGTCTCTCTCAATGGAGTGAAGCGATCGAGCGGAGCGGAGGCGGCTTGCTGACAACAGCCGCTCGGGCATTCTGAGGGAGGTGGTTTTGCGCAGATAGCGAGGAGAACCTCGTGACACACTGAGGCAAGCAGGAGGCTAGTGAAGCGATGGGCTGGAAACGTTGGCTATTGGCAGCAGGTGTAACGACAGGCTTGGCGATCGGGGGGAGCGGACTCGCTGGTTGGTTGGGCTGGCGCTATCTCTCTGCCCCAGTGGCGGATGAATCAGCACCGGCAGAATGGGTTCGGGTCGAGGTCACTTCAGGCAGTAGCGTGCGTCAGATCGGTCGCCAGTTGGCAGCAGCAGGGGTGATTCGATCGCCTCGGGCCTGGGAACTGTGGATGCGCTGGCAAGATCTAGAACCGAAGGCGGGCACCTACGATCTCGATCCCCGTTGGACATTACCCGACATTGCAGCGGCGATCGACAGCGGTCGCGGCGTAGAAGAGCAATTTACGATCCCGGAAGGATGGCGCATTGCCCAGATGGCCGACTATTTCGAACAACTGGGCTGGTTTGAGGCCGAAGCGTTTGTGGCCGAGACCCAAAACACCCAGCGACCCGACTTGGCTTGGTTGCCCGCCGAATTGCCCAGCCTAGAGGGCTGGTTGTTCCCCAATACCTACCAAATCCCCCTCGATCGCCGTACTCCTGCCATGGCGGTCGACATCATGTTGCGGCAGTTCGAAAGCGTTGCCTTGCCCTTGTACGAAGACTACGCTGCCCGACAGCCCGAGGGCGATCGCCTTTCGCTCTCCGAATGGGTGACTTTTGCCAGCATCGTGGAAAAAGAAGCCGTCTTGCCCTCAGAGCGCCCCGAAATCGCCGGGGTATTTGCCAATCGACTCGAACGCGGCATTCCCCTCGCCGCCGATCCCACTGTCGAATACGCCTTTAACATTCGCCAAACCCCCGATCGCCGTTTAACCTTTGCCGAAGTCAGACAGCCTTCCCCCTACAACACCTATATCAACGCGGGCCTGCCGCCGACGGCGATCGCCAGCCCCGGTCTGGCCAGCCTGGAGGCCAGCCTCAACCCCGCCGCCACTCGCAACCTCTATTTCGTCGCGCGCTATGACGGCAGCCACGTCTTCAGCGAGACCTTAGCGGATCATTTGAAGGCACAGCGACAGATTCTTGAGGGACGGCGGGGGGAAAGTTAAGTTCGAGCGCGCAGGCACCCTACAATCAATTGGCAAGGAACCGCTTTCAAGCAATTGTGAACTCGATTGAGCGACTGATTCAGCTTCTCCAACCGGACATTGTGGTGGGGGGTCCCGCCACCCAGTTGCCTGCAGAAGTGCTGATTCGGCGGGGGATTCGCGGCGTCATTCTCGACATCGACAACACGATCGTGTCGGCTGCAGAGCCCGATGCCAGTCCCGAAGTGAAGGCATGGCTGGTGCAGATGGGAAACCATTTCCCCATCTGGCTAGTGAGCAACAACTGGAATACCCGCCGCATCCGTCGCATTGCCGCAGATACCGATCTCCCCTACATCAATCGCGCCATCAAACCCTCCCGCCGCGCGCTGCGTCGGGCGATCGCCGCGATGGATCTGCCCCCAGAAGGGGTCGCGATTGTGGGCGATCGCATCTTCACCGATGTGGTTGGGGGCAATCGCCTCGGCCTCCTAACCGTGTTTGTCGACCCCCTGTGCTCTCGACGCCGACCGCGCTGCTCGTTCGAACGGACCTTCTCGTTACTTTGGGGGATAAATCTAAAGAAAACATTATGAAGTATTTGCTCTCCCTTATTTTTCTGAGAAATTATTTGTGGTTTAAACGGAGCCGCCCCTCGATAAAGGCTCTGAAGTTTCAATCCCTGCCCGATATATACCCTCGCAAAGTAACTCCCTCTGATGGCAGAGGGAGTTGCTGTTTAAGCAGGATCGCAGCTCGACTTCGGCGGATCGGCTGGCGACATTCCAAAAAACTAGATAGCAGTTCTGCAGCTGTCAGACTAGATTCCGGCAGTTTCACAGGAGGCGCGGGGGCAAGCGATCGGCGGTACTATTGCGGTGGATGGGCCTGTCTGCACTAGACGCTCCTGCCTGCGCATATCTCGATCGCTCCCCCTTCCAGTCGAGCGCGCCCCTCATACCCTTGCAAATTCATGCACGCTCCGAACCTGCACCCGAAAACGGTTGAAGAGGTGCGGCAAAAGGCCGACATTGTCGAGGTCATTGCCGAAAAGGTCGTGCTGCGCAAGCAGGGCAAAAATTATCTGGGGCTCTGCCCCTTCCATCAGGATCGCAAGCCCAGCTTTAACGTCAGCCCCAGCAAGCAAATCTATAAGTGCTTCTCCTGCGGCGAAGGGGGAGATGTCCTGCGCTTTGTCATGAAGCAAGAGGGTCTCTCCTTTAGCGATACAGTGCTGCAACTGGGTCGCCGTTACGGAGTGAACATTCAGACCCAGTCCCCCGAGAAAAAACGCGAGTACGAACAGTTTGTTTCCCGACAAGACAAGCTGTTCGAGATTTTGTATCTTGCCACAGATTTTTACCAGCACGTCCTGCGATCGCCGCAGGGGGAGGCCGCCCGCCGCTACCTCGACAAGCGCCATATTTCGGCAGAGACTCAACAGACCTTCCAAATTGGCTTTGCCCCTCCGGGCTGGCAACCCCTCTACGAGTATTTAGTCAACCAAAAGCGGTTGCCGGTCAAGCTGCTGGAGGATGTGGGCTTGGTAACGCCGCGATCGAACGGTCGGGGCTATTACGATCGCTTCCGCCATCGAATTATCCTGCCAATCTTCGATGCTCGCGGTCGAGTGATTGGCTTTGGCGGTCGCGCCATGGGGGACGAACAACCCAAATACCTCAATTCGCCCGAGACTGAACTGTTTGACAAGAGCCAAGTGCTCTACGGCCTCAACTTTGCCCGCGATGCGATTTCCAAGCAAGATCGAGCGGTGGTGGTGGAGGGCTATTTCGATGTCATTTCCCTCCATCAAGCGGGGATCGAGACGGCGGTGGCGGCCTTGGGGACGGCCTTGGGACCGCAGCAGGTAAAGCAACTCCTGCGCTACAGCGAATCGAAGCAGACGATTCTCAATTTCGACGCGGATGCAGCAGGGGTGAAGGCTGCCGAACGGGCGATCGCCTCCCTCAAAGATCTGGCTCGACGGGGGGAAATTCAGTTGCGGATCTTGACGATCCCGGCTGGCAAAGATGCAGACGAGTTTCTGCAGGAAAACAGCCGCGAGGCTTACGAGCAATTGATTCGGGACGCCCCCCTGTGGGTGGACTGGCAAATTCAGCAAGCACTCGCCGATAAGAAACTGTCCAATCCCGTCCACTTCCAGCAGGCCAGTCAGGAGGTGGTGCGCATTCTGTCAGACTTGACCGATACCATGATGCGATCGCATTACCTGCATCGGTCGGCAGAGCTGCTCAGCCGGGGCGACGGACGCTTGGCGCTGCGGCTGGAAGAAGAGTTGCGTCGCAACGTGCGCACCTATCGCTGGCGGGGCAAAGATAAACCGGTTTCAGAGCGAGCGGGCCGGTTGCAGACTTCGGAGGGGCAACTGCTGCAGATCTATCTCCACTTTGCCGAGCACCGCTGCACCATCCGCGCCGAGATGGCCGAGCGGGAGTTGCAGTTTAATTTGGCCCACCACCGCATTCTCTGGCAGAAGATTCTAGAGTTAATCGTTCACCAAGCGGCAATCGAGCAGCAGGAAGAAAGGTTGCTCAATTCGTTGCGGGCCAGTTGTGCCCACGACGAGCAATTGAATCAGCGGCTCAGCCACCTACTCTGGCTGGACGAGAATACCCGCGTGGCTCTCATGCGCCCCAAAATGGTGGTGCGGGCGGCGATCGCCAATATGGAACTGGAAATTTGCCAAAAGCGCTATCGCTACTGGACGCAGTTGTGGGATAAGGCTTATACCGATGGCGATACCGACCTCGCCCGCATGTACCAAGGTCAAATTCAAGCGGAACACCAAAAGATTCAGACTCTGCAGAAAGCTGCTCAGCTCACCTTTGAAGAACTGGTGCAAACGCCGCTGCTGGACGGCCAGCTCTAGAACTTTAAGAACTGGGATGACTTGTCGGCTTTCGCTCCGTCACTTGCTAGGCTGATGGCTGCTGGTTTGTAGGGATAGCGATGTTGAAGTTCGAGCGGGTACTGGGGTTTGGCGCGGCTGCACTCTTAGCGGCGGTGGGCTCGGCGGCTTACCCACAAGTGGAAGTGTCAGAAGTGTCGCAAGTGTCGGAACCGGAAGGGATTGCAGCGATCGCCCAAAACACCGATCGCTACACCCCCAAGATCTCTATTCTGTCTCCGCAAGCGGACGCAACCTATCCCAGCACGAGCGTGCCTCTGGAGATTCGAGTGCAGCGATTCCCGCTGGGCCTCGATGCCGACTTGGGCATCGGCATGCATCTCAAGGCGATCGTGGACAACCGAGAACCCATCGATATCTACGATTTGTCCGAACCCCTCCTGCTCGACCTCGGTCCCGGCACCCACACCATTCGAGTCGTCGCGGCCTCCCCCTGGAACGCCAGTTACCGCACCCTCGCCTCTTTCCAACACATCACTTTCCATGTCGAGGAAGCAGATAGCCAAAATTCCCCGCTGTTCCAACAGGGCACCGCACTACTGACCCTCGTCTCCCCCAGCGGCTCCTACGGCGCCGAACCCATTCTGTTGGATTACCTCGTCGATGGGGTCAATCTGGGAGCTGCCCGAGTGCGCTACACCCTCAATGGCGTCAGTACTGTCACCACTGACCGCCAACCGGTGTATCTGGAAGGCTGGCAGCCAGGGGAAAACAAACTGGTTGTCGAGCTAGTGAAGTGGGATGACCATACGGTGTTTGACAATAACGGTACCGGCTACAACCGCGTCGAGCGTACCATTATCTACAATCCAGACGGCTCCGATACACTCTCGCAATTGGTGCGAGGGGAGTTAGCGCCGATCGATGTCAAAAGTATTCTCGGCCCCGACCCGATCGTCTATGACGAAAACGGCAACCCTCAATTGTTGAGGTGATTGCCGGTTGACGCTCGCGAACTGAAATCGCACCGGCAGAACTGTCTTCCGAGCCCTGGTAGGAACTGAGGCGAATGGCATGAAAGTGCTATCGCGCCTCCCAATGGAGACTTAGCCGGTGGATGGAACAGTCCCGCAGAGGAAGCTCCCTATTTAAGTGCCATCGCTAAGGCCGGGAGAAATTGCTCCTGAAGGGGGTACAGGCATTTAGCCAACATCCGTAAGATCGTTGAGACGTAAAGAAATCTGTCACAAATACTACTCAAGCACCGAGACTCTATAAGATCGAATATAAAGACGGCCTTAAGCATAACCGCTTTACTTCTATGCCCGTATCGAATACACCTTGTCCTATCGCTCGCAAGTTCTGGCCTTTTATCGGAAAGGCCCGCTAGCCTGCGATTGAAGTTTGACGATACCCAGCCTGTGACAATGCTGCAACCATAGTTCAGCTTCGTGACTTGGCTCATCATGCTTAATAACTGAGTATTATCCGAGCCTCGTCTGCTTTGGATAGAACTCCAACTAGCGAATTCAGTTCCATGAATCAGCATTCTTTTCTTCCCATAGCTGTTGGTCTGTGCGTTTCAGCCGTTGCTTTGACGCAGTGGCAAATCCTTAGGGAGCGTAGGAGCAAGCATATCGAGAGCGAAATTGAGCTGGTGCTTGCCAGCATAAACGTCGAGCTAGTCGAGCACCTCGAGAAGAGAACCCTCGCTCTAGAACAGATCGCTGAACATTGGCAACTGCTCGGTCAACCTACACTGCAGAATTGGAAAGCTGAAGCAGAACAACTTGTTGAAGGCTTTGGAGAATACCAAGCCATTGCTTGGGTGGCTCCTGTTGCTGTTAACACGCAACCCCAACAAGTTCGAGAATTCATGCTTCGAGAAGAGGTGCAGACTATTTTCCCCGGGACCGATGCGAGTACACCTGATTTACTGACTTCCATCCCAACCGCCTTGGAACAGTCTTCTGAAGAGTTTATTTTCAGATCGTTCGATCGTCAGGAATTCTTCTCGGACGTAACCGATCGAGTATTGCGCAATTTCTTCGACCAATTTTCTGTGGCTATATATAGAGAAGATACCGAACTCTACCAACATGGAGACCAGTCGCTCCTAAAACGCTGGATCGCTGAGGAGCTTTTTGAATTTGAGGGACTCACGTGGCGCATCCAGGTGTGGCCAAAGGCGCAGTATTTTGCCGAACGCCATTCAATCTTACCTGAAGCCTTGCTGGGTCTCGAACTATTGCTGGCAATGATGCTGGCCTGGATCGTTCATCGAGATCGAGCCGCTCGGCACTTGAATGCAAACCTCGAAAAAGCAGTTCGAGACCGCACTGCTCGACTCCAGCAAGCCCTGAACTTTGAATCCGCCCTCAAAGGCATTACCGAGCGAGTACGAGACAGTTTGGACGAAGAACATATTATCCTTACAGTCCTGCAGGAATTGACGGCTACCCTCCAGGCAAACTCGTGCAATATTGTGTTTTACGATGAGGCCCAGACTCAAATTAGGGCTGTCTACCAATATCCCGAACAAAGTCTTTCTATTGTCCGCCCGCTCAAAGAAAGTATCTCCAAGCCCTCGCAGGAGTTTCAACCACTACCGACCAGCCAATCGATGCAATTTTGTCAGTTGGAGAGTCCCTCGCGCCAACAGCGCAGCACCATTCTTGCCTGTCCAGTGTTCGGTGAACGGCAGATTTTACTGGGGGATATCTATCTGCGCTGCCCGCTGGAGAAATCTTTTACTCAGACAGAAGTTCGTTTGGCGGAGCAGGTGGCCAGCCAATGTGCGATTGCGATTCATCAAGCCCGTTGCTATCGTTCTGCCCAACAGAAAGTAGAGTGGCTCGAGCATATCAATCATCTTAAAGACAACTTTCTCAACACAGTATCTCACGAGCTTCGCTCTCCTCTCACTAACCTTCGAGTGGCATTGTACATGATGTCGAATGCTCCTTCTGAAGATAAAAGACAGAAATATTTTCAACTGGCATTAAAGCAATGCGAGCGGGAAGTCGAGCTGGTCAATGACCTTCTCGACCTTCAACGGATCGAAACAAGCCATTACGAACCCGAGTCAGAAGTGATTGATGCAGGTGCTTTTTTGCACGATATAGCTGAGGCTGCTGAAATTAGGGCGTTTGAGGATGGCCACGAGTTTTTAATTGATGTATCGGAAACCTTGGGTTCTTTGCAAACTGACCCCAAGTATTTAGCAAGTGTCGTTAGAGAACTTCTCTCTAATGCCAGCAAATACACTGCTCCGGGCGGAAAGATTGAACTGCGAGCGAAGTGGATGGAAGAAGAGCTCGAGATCTGTGTGGCGAATACAGCAGAGATTCCAACTGAGGCTTTGCCCCATTTGTTTGAGAAGTTCTATCGCGTTCCTAGAATGGATCGCTGGAATAAGGGTGGGACTGGTTTGGGACTCTCTTTAGTAAAGGAGATGGTAGAACAACTAGAGGGTAAGATCGCGGTTGCACGCCAGAAAGATGTAACTGCTTTTATCGTTTGTTTGCCCCAGCTGAATACAAGTAGGAATGCGGCCTTTTCTCGCAAACCTTTAGTAAGACAGTCTAGCGACCCGAATATTTTTGAGGCTGGCGAGCTTTTGGCCTTAGGATGTCAAACCAGTGGTTAATCCGCAGCAAAAATACCGAAATTTCCCGTAGATCCGAGCGGGTGCTGGGGGCTAAGTTAACCCTGAAAGCAGGTTCGCTGAGAACCGTGCCAGCCCCATCATTTCAACATCGCTCGATCGCTTATCCAATTATTGAGCCTGCCTGTGACCTTCCAGCTCGAATCCTACTCGGCCAATCCAGCGGCAACTGCAGCGCACCCCCCGGATTGGAGCCGGTGGCGATCGCATTTCGAACAGAATCGGTATCGTCCCTTCCCCGAGGTTGAAACAAGCGTCGGAGTGCCTCTCCCTTGGCGCGCACCATTGGCCTGCGCTCTGGCAAAATTTCAGCTAGGCGAAGCGGGGGAAGGACGCATCGCTCGCGAGATCGACCGGGTCTGTATTGACACCATCGACCGCGACTATCGGGTTGCCCTCAAGTTATTTGTGGCGGAAGAGGGGAGACACGGGCGCATTTTGGCGGAGTTGGTGCAGCAGTTAGACGGTCAACTGCTCGATCGCAGTTGGATCGAAAGCGGGTTTGTGGCGGTACGGCGACTGGTGGGAATTCGCTTGAAGTTGATGGTATTACTGGCCGCTGAAGTGGTGGGCATTGCCTTCTATCGGCTCGTGGCAGCGCCCCTAGAGGAGGGTCCCGCGCGCTCGGCGCTGGAGGAGATTGTGGCAGACGAACAACACCATCTGGATTTCCATTGCGACTTTTTCCGCACCCAAATACAGCATTGGTGGGGACGGGCGGCGTTTCGAGTCAGTTGGTCGCTGGTGGTTCTGCTGGCTTCGATGGCAGCGATCGCCGAATTTCATCGACCCCTGCAGCAAATGGAACAATCGCCTTTGAGGCTGGCCTCCCATTGCTTGCAGCTCGCGCGGCAGGTCTCTCGGGCGATTGACGGCAACGGGGAGATGTAACTGATTCCGGTCTCGATCGGCTATTGATGGTGGGGGCAAAAATTGTCATCATGGAGACTTACTTGCACCTGCAACTTCTCTATGGTCGCGCCTTCCCCATCGGCATCTGTGCTCGTGCCCGCCCCCGCCGCAGTCTATCGCGGTTGGGATATCACCATCGATCGCGCCGCTGACATTGCCCGACTGGCGGTACGGAGATCTGGAACAGAACCCACAATCGCTAGAATTTTCTCGATTGGCGGCCAACACAGTCTCGACCTCGTGTGCCCCTCTCTCGAACGGGGATTCGAGCAATGCAATATCGCAGTGGAACATTGCTGGAGCGATCGCGGCTCTGACTGCAGCGAGTCAGAGCTGGCCCGACTGCGATCGCAAGCCAGCGACTTTGGGGCAACGGCGATTGTGGGCATTGGCGGAGGCAAGGCGATCGACACCGCCAAGCTCGTCGCCCATCAACTACAGCTCCCCATCGCCACCATTCCCACCGCCGCCGCCACCTGTGCAGCCTGGACAGCCCTGTCAAACGTTTATTCCAATAGCGGCGCCTTTCAATACGATGTCCCCCTCGATCGCGCCCCCGATCTACTCCTGCTCGACTACGCCTGGATTCAGACCGCGCCGCCCTCTACCCTCAAAGCCGGTATCGGCGATGCCCTAGCCAAATGGTACGAAGCCTCAGTCAGCAGCAGCAGTTCTGAAGATGCCCTGACCATCGCCGCCGTTCAACAAGCGCGCGTCTTGCGGGATTTGCTCTTGCAAAAGTCAGTTGAGGCGATCGCCTGTCCCGGCAGTACTGCTTGGGTGCAAGTGGTGGATGCCTGCGTTTGTTTGGCTGGAGTGATGGGGGGCTTGGGGGGAGCGAAGTGCCGCACGGTGGCTGCCCATGCCGTTCACAACGGGCTGACCCATCTGGTGGGTCACAAGCGGCAATTACACGGAGCCAAAGTGGCCTTTGGCATTTTGGTGCAGTTGCGTCTCGAAGAAATTTTACAAGGGCGAGCCTTGGCAGCTACTGCTCGCCAGCAGCTCATCAGCTTCTACAAGCAAATCGGCCTGCCCGCCACGCTAGAAGCCCTGCAGGTGGAAGCGTTACAGGAGGGGGACGATCGCTCGACCCACTTGGCAAGCGTGGCCCAAATTGCCTGTGCCCCCAGCTCGGACATTCACCACCTTCCCTTCGCCGTTACGCCTGAAGCTCTCGTGGTGGCCATGACCACCACCCATCTTGCCGTGTCCGCCTGCGAGCGACCGATGTTGTCCACCCCCTAAGCGGATCTCTTCCGATACGCGATCGCCATGACCGATTTGTTTACTCCGGCTCAGCGTCTCAACAAGCTGCCCCCCTACGTGTTTGCCCGTCTCGACGAACTCAAAGCCCGCACCCGCGAGCGGGGGCTAGACCTGATTGACTTGGGCATGGGCAATCCCGATGGCCCCACCCCCGCTGCAGTGGTGGAGGCAGCCCAGGAGGCGATCGCCGATGCCAGCAACCACGGCTACCCCCCGTTTGAGGGCACGAGTAATTTCCGAGAGGCGATCGCCAATTGGTACTACCGTCGCTACAGCGTTCAACTGGACCCCAACGGCGAAGCTCTGCCCCTACTGGGCTCGAAGGAAGGGCTCACCCACTTGGCTTTGGCCTATGTCGATCCCGGCGACATCGTGCTGGTGCCCAGCCCAGCCTACCCAGCTCACTTTCGCGGTCCTTTGATTGCTGGCGGCAACGTCTACCCGATGGTAATGCGTCCCGAAAATGACTGGCTGATCGATCTGAGTGAAATTCCGCCCGAAGTGGCATGCAAAGCCAAAGTCCTCTATTTCAACTACCCCAACAACCCCACCTCTGCGATCGCCCCCCGCTCTTTCTTTGAAGAGATTGTTGACTTTGCCCGCACCTACAACATTCTGCTCGTTCACGATCTGTGTTACGCAGAACTGGCCTTCGATGGCTACGAGCCCACCAGCTTGTTAGAAATCTCTGGCGCGCGCGAGCTGGGTGTCGAGTTTCATACTCTGTCTAAGACCTATAACATGGCCGGTTGGCGGGTGGGATTTGTGGTGGGCAACCGCCAAATTATTCAAAGCTTGCGCACCCTCAAAACCAACCTGGACTACGGCATTTTTGCGGCCATCCAAACCGCTGCCCAAACCGCCCTCAATTTGCCGGATTCCCATCTCAAAACGGTGCAGCAGCGGTACAGCCAGCGACGGGATTTTCTGATTGCAGAATTGGCAGAATTGGGCTGGGATGTGCCGCCTTCGCGCGCCACAATGTATTTGTGGATTCCCACGCCTCGCACGGCTGAGGGTCAGGCTGAGGATTCCACGGATTTTGCGCTGCGGGTGTTGGAGACTACGGGTGTGGTGGTGACGCCGGGTAGTGCGTTTGGTGGCGGAGGCGAAGGTTACGTGCGCGTTAGTCTGATTGCCGATTGCGATCGCCTGGGGGATGCTATGCAGCGTTGGGCCAAGGCGGGCATTCGCTACTCGCGATCGCGAGCTATCTGTGAGTGAGCAGTCGGTGAAATTGCATGTCGGGCAGGTTGAAGGCATCGCGCGTGGAGCGGCCAAAAGTCCTGCTGAACTAATGGCGGGGATTAGTCATCCCGCCCTAGCTCGAATTGTTGGGATTTCAACGCTTCTAAAGGGCATAATCTGACCTTATGTCCCCTGGTTCTAGAACACCACAGATGGCAGATTAAAATTTGGATAGCTACTACCTACAGTGTCGCAGCGAATAATAGACACCATATGTATTCAGAAATCAAGTTCTCAAGCACTATATATGGAAAATCATCGAACCGTACGTTATGTGTCGAGCTTTTCCACCATCAAATATGGGCCCACTTCGTAGTAAAAGTATTACCCACAAAAAGCCAGTTTTGAACTTTTTCCCGAACCGCTACCTACAAGAACATATAGCAATATAAACCTCATCCATGTTGAGACCTGGAGTTTTCAGACATTGCACTCGGCCCCCTAAATCCCCCACCAGTGGGGGACTTGTGAGAGTCTGTTGGCTTCGCTCTATACCTTTAATGACCGTGATTTGCCGGTTCGTCTTCCCCGTCTCAAAACCCCAGCTAGCACTGTCGCCAAGTCCCCCAGAATGGGGGATTTAGGGGGCGAATGCAGTGCTTAACAGCGTTAGTGAGGGAGACTAAAAGGTGCCTCATTAAAACTACAGGTTTCTGACTAGACTTGGTTTATGATTCATAATTAGTTACTTTGGGAAAAATAATGAAGAACTCGTGGTAGCTCGACAGCTTCAGGAAAGCCAAAACGTATGTTTCTAGGTCGTTCCTATTGATTGTTGTCTGTAAAAAGGGCCAAATCAGGTAGCTAAGCAGTTGAAAGCGATGGAATTTTGGGCGAGAGCTGACATGAATGTTTATGTCCTTAATGTTTCTCTCAGGAAAGAAAGATGTTGACTCGAGATACGGACAAAGTATTGAGCTTACTGCTCATGCGTTTTGACTTGTACCCCAATTCGGCAATTCCTGTAGCGGAAGCTTGGCTAGCCAAACGTTCCGACCGCTCTTGGGACGATCTAGCACAGTTTATTATCGAGGACAGGGTTGTTTATGAAGGGGGAGTGCTGATTGACCAGCCCTTGCAGCAGCAACAGAAAAAGAATTTTCAAAGAATTTACCGAGGTCGTTTACTTTGAATGATGAATGACTTTTCTGCCAAAATATGACACGACCTATCTCAGGTGGCAAGAGGGGACAGATAGTGCCTTGGGGCAAGCGGGATAGCCAAAATTATAGCGAGAAACGCGATTTCAGACTCAGGTTCTACAGTTTCTGGGTTTTTGAGGCATCGCCAAAAGCTCGGAAGAGCCAAGTCTTGGCCCCCTTGCAATTAGTCTATTTTGCGTTGCTTTACAAGCGGCTTCTCAGAGGTGATTGGTTCCACTGGAGCGATCGAGCGGAGGCAAGATGACCCGAAAACAGGTCTGGTTGGAACCACTTTCTACGGTGATGGTGCCGTTGAGCCGAGTGACGAACTTTTTCACCAGGTTCAGCCCCAATCCAGTGCCCCGCTTACTCCAGCGATCGCCCTTCACTGCCCGATAAAAGGGTTCGAACAACTGGGCTTGCTCCTCAGGGGCGATCTCGGCCCCCGTGTTGCAAATCCGAAACTGAATCTGTCTGTCTGCGACGGGGGATGAGTCAGCAGTATCGATACCGGAGGCGACGGATAGTATCTGGTTGACCTCGAGATGAATCTGCTCGCCAGCAGGTGTGTATTTACAGGCATTGTTCAGTAGTTCGGATAGGATTCTGCGCAACACTGAAGCATCTGTCACGAACGGCGGCACATCGGGCGCAATCTCCACCTCGAAGGTTTGCTGTTGCTGGCGTGCCCGTTCCTCCAGCCCATAGGTGACTTCAGCCAGCCAATCCTGCAGTCTGATTTCAGTTAAATCCAGGGCATAGGCATTTGCATTGAGCTGTTGCAGGTCTAAAAGGTCATCGATCAGATCCCCCTCCTCTTTGCACTGAGCTTGCAAAATATTGAGATAGCGCTCCACCCGCTCGGTCTCGGGAGTGTTGCTAGCCGCGATAACTTGCTGCTGTTCCAGAGTGATGCGTAACATGCGGCTTGCCATGTCGATGCTGGTTAGGGGGGTTCGCAGTTCGTGGGAGACCGTACTCAAAAAATCATCCTTGATCGCGTTCAGCCGCTGTAATTCTTCCATGTTGTGGCGCATGTCGAGTTCGACTTGCTTGCGATCGCTAATATCGGCGATCTGAAGCAGGTTCATCACCGTATCGGCAACGCGAATTTGTTTGGCAGATAACCTGCCCCAAAATGGCTTGCCCTTGAAGGTGACATACTTGATTTCCTGGCTCCAGACCCCGTCCCGATCGAGGGCGGCGCGCATGGCGGCCATCTCATCCGGCAGCAAGGGGTATTTGTGCGAGTGGTCTGCCTGGGTGCCGATCGTCTCTGCTTTGCTGCTGGCTTCGAACAGTTCAACCGCCCGCTGGTTGCAATCCATCACCTGCCAAGTGGAGGCATCGACATTGAACAGGGCATCGGTGGATTCTTCAAAGATCGCCTCTCGCAGAGCGCGGTTGCGAGAGAGTTCTAGATCCATCGCCCGTTTGCGCTCGGTAATGTCTTCAATGATAGAAATACCAAACTGAAAACGACCTTCGGCATCGCGAATGATGGAGGTGAACAGATTGCCCCACACGATCCGTCCGTCTTTGCAGACAAAACGCTTTTCCAGTTGAAAGGCATCGCGATCGCCCCTGAAGCACTCATCGAGCAGGCGCTGTTCTGCAGGCAGGTCTTCAGCGAGGGTAATGTCGGTGTAATCGAGCTGTGCCAGTTCGCCAGCAGTGTATCCCAAGAGGGCTTGCAGGGCAGGGTTGGCGAGGGTGAGTTTGTAGTCGCGCAGGAATGCGATCGCAATCCCAATTGCCGCATTCTCATAGATGGCCCGAAAGCGGGCTTCACTGATGCGCAGAGCGTCTTCTGCCTGCTTCCGGTGGGTGATATCTTGAAATGTGCCTACCAGGCCAACAACGTTGCCTGCCCAGTCTCGCAGGGGGATTTTGTTGGTTTCTAACCATCTCTGTTGGCCATTGGGCAAGTTCGCCGTTTCTTCGATCCCCAGTTGGGCTTCGCCAGATTCCATCACCCGCCAATCGTCGGCACGGAAAGCAATTGCATTAGCTGCCATCAATGGCAAATTAAAATCAGTTTTACCAACAATCTCGGTTGTAGACTGCAAGCCAAGTTTTTTGGCAAGCTGCTGGTTGCATCCTAAATAGACAGCTTCGCGATCCTTCCAAAATACGCAGAGTGGGAACGTATCGAGCACCGTTTGAATAAACTGCTGAGATTCTCGCAGAGCTTCCTCAGCTTGTTTGCGATCGCTGATGTCTGAGACCGCCGTTGCCCAAACTACATCGCCATTTGCCAGTCGTTTCGGCCTACCGACACCCCGCACCCACTTCTGGCGCTGACTCAAGTGGGTTGTAATTCGCCATTCCCAGATCCAGGGGGTCAGCGCCCGAGCTGATTCCACTATCGACGCCCGCAAACCGGACACATCCTCGGGATGAACTGCATCCCAAAGAATTTGTGAATTTTGCTCGGCAACGCGAGCGCTAACTTCCCAGAGCTCAAAGCATCCCGAACTCATGTAGCTGACTCGATCGGAGCCGTCAGGATGCAAGACGTAGCGAATAATTGCTCCCGGTACGCTGGTGGTGATGTCGCGCAGATAGGCTTCGCTTTCGCACAGGGCTTCTTCGGCTTGTTTGCGATCGCTAATATCGGTAATGGTGCCCACATAACCGATCGCATCCCCATCGGCATCCCGTTCCGCGACAGACTGTCCGTATACCCAGGTCACCTTGCCATCGGGACGTTGAAAGCGATATTCGAGCTGAAAGGGCCGATTGTCTCGGGCCGATCGATACCATTCGGCGGCAACCCGGTCGCGATCGTCGGGGTGTAGCCCTTGTCTCCATCCCTCCCCCGCCGCTGCTTTGGGGCTAAGTCCGGCCATCTGGCACCAGCACTCGTTGACATAGATGCAGTGTCCCAAAGCGTCGGTGCGAAAAATGCCCACTGGTGCTGCCGCCGCCAGAGTAGCATCTAGTTCTAGCTGCAATTTTTCCCGCTCAGCTTTAGCCCGCAGAGCAGCAGTTCGGGCTTCTACCGGTCGTTCCAACTGGAGGGGACGACTTTGCAGCCGTGTGCCCTTCTCGGCCTCTAGGCGCTTCACCTTTGCCGCCAACGCCTCCGCGAACTGGTAGAGCTCCAGAGGGCTGATGGCTTGTAGCAAGCTGGTCTGGGTAACGATGCCCAATAGCTTCCCTTGCTCTCCCGTCACCGCCAGTTGATGGATGCAGTGTCGATCCATGCACTCTTGCGCAGTCGAGAGAGATTCTTCCGGCTCGACTGTAGGGATCGGCGCCGCCATCATCGATCGAGCCGTGTAACTTTCTAAGCTCGAACCTAATGCCAGAAACTGCACCAGATCCCGTTCGGTCAGAATGCCGACTGGAATTTGTTGGGGGTCAGTGGGGCTGCCGCCAGGTTCCACGATCGCCACAAAACTAACCCTGCTTTCTGCCATCTGCCGAGCGATGGTCAGCATCGAACTGTCTGGGGCTGCACAAATCACCTCGCGATCTATCACCTCCACCACTTGACGCAACCGCAACAGATCGAGCGATCGCAAGACTGGTCGCAGGCTTTCGCGAGCTACCAATCCTATCGGGCGATCCGCTTCATCCAGAATGGGTAAATGACGAATGTGGTGCTGTTGGAACAGGGAAATTGCCAAAAATAAATCGTTGAAGGCAGACTCGCGCAGGCTGACAGCGGGATGCGACATGACCTGCCGCACGATCGAGCGATCGAGGGGCTGCTGCTGGGCAATCAGATGCACCACATCCCGCTCGGTCAGAATGCCGATCGCCTGCCCATCTTCCACCACCAGCACGCAACTCGACCGCGCCTCTCGGTGGAGGCCATCCAGTCGATCGGCCGCTGTTTTGGTGGTGCTGTGGAGCGCTCGCACGCCGTTCATTTGGGCGATCGCCTCCATCACCGTCGTATCGGGCGAGACCGCCAAGGGCTCCCGAACGATGGCTGACTTCAGTTCTAATTGTGGAAGAAACATAGTGCGAGTGAAGATGGGCTTGTTGAAGCTTTATCTTTAAAATTCCTCTCCAGCAACCGGCGCAGAACTTACGCAATGCTATTAAATACGGCTCTATCCCGTAGATGTTTTTTATTGAGTAGCGAAGAAATTTTTTAATGTTCGGCAGATCGCATTAGAATACCTCACTTCTGACGTCTGAAAGAGCACTGATGCATGCAGCTAGATGAGGTTGTGGGTAATCTTTGAGTCGGTGCTGTCTTGCAAAGGCGCAAATGCAGGCCGGGAACTGTTTTTGGATGGATGTACTCGTAACTTTAACCTAAATATATTTAAATCTAAATATATATTATGCTGCCCCAATTTGGCCTGGAGTGTTGTCTAGAGACTATTGGCAAAGGTAAGTTTCTAGTCTCGTTGTTCGATCTCCCCCTCCGCCTCCAACATTTCCAGCTCGATCGCCTCCAACATCTCCTTCGAAGCCCCAGACCACAACCCCCGTTGATGCGCCTCTAAAAGACGTTCGGACATATCCCGCAGTGCCCAAGGATTTACCCCCCGCACAAACTTTCCAACAGCCTCGTCGAGGACATAACTGCGGGCAATGCCCTCGTAGATAAAATCCGGTACGCACCGAGCGGTCGCATCGTAGGCAAAGACGTAATCCAGCGTCGCTGCCAGCTCGAACGCCCCCTTATACCCATGCCGCATCGCCCCCGCAATCCACTTGGGATTCACCACCCGCGATCGATACACCCGCCGAATTTCCTGCTCTAGCGATCGCACTTTCGGCAGCGTCGGGCGAGAATGGTCGCCAAAATAAGCCTTGGGATTCTGGCCCGTCAAACTGCGCGCCGCCGCCACCATGCCCCCCTGAAACTGGTAATAATCATCCGAATCGAGCAAGTCGTGCTCGCGATTATCCTGGTTGTGCAAGACAATTTGAAGCTGCTGCAACCGCTGTTCGAACGCCTCTGGCGCAGCATGTCCCACCGCCTGCCCCGTATAGGCATACCCACTCCAATTCAGATAAGCCCGCGCCAAATCCGCATCGCTCGACCAGTTTTGTGCCTCGATCAGTCCCTGCAATCCCGCTCCATAGGCCCCCGGCTTGGAACCAAAAATGCGATAGCTCGCCCGCTCTTGGGCTCGATCTGCCGATAACCCCTGCTGCTGCCAATAGCGAGTATCCGTTTGAATGCGATCGCGAATCGGATTCTCTTCGCTCGACTCCGGTACCCTGGCCACCGCCTGCACCGCCGCATCGAACAATGAAATCAAATTGGGAAAGGCATCTCGAAAGAAGCCCGAAATCCGCAAGGTCACATCCACGCGCGGACGCCCCAACGCCGCCACCGGCAAAATCTCGAAATCCACCACCCGCCGCGACAGCCCATCCCACACCGGACGCACCCCCATCAGGGCCAGCGCCTCTGCCCAATCATCCCCCCCCGTCCGCATGGTGGAAGTGCCCCACACCGACAACCCCAATGTCTTGGGATACTCCCCTTCCTCCTGTACGTACCGCTCCACCGCCGCATCCGCCGCCTTTTGCCCCACCGCCCAAGCCGTCTCTGTCGGGATTGCCCGAATATCCACCGAATAAAAATTCCGCCCCGTGGGCAACACATCCGATCGCCCTCGTGTGGGCGCTCCTGACGGCCCGCTGGGCACATATCGGCCTGCTAACCCCAACAGGAGCATCTCGATTTCCCGAGGAGTCTGTTGCAGTTTCGGCCACAAAGTTTCCCGCAACCACTCCAAACAGGTCTTCGCGCTCGGTCCCGGCTGTGGCGAGAACAGCTTGCCTGCGATCGGTTGTGCGACCCAAGTGCTCGCCAGGAGCTCGATCGCCTCAATCGCATCTCCAACCACGCGGCATTCCCGTCCGAGCAGAAGTTGTAAATCTTCTGGTAAATACCTGAGCGCCTGACCGGGATCGGCGGTTAACGGATCGAAATCGAGATTGCAGTCTCGGGCGATCGCCTGCGTCAAGCCCACTTGTCCCGCCCCCGGAAACCGAGCTAGAGCCACCAGCAAATCGATCCCCTGACGCCCCGCTGGATACTGGCCCAGAATATGCAAGCCATCGCGAATTTGGGCTTCTTTGAGTTCGCATAAATAGCCATCCAGTCGATTGAGCACTTCGGCCACGTCGCGATCGCCAGAAACCTCGATATCCGCCAACACATTTTCCTGTTCCAGTAACTTGAGAATCTGCGGCTGAATCATTGGCAAGCGGCGCGGGTCCAAGCTCTGGGCCTCGTAATACTCATCAATCAGCCGTTCCAGCTCCAGCAGGGGACCGTACAGCTCTGCCCGAGTTAAGGGAGGCGTTAAATGATCGACGATCGCCGCCTGTGCCCGCCGCTTCGCCTGCGCTCCCTCCCCCGGATCGTTGACGATAAAGGGATAGAGATGGGGTAACGGTCCAAACGCCACTTCGGGGAAGCAATTTTCGGACAGCGCAATGCCTTTGCCGGGAAGCCATTCCAGATTGCCGTGTTTGCCAATATGGACGATCGCCCGAGTGTCAAACTGCGATCGCAACCAGGCATAAAAGGCTAAGTACCGGTGGGGGGGCACCAAATCTGGCGAGTGATAGTTGAGGCTCGGATCGATATCGAAACCGCGCGAAGGTTGAATGCCTACAAAGATTTTCCCGAACTGAACTCCAGCAATCGGAATATCTCGATCGTCGGGTTCTCCCCATTGCTGGAGGATCTTTTCGCGGGCTTCAGCAGGCAGGCGATCGAACCAGTCTCGATAGGCTACCGCCGACAGCACCTGCCGCACCGGCCGCAACTGCAACCCTTCCGGGTCGTTGGTGGCAGAGCTTGTCAGCAGTTTCATCAAAGCTGCAGAATCCGTTGGAATCTCCGGCAGGTCGTACCCTGCTTGCTGCATCGCCTGTAAAATTCGTACGCAGCTTTCTGGCGTATCTAACCCCACCCCATTCGCCAGCCGCCCGTCGCGATTGGGATAGTTGGCCAACAGCAGGGCAACGCGGCGATCGCCCACCGCTGTCCGTCGCAACCGCGCCCAATTCGCTGCCAAGTCCGCCACAAACTCCACTCGATCGCCCTGCGGTCGATAGCGCACCACCTCCGTTTGCAGGCGCTCGTGCTTCTGTTCCATCGCCTTAAACGAAATCGCCCGAGAAATGAGTCTTCCGTCCACCTCCGGCAAGGCCACATTCATGGCAATATCGCGGGGCGATAGTCCTTGCGGTGACTCTTGCCATTGCTCGACCGTTACGCCACTCAAAATCGCCTGCAATACGGGAACATCCAAGGCTTGCCAAACCGCGACTGCCGGATCGCCACTGTCCAACTTCGCCAGCGAGAAACTCGTGGTGTCGATTAAGACGTCGATCGAGGCGCGATCGCGAAACTGCTCTAACATTTGTGCGGGCAATTCGGGATCTTTGAGGGAGTAGGTGTAGAGACAAGTCACCTGCAATCCCCGAGCCTGTAATGCTTCGCACAACGCATCAATGGGTGCGGTGTTGGCACTCAGGACGTGGGCGCGATAGAGCAGGATGCCAACGTTGGCGATTGGCTTTGCACTCGGCCCCCTCAATCCCCCAGAATGGGGGACTTGACTAAAGCTTGGGTTAGGCGTTGGGAGACGATCGGGTTGGAGGGCACTAGGCGGTGGCGTGTAAAGGCCGATATTGGCTAGCGATCGCGGTGGGCGACAGTCATAATTTGTCTGGCAAGCGAGATTGGCGATCGCCTTCAAGCCTTCGCAAATATTCTCCACTCCCCCTGCAACGAAATATCTCCAGAGGCGATCGACTTGACTCAACCCTAAGGTTGAGTGACTCATCAGGTCGAGATCGGGACGATCGTCTCCGGGCAACACCAGCAATTGCGCCCCCGTTTTCGCCACCACCTCTTTGACTACTTCCAATCCATAGGACCAATAGGCTTGGCCCCCCAGCAGGCGAAGGGCGATCGCCTCGGCACCGATCAATACATCGTCGGCATAAGTATCGATGGTCAGTTGCTGTTGCAAGTTCAGTAGGTTGACTGCCCGCACTGCCGGAAAGGTCTCGGGCAACTGCTCCAGTGCTGCTGCCAAGGTCTGAATCTCGGTATCGGCGGCCGTGAGGACGACAATGGGAGCGGGGTCTTGCTCGACAACAATCACTCCCTCCTGACCCGGTTGCCAACCACCGGGTGTTGCTGCGATTCGATGCATGAGGAATTTGCCTTGGAAGCGTACGACGACTATCCCACATGATTCACGGTAGATGCTCTAAAAGGGGAGAAAGGACTGCTAAAAACTCTTGCAGTGTCGCAACGTACTGGGTTGGAGCCGCATCGAGCAAGTGGACGTGACCCGCATGGGGAACTTCTAAAAAGAACTTGGGTTCCTGCGCTGCTGCAAATAATGCTTTGCCATGCCAAAAGGGCACCGTATTATCTAAGCGACCGTGAGCTACCATCAGCGGGCAATCGATGCGAGTGACACGGCCTAGATTGTCGAATTTCTCAAACGGCACGAGGGGCACTCGCGTGACCACCCGAAATACTGTCGTGAAGGTGCCCTCCACAATGACCCCCGCAATCTTCTCTCGGCTAGCTAAATAAATCGAAGGACCGCCCCCCAAAGAAAGGCCGTAGGCAATGATGCGATCGCTGGGCACCCCCACATCTTCAGTCAAGTAACGATAGGCTGCATTCACATCTTCATAGACATTGCGCTCGGAGGGGTTGCCGTCGCTGGTGCCGTAGCCGCGATAGTCGTAGGCTAAAATCGAAAACCCCAAGTTATACCACTGCTCCATCAAATGACGCAGTTGGCCGATGTCGCTGCCATTGCCGTGGCTGAGCAACAGGGTATAGGTAGCGTTGGGATTGTGCAGGTGAATGGCTGAAAGGCGATCGCCATTGCCCACATCCAACTTCAAAATGTCGTCGCCATCGCTGTAGCTGGCGGGGGGCGGGATGAAAATTTGTCGTTCGCTGAGCAAGAGACCGTAGAAGCATAAGCTGCCGTAGGCGATCGCCAATAGCGTCAACATGCGAGCACTCCATTTTTTCCACATATTTTTTCGGCATAACATTTTGATTCGATGGCTCAATCGGTGTTTCTGGAAGGTGGCTGCCGTTCCGCGATGCGCTATGATGCTGCCGTCTATTGCCCGATCGCCCCGATCGAAAGCCTAACGGAGATATGCCGATGGGAGCCCTTTCCGGTCTAGACAGTCATACCGTCACGGGAAACGTTTCAGTTGCCGTCATTGCAGGCGTGGGAGCATCGCTAGCCATTAAAGATTTGACAACAGACGCCGCAGCCTCAGAATTGCAGGTGTTGCTGACCATCGATGGAGATCTCTCCAAACGCAGCCTCGATCTGGGCACCCTGTCCGCCTCTAGCGGCACCTTCCAGCTCTCTTTGCCCGACAGTGCCAACATCAGCGTCTACAACACCGTTGTACTGAGATCGGCAGACACTGCCATCGGTAGCGGCACGATCCCGTAGAAGCGCTCTTTCCAGTAGAAGCAATTTTTTCAGTCAAAGTAAGCTTTAAAAATTCCTCAGAGAACACTCCCCCAGACGTTAGAATTATCGATGCACTGTTTTTTCTCGACGGGAGACTATCTTGACGGAATTCGCGCTCAAAGCGGTGTGGCTGGACGATAATTTGGCGATCGCGGTAGACCAAATTGTCGGACAAGGCCGCAGCCCTCTGACCAAATACTACTTTTGGCCCCGCGAAAACGCGTGGGAGCTGATTCAAACCGAGCTGGAAAGCAAAGGCTGGATCACCGAAATCCAGCGGGTGGAATTGCTCAACAAAGCCACCGAGGTGATCAATTACTGGCAGGAAGACGGTCGCAAGAAGCCCATGACGAAGGCAGCTGAAAAGTTTCCCGAAGTCTTGTTTGCAGGCAATTCATAGGGATCTCCCCCTATGACCACCCCAGCCATTCAGTGGTATCCCGGCCACATTGCCAAGGCCCAAAGGCAACTGCAGCAGCAGTTGCAGAAGGTGGATGCGATTTTGGAGGTGCTGGATGCGCGCATTCCCCTCGCCAGCCGCCATCCCGATCTCGATCGCTGGACCCGCGACAAGCCTCGCGTACTGATTTTGAACAAAGCCGATTGTATTTCCACTGCTCAACTGCAGAGCTGGCAACAGTGGTTCGAGCGACAGGGCTTAACTGCTCTGCCCACCAATGCTCGCGAAGGTAAAGGAATCTCCCGAGTGCGACAGGCGGCTCAGCAAGCAGGGGCGGCGGCAAACGAGCGGCGGCGCAAGCGGGGGATGCAACCTCGTCCCATCCGGGCTGCTGTCATCGGGTTCCCGAATGTGGGCAAGTCTGCGCTGCTCAATCGACTGATGGGCAAGCGGGTGGTGGAGAGTGCTCGCCGTCCGGGGGTGACTCGACAGTTACGCTGGGTGCGGTTGGGCCAAGATTTAGATCTGTTGGACGCCCCCGGAATTTTGCCTCCCAAGCTGGAAGACCAGCAGGCAGCATTGAAGTTAGCGATTTGTGACGATATTGGGGAGGCAGGCTATGTGAGCGAGCATGTGGCAGGGGCTTTGTTGGACCTATTGCCGCAGGTGGACAATCGCTTAGAGGCCGTATTGTGCGATCGTTATGGGTTCGAGGCTCTCGATAAACCTGGCAGTCTTTTAGTGCATCAGTTTGCGCGCGATCGCCATACCGGGAATGTGGAGCGGGCAGCCAAGCAAATTTTGACTGACTTTCGGAAAGGGGTGTTGGGTGCTGTGGCCCTGGAACAACCGCCAGAATAGAGGATATCCAGGATATCCGTCGGGCAACTGAGGATTAGTGAAAGGGGTGGCAGAGCTTTTGCAGCCAGATGGGGGAGCCGAGTCTATCCTCCAAGAGATCTAAAACGCTAGGCTGCGAAGTTTTAGACATCCAAGCCTTGACATAGGTTAGTTGAGGCTTGTTGCTGCGAAGTGTGACGGAGGGGGTTGGAGGCACATTCATGAGTCTTGCTCCTAGTCGCTGTTAACCGGTTTAAGGCGTTCAGCGCTTGTTTCTTGCCCCTTCATACCTACCTGTGTCGATGCATTATGCAGTTCTCAACGGCAGTGATAGTGCGCTTTTGCGCAGTTCTACCGAGGGGGAAATGAAGGGACTTGAGAATTCAGTGTTTTCCCTTAGAAATCTGTCAGTTCAATCCGCCAGTGCATCGGCCAGAGCCTGCGCGATCGCCACATTTCCCCCCATGTCCAATCCTCCTGCTTGGCTGGGCTCCACCCAAGCATCTTCCAGCCAATCCCAAGCTCGATCGAACACCTGCGCGGGGGTGAGGATTTGGTGGCGGCTATAGTTTTGAAGCCCATTGAGTAGGAGCTG
This sequence comes from Synechococcus sp. PCC 7336, assembly GCF_000332275.1. Taxonomy (NCBI): domain Bacteria; kingdom Bacillati; phylum Cyanobacteriota; class Cyanophyceae; order Synechococcales; family Synechococcaceae; genus Synechococcus; species Synechococcus sp. PCC 7336. The sequence goes on from NZ_CM001776.1 coordinate 3,405,295, forward strand.
GGCTTCGGCAAAGCCCGAGCGGGTGATGCAGCGGACGGGCACGCCGACGCGCATCGCTTCCGAGAAGGTGCCATAGCCTGGTTTGACCGCCACTTGGTCGCAGGCGGGCATGAGATCTACCGGTCGCCACTGCTCGCCATTGAGCCTTAGCAAGTTGGGGCGATCGGGGGCATTGCGATCGAGCGTGATAAATTGCCAGTCGGGATAGGCATCCACATTGTCATAGGGAATGCCGCGCAGGCCGAGACCGCCGAAGGTGAGCAACACGGTGGGGCGATCGCGCTCCAATTGCAGGCGATCGCGAATTTCTGCCGGACTCAGGATGGGCTCGCCGCCTGTCAAGCCCGTGTCTTCGATCTGGGGAAAGGCTGACATGGGGGCATGAAAGGGGAGGCGAAACAGGCGATCGCAGTTTCCATACAGTTCTGCTACCCAGTCGGCAATGGTTTGGAACGCGGGACCGTAGTCGCGGTAAATGAAATCCCAGCCGAAGTTGCCTGCCATCCAACAGGGCAGTCGAGCGGCACGAGCGATCGCGCAAGCGAGGGGAGGCATGTCGGCAAACACCATGCGGACGCGATTGAGTTTGATGAAGTCCACTTCCGAGCGGACAATGACATCTGCTTTGGCTTGTAACGCCTTGAGCTTGGCAAGGGTGGCATCGAGATCGGTGGCGAGGCTGTCTGCTTGCACGACTCCGACATCGAGGGCACGGGGGCGATAGAGAAATCGGCCCGAGACATATTTTTCAATCAGCCAGCGAGGGGCTGAGGTTACGAAGATGGGCAGGATGTCGGGGTTGAGTTTCTGGAGACGATCGATGAGGGCGGCGGTGCGGGTGACGTGGCCGAAACCGTGGGCTGAAATGGCAACATACAAAATACTCATGCGTTAGACTCGTGCGTTCGAATTCCGGTGCCCCAGTGCTAAGCTCCAGTCCATCATGACCTCCGGGGTACTCCCGCCAGAACGCAGAGCATTTGGCGGTGAGGAGGATAGGATAGTTAAACGCAGGGCGGTTGGACTACCGCTCTCTGGCTGTGGAGGCTTATCCGCTGGGATGCCTGTGAAACAGCAACTCTCACTCGTGAGTCTGAGAAGCTCCCGCTAGACCCGTAGGGTTAGCGGTGAGAGTAGTCACACCATAAGCTGCTATGACTGTCCTCGATCGCATCCGAGACCGCATTGCCCAAGTGCAACGCTTGGGTCTGTATCGCCAATTGCACCACCACTCTGCCTGCGATGGGGTACGAGTCAAGTGGGGCGATCGCTGGCTGATTAATTTTTCCAGCAATGACTATTTGGGCTTGGCCCGAGAGCCGCAGTTAGTGGAAGCGGCGATCGCTGCAGCTCGACAATACGGTACGGGCAGTGGAGCCTCGCGGCTGGTGACTGGGAGTTTCGATTTTCACCAGCAGTTGGAGTGCCAAATTGCGACCTGGAAAAGGACGGAAGCGGCACTGGCATTCAATTCCGGCTATCAAGCCAATCAAGGGGTGTTAGTGGGACTGACCAAGGGGGGCGATCGGATTTTTGTCGATGCCCTGGCCCACGCTAGCCTCAGAGACGGTACGGTCTTGAGTCGCGCCCGCAGTCACGAGTTTCGCCACAATGACCTCGAACATTTAGAGCATCTCTTGAACAGCCACCCCAGCTCGGGCATTCGGCTGATTGTGACCGAGAGCGTGTTCTCGATGGATGGGGATGTGGCCCCCTTGTCTGAATTATTGCAATTGGCCAAAACCTACGACACCGTCCTAGTGGTGGACGAAGCCCATAGTGTGGGGGTATTCGGGCCTGCGGGATCTGGGCTGTGCGCGCATTTGGGCTTGAAGGGCGATCGCCTGATTCAAGTGGGCACCTGCGGCAAGGCGTTAGCGAGTTTTGGCGCTTATGTCGCCAGTTGCGAGGCGATCGCCGAGCTTTTGCGCAATCGGGCCAGGAGTTTTATCTACACCACCGCATTACCCCCCAGCGTCATTGCTGCCACCCGTGCCGCGATCGCTTATCTGCAAGCCCATCCCGAACGCCTGCAACGCCTCCACCGCAATCGCCAACACCTAGCCTCTCGTCTCGGCAGAGTCCTCGACAGCCAGATTTGTCCCATTGTGCTCGGCGAGCCCGAAATAGCTCTGGCGGCCTCGCAACACCTGCGCGATCGCGGCTTTTGGGTCCAAGCGATCCGCCCCCCCACGGTGCCCAACGGTACTGCCCGCTTGCGCATTTCCCTCTCGGCTAGCCACTCTGCCGAGCAACTGGATAGCCTATGCGATGCTTTGCAACCCTGGCTTTCTGCTCAATCGCTACCCCATCAAATGATTCGTTAGTTGTAGAATGCTTTCGATTAGCTAAGCTGCAAGCGGCGATCGCCCATCTCTGAAAATGAATCGCCGGAGAATTAAACTATACTTTGGCTTCAACCCCCTTCTCCCCTCCTCCAACCCGTTCGCCACGAAGTACATGTATGGCGAGGGAATCTGCCCTGCTATGCCGGAAATGTTGCTAGCCTTCATTTATTTCTCAATTTTCTCAATAGCGGGGAACGGCAGCGGGCCGATCGATTCCGATTCGAGCGAGATCGCGATCGATACATTATTTGTCGCGGTCTTCTACGCTTGCTTCTCGGTCGCTACCTCAGCCAATCTCCAGCCTCTTTAGAGTTTGAATACGGACCGTACGGAAAACCAGCCCTTGCCAAGCATCACTCGAGTGTATTGTCATTTAATCTTTCCCATTCAAAAGATATGCTCCTACTGGCCTTTAGCTGCGATCGCGACATTGGCATTGATGTCGAGCATACCCGTACTATCTGTGACGAGCAGGTTATCGCCAAGCAATTTTTTGCCCCTAGAGAAAAAGCTGTTCTGCAGGGACTGCTTCCTCAGCAGCGACAGCGCGCCTTTTTTCATTGCTGGACTCGCAAAGAAGCCTATATCAAAGCATTAGGGGGGGGGTTGAGTATTGCTCTCGATAGCTTTGAAGTGACCCTATTGCCCAACGAGCCTGCTCAATTGTTAAAGGTTGCAGGTCATACTGTAAAAGCGAGCGACTGGAGCATGGCAGACCTCGATATTCATCCAGATTATGTTGCAGCACTCGCCGTGAAGAGTCCTCAACCGCAGATCTATTCCTGGACTGCTCCGATAGAAACTGAGATCGTTAATCATTCAAATGACTGATCTTTATCTCGGGCGACTCAATCATCGATCGCGCCTCCTTCGATGGCGAGTAGGGGGTTGTAGATTCTAGACAACCTGAGTTCGATGGCTCTGAATGGCCCTCATCCCCCGACCCCTCTCCCAACTTTGATCCTGCTGGCGAATTCAACAAAGCGTAATACTACTGCAGATACTGGCCAGTGTTAGCTGCCGTGAGTCAAAGGGAAGGAGGCCCAAGGATGGTAAGTCTGCTCGAATAGCGGGCTGTCAGAATAGACATACTCTGCGGAACTAGGCGGCAGGAATAAACTGGAAGGCCGACGGTACAAAGGTACAGGCAATCTTTGTCTCCAAAGTAGAAATCCCTTATCCACTCGGCATTTCAGACTATTTCTCTGTTTAAAACCGATTGAGGTGCAGGGGCGTATTGATTGGAAATATGCCTTGAGTCTGGAGTTAGACGATCCCGGCATTGATGCTTCAGTGCTGAGCGAATTTCGCCAACGATTAGTGCGTGGCGGTGTGGAACAACAACTGCTCGATAAGTTGCTGGCTCGCGCTCAGGAACGTGGCTGGATTGAAGCAGGAGGAGCCCAACGAACTGACTCAACCCACGTTGAGGCTGCCCTTCGGAGGCTGCATCGGCTAGAGCTGATTGGCGAGACGTTACGAGCCGCCCTCAATAGTTTGGCGGTGTTAGTCCCAGAGTGGTTGAGTGTGCTGCTCAGCCCAGATTGGTTCGAGCGCTATAGTTGCCGGGTGGAAGATTACCGATTCCCTCAAGACAAGCAGGAACGTCATCAGATGATGCTGAGGTTCGGAACAGATGGGCATCGACTTCTCAGTGCCATCTATGCTGACCCAACAGGGCCGGATTGGCTCGGCCAAGTCCCGGCAGTGGAGGGGTCACCACAGGTGTGGATTCAACAGTTTTATCTCGATGCCGAGCAGCGCTTGCATCTGCGCGAACAAGCTCAAGGGCAACCACCTAGCGGAGGGCGGATTGGCTCTCCCTATGAGCTGGAGGCTCGTTTCAGTCGCAAACGCCAGACCGAATGGGTGGGCTACAAAGTCCATCTCACCGAAATCTGCGAGGCCCATCAGCCCCACTTGATTACCCATGTAGAAACCACCAGGGCAACCACAGCTGATAGCAAGCTCACCCAATCGATTCATCAAGCCCTACAGGACAAAGAACTCTGTCCGCAGGAGCATCTCGTCGATACCGCCTACATAGATGCCCCCCTGTCGATCGACACTCAACAGGTGTACAACATTGAGCTGCTGGGGCCGGTCTTGCCGGACAGTAGCTGGCAAGCTCGCACTCCCCAAGGACTCGATATCACTCACTTTGAAATTGATTGGACCCAGCAGCAAGCTCGCTGTCCACCCGGCCATCTCAGTTCAACTTGGGAACTTGAGCGCGACCAACGGGGGCAGCAGAGGGTGAAAATTCGCTTTCCCGCTCAAGTCTGTCAGGCTTGTCCCCTCAAAGCTCAATGCACCCGTTCTCAAAAAAATGGACGCTCTCTCTCTGTGCGGCCCCAAGCCCAACACCTTGCCTTACAACAAGCCCGAGACACACAACAATCCGAGGAGTTTAAGCAGCGCTATGCAGCTCGCGCTGGGATTGAAGGCACTCTCTCTCAAGCGGTCTCATTTGGACTGCGACGCTGTCGTTATAAGGGCATCGCCAAAACCCACTTGCAACACGTCATAACTGCCACCGCTATAAATGTCGTACGCTTAATCAATTGGTTACACGAACAGCCCTTTGCTCAGACTCGAACCTCTCACTTTGCACAATTGGCCAATACTCCATAGGAATGTTACGGAATAATTCGCCAGCAGCATCAGAATTGGGGGAAGGGGTTAGGGGATGGGGGCCAGTCCCTTGTCGAACTCACGTCACTTTGGGGGCTTGCGTCCAACGAGAACACCTTGCGATCCCTGCCACTGCCAGGTCGTATGACTGAAAGGGTTACTCTTCAGGTAAGTCTCCAAACTGTTGGCGATAGCGATCGAGCAGTGCTTCCGTTTCCGCTCGCTGCTGAAGTTCTTGTTCTAGTGCTTGCTGAGTGGCTTCCAGTTGCTGCTGTGTTTCTACCTTTGCAGCAGTGGCTTCTTGCAGGGCCAAAACCAGCTCGTCGGAGACGAGTAGTTTTTCGCCGGTATCTTCCCGATAGAAGCTGAGGCGATCGCCTTCAACTTCTAGGCGCAATTGCAAGCGTTCACTGCGCTTGTCAGTAATGGGGGCATAATCATCCCCAACCAATTGGTAGCCGAGCAATTGCCCTTCAATCCAATCCCCTTTCGGATCGAAGAGCCAATACTCTTGCACCTCCAAACTTTCGTAGAGATGCTTTTTGCTCTCAAAGTCTTGCTTGCTCGTACTGGCAGAGGTGATTTCAAAGATAACGGTAGGTGCCTTACTCTCTTCCCATACCTTATAGCAGTCTCTCCCTCCCGGCTCCACATCGAAGATAACCATCACATCGGGAGCCACCCGTAATTTGGGAAAGCCTTGGGCGTAGTACAAAAACTGGTTGGCCAAAACTGTGGCCCGACGTCCGCTCACGTGCTGCCGCAGGGCTTCGAGGATCGTCAGAATGGCATAAAGGTGGGCGTAGCTTTCGGCCAAGGGCTCGTCATCCCTGACTGGATAAACAGGCTCGGTATGGGGTCGAGCAATGGCAATCATAGTCTCGATACAGCAGCAGCTCGTCTCTCTTAGATTAACCTCAACCCATTGCGAGCGATCGCCCCTCCGATCGACATTTGCTACACTCCCCCTTTAGTCACAATGGAGCAAATCCCGTTAGCTAACTCGGAAGCTTCGCAATGGTCGAGATCGCCCTCAAAAACAAACCCTTTTTACTCAACGGAACCACCGATCGCGCCTGTCTGCTCCTGCACGGTCTAGGTGGTGGAGTCTACGAAATACAGCTACTGGGAGAGGTCTTGCACCGACAAGGGTGGACTGTGCGGGGAATTGCCTATCCCGGCCACGATCGCCCCGCCCCCAAAATGCCGCGCTCGACCTGGCAGCAATGGTTTGAAAGCATCCTCACCGCCTATCTATCTCTTGCCAATACCCACGATTCCGTCTCGGTTGTTGGATTCTCTACAGGCTGTCCGCTGGCCTTATATCTAGCCGCTTCCCATCCCGTCGATCGCCTCGTGCTGCTTTCCCCCTACCTCAAAATTCGTTACGAGTGGTATTTCGGCTTGCCGTTGGAGGTTTACGTTCGCACCCTCGGATATGTCATCGAAGATATTCCTCGCTTTCGCCTGCCCATTCGCGATCGCCACATGGAAGCCGCTGCCCGCAGTGTCGCGTTTTTTCAAACCTTCAACATGGCTGCAGTGCGCAGTGCCATCCAGTTAATTGAAGACTATGCCAAACCTGTTATTCCGAAGATTTCTAACCCCATTGCGATCGTGCAATCCAAGCGGGATTCAGTCGTGGCCCCTGCTGGAGCTGACTATATTTACCGGAATGTTGCATCCGCCGATAAAGAGCTGACTTGGCTGACGGAATCGGACCATATCATTACGCTCGATCTAGAACGCCAGCAGGTGTTCGATAAAGTGGGAACGTTTTTAGCACAAGGGCACTAGGCTGAAGGCGATCGCCTCTGTTCGCAGGCCCGATTGTCCTATCCAACCTTCAGGCAGATTGTAAAATCCTCGATAATGCATCCCATCAGGGGTTTACAGAGAATCTTCTGAACATATGTGCTCGCTCTGAACCTAACGGTCGCGTCTTTCAGGCATCTTGCAACGCTTTGGGCAGCGGCGATGTCGTCACAACGGTCTTGGACTTGGCCACCGGCCTGCAACGGGGGGCGATCGACGCAGACGACCCCGCCTTTCCCACCCTGCTCTCGGTGGATGGCGAAGTCTATGGCTTTGGGAGCGAGCGAACTAATCTCTGGTTTCCCAAAAGAGTCGATTTGCTCAACTCAATTGGAAACTCAATCGAAAAATTTTTAATTCAATTTTTGCCAGTCTATTTTTCTCGACGCAGAGTCATCAATCGCAGTCCTGGCAAGTCATTTCGGAGTCACAAACTAGAAAAACACTTACTTGTAACAAATAGAGTTGTTCTATCGAATATTGATATCTTTTCTGTCTCATCTCATTCACATAAAAGGACAGTATCTTCGTGCTGAAGGCACGGAGAGATTGATGTTTAAGCTATCTTTTTCCTCAACGGTTGCACTGGCTGCAGTAGCGATCGGGGGCTTAGTCGCTTGCGGTTCTCTATCGACCACCAGCCAGAATGAAATTGTCGAATTGGACTTTGGCATTCTGTCTACCGAGACTCAAGCTAGCCAAAAGCCTCTGTGGGAACCCTTTGTGGAGGCGATCGGGCAGTGTGTCGGTTTGCCCGTCAATGCTGTCTACGCCACCCAATACTCCGGCCTAATTGAGGCTATGCGGTTTGGCGATCTCGAGCTGGCTTGGTATGGGGGCAAATCCTATATTGAAGCAGCGAGGATCGCAGGGGCCGAGGCATTTGCCCAAACAGTCTCGGCGGATGGCTCGCGCGGTTATTACGGCCACCTGATTACCTATAAAGACCACCCCATGCTTGAGGAGATCGACCTAGAGGCTCAAAATGGCGATGAATATGTGATTGCCAACGCCTCCGAGCTCGCGTTTGCCTTTATCGATCCCAATTCCACCTCCGGTTTTTTGGTGCCCAGCTACTATGTCTTCGGGCAGAATGGCGTGAACCCCAACACCGCTTTCGAAAACCTGATTTTTGCAGGCAATCACGAGGCTGCCACCCTATCGGTAGCGAATGCCCATTTGGACGTTGCCGCCACCAATAGCGAGGCTCTGCAGCGGATTGCCCTAGCGAATCCAGAAATCCTAGAGAAAATTCAAATTATTTGGACTTCCCCGATCATTCCCGGCGAACCGATCGCCTACCGCCAAGATCTGCCAGAGGATCTCAAAGCCACCATTCGGACGTGCTTTCACAATTTTGATGACCCATCAATTCTCAACCCGTTGCAGTGGTCGGCCTTAGAACCTGCAGACGACAGTCGTTGGGACACCATTCGCGAGTTGGATCTCGCCAAACAGATTCTCGAAGTGGAAAACAGCGCTACCCGCGAGGAGGTCAAAGCCCGCCAGTTGGCCGAACTCAATGCCGAATTGGAGGCACTGGGACAAAAGTAATGGGCCGAGAATTTTTCGCAGGTCTCCCCTTGGTAGGGGGCCTGACTTTATGCCAGACGTCAGTTCGACACAAGTGTCTAGCCCCCATCCCCTACCCCCCAATGCAGAGCCATTGAACTGAGGTATGCCCGAGAACTCGGCCCCATTTGACTAGCTCATTGCCGCATGGCTGCAGTTGTAGTCACTGCTGAAGGTGGAAGGCATTTCCCCTTGAATGTGGTTGAGATAGTGGGTGCTGCCCGGTAAACCAATGGCTTTATTGGCACGCATTAACAGCGATTGTTCCCGATTTCTAGCTCTGGCTCGGTGAGACAGATTGAGACGGCGCAAGTCTTTTCGCAGTGTCATCCTCTCGTCCTCCAATCCTACTCATCCCCCGCCTCTATCATACAATGACTCCATAAAACGTATCAATAGATACAATTTATTAATTTCTTAATGCCACTTGCCTGCAATACGATCGTCCTATGACCCTATGCGATCGCGATCGGCGGTCGCTGCTTGTGCCAGTCAGTAGCTTGCTCGTAAGCATAGGCCGCCTGAAATAACTGCATCTCGCCCAGCGCCTTGCCAATTAACTGCAGGCCAACGGGGAGCCCCTGTGAAAAGCCACAAGGCAGGCTCAGTCCCGGCAAGCCCGCTAAGTTGACCGGAATCGTCATTAAATCGGACAGGTACATACTCAGTGGGTCACCCACCTTAGCTCCCGCCTTAAAAGCCACCGAGGGAGAAGTGGGGCTCAACAAGACATCTGCTTTTGCAAAGGCTGCCTCAAAATCCCGCTTAATCAGCGTCCGTACCTTTTGTGCCTTGAGGTAGTAGGCATCGTAATATCCTGCTGATAGCGCGTAGGTACCGATCGCGATGCGGCGCTTCACTTCTGCCCCAAAACCGCGCTCGCGAGTCTTGGCATACATACCGATCAGCGAATCCGCCTCTTCTCTAAGGCCATACTTGACCCCGTCATAGCGAGCTAAATTAGCTGACGCCTCGGAGGGAGCAATGATGTAGTAGGTCGATAGACCGTACTTAAAGGTGGGACATTCCACTTCTACGATCTCGGCACCGAGTTCCTCGTAGGTGGCGATCGCCCTCTGCACTAGCTCCTTCACATCCTCTTCGCAGCCCTCCCCCATCAAATCTTTAATCACCCCAATCCGCAGCCCTGCAATCTCGGGCTTTAGCGCCGCTGCATAATCGGGAATTTCCACATCGAGACTGGTGGCATCCATCGGGTCGCGACCGGCGATCGCCTGTAATAACAGCGCCGCATCCTCCACTGTGCGGGCAAACGGGCCAATTTGGTCGAGGGAGGAGGCAAATGCCACCAAGCCGTAGCGAGACACCAAGCCATAGGTGGGCTTCATGCCGACTACGCCGCAGAACGAGGCCGGTTGCCGAATCGACCCCCCCGTATCGGAGCCCAAGGAAATAACAGCTTGATCCGCCGAGACTGCTGCTGCCGAGCCCCCAGAAGAGCCTCCCGGCACGCAGTCCAAATCCCACGGATTCGCCGTTAACTGCATTGCTGAGTTTTCTGTCGAGCTGCCCATCGCAAACTCGTCCAAATTGGTTTTGCCCACCATCACCGCCCCCGCCGCGTTTAGCTTCTGGGTCACAGTTGATTCGTAGGGGGGGATAAATCCGGCCAAAATGTGGGAGGCACAGGTGGTGGCGATGCCTTTGGTACACATATTGTCTTTGATGGCGATGGGGATGCCTGCCAGAGGACTTAGCTCTTCACCGGCTTGGAGGCGATCGTCCACGGCGGCAGCCTGCTCTAGGGCTTTTTCCTCAGTCAGGGTAAGAAAGCTTTTGAGTTTGGATTCTAGCTGTTGGGTCCGCTCCAGATACTCCCGCGCAATGTCGACAGCAGTGCGATCGCCCTGCTGTAATTGGGTCTGAAGGGTGCGAATGACGGACATAAACAGTCAACCTTACTGTTCGAACTGCGCGCTTGGGGCCTGTACGAGCAGACCGCGACAAACACATAGTCTAGCGTACTGCCTGCAGTGCTTTGGGAGGGATTCTTGCCAACCTGAAAAAACACGAACTACTATGCCTCTAATGGCTTTCGCCCTGCCGTCGAGCACAGACTAGAATTGACGTGCAGACTTTCTCCACTCGCTAATGACGCTTGAAGAACTGAGAGTTCAAATTAACCAATTGTCTGAAGGCGAACGGTTTGCACTATATGTGTATGTAGCCGAAACGGTTCCTGCTCTGGCATCTATCAAAACTCTTTCGGACGATGGAGTAGAACGGTATCGCTATCTAGAAGCACGTCCTGGAGGGTGGCGCAAACAATTGTATATCAAGGGTCGCAAGCTATTGGCCTCGATCGTTTGGGGAGATACGATCGCCAACAAACTATCATTGGCAGAAGCGGCTAACAACTGGGATTTGCCGATTGAAGCCATTCAAGAGGCCATTGCTTATTGTGAAAGCCATCGATCGCTCCTCGAACTAGAAGCAGAATCGGAACGCCGACTGTTGGAAACAGCGGGAATTTCCCTTGAACCTCAAGCTATTGGTTGATGAAGACTCTCAATCCCGTCAATTAGTGTCCTTTTGTGGCGTTGAATCACTGGAACTATTAAATGGACTATTTCAGGGACGATCGCTAGATCCACTGCTGCGCGTAGATGCGCTGAACGATGTAAAACACGATCAGCTCGGCAGGCGCTTTGCGCTCGTCAATCATGAACGACTCCACCGTGCTGATGGGAGCTCTGTCAGTGGTACAGGTGAAGGCTTTCGACGCCGTCAGCTCGGGTTCGCTGAAAATTACGTTAAATTCGCGGCGATCGCCAGCAAATTTCCCCTTGAGGGTGCTGTCTTCAAAAACTAGCTCTAGATCGTCAACGCCACGGGCTTTAAACGCAGCTACGGTACCGGGAATGACATCTTCGGCGATCGCCTGCTCGAAGGGTTTCTCGGGTTCTTTGGCTTTTTTCTTTTTAGCTGCAGGCTTCTGACTGGCCGACGGCTTAGCAGTCTTGTCTTCCGCAGGCTTGGATTCGGACACTACTGGCTTTGACTCTTCAGCCATTCTGAAGGTTCCTCAAAAACTGGTGAAACAACTGCAAAACGAGAGCGCGGCATGCTGGGGGAGCGAAGGGATGCTCAGTGTTCTGGGGGAATGTATTGGTCGGTGACATTCTCAAGGGGGACTTGTGGGAAGCCCATACTGTAGTTGAGCGAGCGGCCGTTGAGGTTGTAGCTAATTTCCCCTTGCTGGAGAAGGGCGCGGATGTAGTGCTCCAGGTCCGAGCCGATGCGGCGCAAATTGTAATCCGTCAAGTCTCGACCCTTGTAGGCTGCGACCAGCTCGTCAAACTTGCGAAATACCTTCTGCAGTGAAGCATCGTTCCAACTGAGTTCGTTATCGGGATCGACATCGAGCGTCAAGCGCTCTTCGCTGGGGACCAGTGCGTTATCTACGACCTCGCCCGCAAAGATATAAACGTGGCGAGTGGTGCATTTGAGCATGGCAACGTAACGATGTTCGCAACAGACGTCAAATAATTTTACCACCGGGATTCTGCACTGGCAGAGGGCTTTGGCATAAGGTTCGGCGATCGCCCCCTAAGCTTCTGACTTCTGCAGCATTCGCGGCGATCGCGATACAGTTGCATTCTCGATACAGTTGCATTCTCGATACAGTTGCATTCTCGGCGTCTATCGAACGAGCGATGCCGATCGCAGCTAAGGTTCGTCAGGCAATCTCTCCGTTCGCTATAGTTTCTGAGGACTTTTTGCCGTGCCATCGCCCATTGCTGAGAAATTTGGGCAGAATGGGGATAGTCCTATCTCACCTCGGCAAGCAATTTTCCGAGCTCCGGGACGCCATAGCGAGCTCTGCACAGCAGTGTTCGGAACAGTATTCGGAACAACACCCTAATTCATTGGTTTGATGTTTTTGCCCGCTGTTCCACAGCCGATGCCCTCGCTGTCCGCCCTTTAGGAAGTCATTGGAATTGGTCATGAAGTGTCCCAAGTGCAGTTCCGCAAACATTCGCGTTCTAGAATCTCGCTCTGCTGAAGCAGGCCAAAGTGTTCGCCGTCGGCGAGAGTGCATGGAATGCAAGTTTCGGTTCACCACCTACGAGCGTATCGAGTTCGTTCCCATTATGGTGATCAAGCGAGATGGCTCGCGCGAATCTTTCGATCGCAATAAGATTTTCAAAGGCGTCATGCGTTCTTGCGAAAAGACCGCTGTGAGCGTCAAGGCAATGGAGGGGTTGGTGGAGTCGATTGAAGAGAAACTGCAGCTAGCGGATCGCCAAGAAGTGACCAGTAAAGAGATCGGCGAGATGGTGTTGGAGCAGTTGCAACCCCTGAGTGAAGTAGCTTATGTGCGATTTGCCTCGGTGTATCGAAAGTTCCAGGGGGTGCGGGACTTTATGACGGAATTAGGGAATTTCTCCAATAGTGTCGATGGCGTCGATCGGGTGCCCTCCGATCGAGAATCGACCTCTCAGCAATCTACTTCGGTCGTGGTTTAAACCGGTTCTGCGTCGAGAGCTGGAGTTGTTCGGATATTGTCAGTTAGCTCTAACGGATTCTGTAGCACCTGCAGGGCTAGGCTATCCTGCTAGCCCGCCAGTCCCCATTCCACGCGCGATCGCCGCTGGATCGGCGTCACCATAGTCGGTAGCGCGTTGCCTCGGCGTGCGATTGGCCGATTGGATGAGCTCGCGCATCTGCTGCGGTGAGGTCTCTTGGCCGTGGGCAGCACCTGCGGCGCGGGTAATGCTCTCGTTCATCAGTGTGCCGCCGAGGTCGTTACAGCCAGCATTCAGTGCAGCGACAACCCCTGTACGACCCAGCTTCACCCAGCTTGCCTGGATGTTTGTAATGTATGGATTTAGGGCCAGTCGTGCGACGGCATGCACGAGCATCGCTTCGCGGAAGGTGGGGCCGCGTCGCGCCTTTCCTTTGAGGTAGATGGGTGCTTGCATATGCACGAACGGCAGCGGTACGAACTCGGTGAAACCGCCTGTCTTTTTCTGGAGCGCGCGAATGCGCAACAGGTGCCGCGCCCAATGTTTGGGGCGATCGACATGGCCAAACATGATGGTGGCCGTGGTTTTGAAGCCGACCTCGTGGGCTGTCTCCATGACCTCAAACCATTGAGAGGTATCGATCTTGTCCGGGCAAATGACCGCACGGACCTCGTCATCGAGAATCTCGGCAGCTGTACCGGGTAGCGTGCTGAGGCCAGCTTGCTTCAATTGTTCGAGATACCCTTCGAGCCCGAGGTTCGAGCTTGCGGCCCCTTGCCAGACTTCGAGGGGCGAGAACGCATGTACGTGCATCTCGGGCACGGCTGCTTTCACAGCTTTGACGATGTCGATATAGGTCTGGCCCGTGTATTCGGGGTGAATGCCGCCCTGCATGCAGACTTCACTGCCGCCGCGCATCCAGGCTGCTCGGGTGCGCCGTTGGATATCGTCGAGACTGAGATCGTACGGACGACCGCGCAGGTTCTCGGAATACTTCCCCTGCGAGAAGGCACAGAACTGGCATTTGAAGTAGCAGATATTGGTGTAGTTAATATTGCGGTTGACGACGAAGCTAACGACGTCGCCGTTAGCTTTACGCCTCAGGTCGTTGGCAGCTTGCACGACGGCATTGAAGTCGTCGCCGCGCGCTCGGAACAGCCTGATGACATCGGTTTCGTCGAGATCTCTGCCCGCTTTAGCGCGATCGAGGATAGTGACGAGATCGCCCGACACTCGCGCAGGCACGGTTGCGATCCCGGCCAGCACGTCTACTGGTGGCGATCGATCTTCCCCAGCCGACCAGTCATCCGTGCGCGGTAACCCTTCTGCGTCGATAAGCTTGAGAATTCGAGTCTTCAAGCCCGCGTCTACCCACTTGTTAAGATTCTGCGCGTAGGCCGGATAAATGGTCAGTCGCTCGTGCAGGTGTTTGCCGGCAAGCTCGGTTTCGCGCGCCAGCTCTTCCAGGTGGGGCCAGGGTGCTTCGGGATTGATAAAGTCGGGCGTCAGCGGCGAGACCCCGCCCCAATCGTTGATGCCTGCGGCGATGATTTGTCCGAACGCCCCCGGACTCAGGTTTGGTGGTGCTTGCACGCTCATCTCAGCGCCGAACAGGATACGTGTCACGGCGATAGTCCACAGAAGCTCGGTCAAAGCTGGCTCTGGCGATCGATGCATCGCGGTGTTTGGCTTTGCGCGAAAGTTCTGGATGATGATTTCCTGAATGTGCCCGTGCGCCTCGTGCAGCTCGCGAATGGCAAGCAACGACTCGATACGTTCGCGACGCGTTTCGCCAATGCCGATGAGAATGCCAGTGCTGAACGGAATGTTGGCCGCGCCCGCATCGCGTAGCGTCTGCAGGCGCACGGACGGGAGCTTGTCTGGCGAGCCGTAATGCGGCATGCCTATTTCGGTCAATCGGTCCGATGCAGACTCGAGCATGATGCCCATTGAGGGAGAGACGGGACGCAAGCTTGCGATCTCCTCAGGCGTCATGGTGCCGGGGTTGAGGTGCGGCAACAGGCCAGTTTCTTCCAGGACGGTTGCCGCAGCATCGCGCAGGTATTGCAGGGTCGTCTCGTAACCCATCTCGGCGAGCGCCTCGCGCGCGACTGTGTGACGCAGCTCGGGTTTCTCGCCGAGACTGAAGAGTGCTTCTTTGCAACCCATCTCAGCACCCTTGCGCGCCACATCGAGCACTCGATCGAGAGGCATGTAGGGTGAATTGAGTGTCTTCGGCGTCTGCGCGAACGTGCAGTAATGGCAAACATCGCGGCAGAGATGGGTCAGGGGGATAAAGACCTTCTTGGAGTAGGTGATGAGATTCAGGCAGCCTCGGTCGCGCAGCGTTGCGGCGACCGAGGCTAGTGCCTTGGTGTCCTCGCAGTCTGCCAGGGCGATCGCTGCTTCCTCGCTCGGCAGTACGCCCGCGCGGGCGGCATCGAGCAAATCCTGAATGTGCATACGTCCCCCGATCGGCCTTGAGTGGCTAACAGCCTTGTCAACATTAACCGAGCATCGCAAGAATTAAAGTCTTCTCAAGGATTCAAAATTTGCTCGGCTGAAAGCAACCCGTCCTCAAACCTGCCGGATTGGATCGCTTCAGAGCCCCGAAACTCTGCCGTATCGTAAAAGCCATCCACCAACGTACAAACCGTTACCCGACCCTCTAGTGGATCGACAATCCAATACTCGGCAATATCGAGGACTGCATATTCTGTCCGCTTGGCCCGATAGTCCGTGCTGGCGGTCGAGGGACTTGCCACTTCAACCACCAAGAGGGGGGGGGTTCGCTCAATAAAATGACCGCCTCGCGAGATCGGATTTCCTGCCATTGCTGTTGGGGTAAGACGACTACATCTGGAATGCGAACCGTATCCCATCGGCCCCGTTGTGGAGACTGAATGCCGATCGCCCCTTTACGTGCAACCCAAGGTAACTTCCGAGTGGCGATCGCAGCCTCAAACTGTTTTTCCAACAGGTGCATAATTTCAGCATGTAGGCCGGTCCCCAGACTCATTGGAATTAATTCACCTGCCACCAGCTCGTAGCGTACATCCGTGCCGTTGTCGTATTGGAGATAGTCAGCAAAACTGAGGCGTTCGAGCGCAACTGCCATCACTATCACTCCCGCATTGCTATGCCAGGACTCAATGACTTCATATTATCCCGCTCGATCGACTAAATCTTAGTGGCGGGATTGACGGATTCAATTCAGTTCGCAATTTTTCGAGGCTCCCTTTACTTGCTTTGGCGAGCTTGGCAGACAGGGCGGCTATGCATACTAACTGTTTCAAGTGCGATCGCTTTGTTCCTGATTTGCTTCATACCCTATTCCAGTGGCTGAATCCAACTCCGTACAGTCCGAATGACTTGATTCTCACTTTGAGTTTGCCGCTGCACTAAAAATTGGTTTAGCCGAGCCGCAGTTACTTTTGGAAACGCAGCACTCACGTCAGACTCCTCATAACCGCCCGATCGCCATTGGTAAATAATCAATCCGCGTCGCTTAGTATATCGCCAAACTTCAGGCACCCCCAGTGCCCAATAAATCTCGATTCGTTGAGTTGAAGGACTAGTAATATCCACCTCAATAACTAGATCCGGTGGCAGTTGTGCCGGAATCTCGGGATCTAGCCCTTCCAGCTTTGATGCATTTGGGATATAAAAGCCCGTATCCGGTTCTGCCCCTTTTTCTAAATCCTCCCGATCCAGCGTCGTCGAGCCCACATCGACCACCTCCAGATCGAGCTCTTCCGTCAAGGTTGTGACAATGCGAGCCAACAAGCGATTAATAATCTCGTGAAGCTTAGAAGGCATTTTTAGAGTCAGAATCCCGCGATCGTAGGCAATGCGAGTCGCACGATGGTCTCCCATATCAGTCAGCATTGCCCGATAGGTTTGCCAGCTAATGCTCGACAAAACAACCGTCTGGGTGAGCTGTCCGTCAAAATTATCTAAGTCGAGTTCACTGACTTTAGTAGAAATCATCACCATCGCAAGCGCCTGTTGCAAGTGGCTCTATTCTACAAGTTTGGATTTGCGATCGCGATCGCAGTTTAGTTGGGCTTGAGTGAGCGATCGCCTTCCTCTCAGCCTAATTCC
Organism: Synechococcus sp. PCC 7336; assembly: GCF_000332275.1. Taxonomy (NCBI): domain Bacteria; kingdom Bacillati; phylum Cyanobacteriota; class Cyanophyceae; order Synechococcales; family Synechococcaceae; genus Synechococcus; species Synechococcus sp. PCC 7336. The sequence goes on from NZ_CM001776.1 coordinate 3,422,258, forward strand.
GAACTGTTTCTGCATTCGCGAGAGCTTTAGGCGATCGCGGAAGCTACCAGATGCCCGCGATCGCTTGTCTGCTGCCGCTGCGGAACTCTTCTCGCCCGGAAGCTTTGAGTCGCCAGTTTTGTCAAAGTCTACTAGCGACTATTTCTCCGCCGCCGACCCTGTGGGCGACAGGCGCTTGCGCAGCGAAGTGGAGCGACGCTTGGCAATATCGCTATCGGGATCGATCGCCAGCGCCGTCTCGTAAGCCTCAACCGCCTGACCAATTAAATTCTTTTTCTCGTAAGCATGGGCGAGATTGTTCCAAGCGGTGGCATAGTCTCGTTCTGCTTCTACCGCACTTTTATAAAACCGAATGGCGAGGTCGTATTGCTCCTGGAGAAAATAGGTGTATCCCATTGCATTGCACACGACAGGGATATCTTCTTCCGCGACATCGATCGCTTTACGGAACTGAGCGATCGCCAGATCGTATAACTTCTTTTCTAGATACACGCTGCCCAACTCGTAGTGCTCTTCGGGGGTACCTTTGCCTTTGGCCAAACGCCCCTGCAATCGACTAATGACCCCCTCCTGACGGCGATTGCGCATCACCTCGCGAAACACCAGCAAACCAATGACCCCCAGCACGGCGGTCAGAGCCAGCAGATAAATCAGAGGTAAAACCGATGACAATTCCATGAATCCAGCACCTTCTATCGCTTCTCAACCTACCACCCCTCGGCCATCTGGCGAGGGATACCTGCCGAGCGAGCCCAGGGGGAAGCACTCCCAATACTGGCAATCCCCCATCATCGAGCAACAATCCCGATATCCTGATAAAGATGTGGGGGCGATCGCCACCCCCTTCCCGCTTCACTACCTGCTAGCCATTCCTGATGCGAGATCGACTCTCGCTTGGCAGGCTGCAGTATTATGGTGCGACGCACCGCCTATGCCATCACCCTTTCACATCGCCAACTCCATGGGACAGTCCAAAGCAGGGATTATCTACAATGACAGCAAACCATCAGCCCTGCGGGCCAAAGACTCGATGGTGGAATGGCTGGAAACCAAAGGCTGGAAGGTTCATACTGCAACGGGGACTAGCGGTATCTTAGGCTATTCTCAACCCCACAGCCCCGTTCGCCACAGCCCGATCGATCGCCTCGCTCCTCCGGGCTTCGATACCGACATGGACTTTGCCATTGTGCTGGGGGGGGACGGCACTGTGCTAGCCGCCGCCCGCCAATTGGCCCCCCACCGCATTCCGCTTTTAGCCGTCAACACCGGTCACCTCGGCTTCTTAACCGAAACTTATTTACCCTTGCTATTCAAGGCAACCGAAGCGGTCTTGTCGGGGGATTGCTATCTCGACGAGCGCACCATGATCGCCGTTCAAGTTTGGCGGGAAGGAGCGTTAATCTGGGAGGCATTGGCCCTCAACGAGTTAGTTCTACACCGGGAACCCCTCACCAGCATGTGCCACTTCGAAATCAGTATTGGCGAGCATTCTCCTTTAGATGTGGCTGCCGACGGCATCATTGTTGCTACTCCCACAGGCTCGACCGCCTACGCCCTGTCAGCCGGCGGTCCAGTGGTCATCCCCGGTGTCTCCGTCCTACAGCTCATTCCTATTTGTGCCCATTCTCTGGCCTCGCGCGCCCTTGTCTTTCCCGACAGCGAGCTGATTCAGATTGTCTCCCCCCAACAGGATCAGCTGATCTTAGTGGTCGATGGCAACGCAGGTTGCTACATTTCACCTCATCGGGACGAAATTCGGATTGCCCGCTCGTCCTACCAAACCCAGCTGATTCGCCTGAAGCGGGCGGAGTTTTTCCGTCTGCTAAGAGAGAAACTGGGATGGGGCTTGACCCACGCCTCCAAACCAACATCGGTAGAGTTGCCGTAGGGGTTTTTCGCCTCATTTTCAATCCCCATTACCGGAGAGCTGTTCGTGAACGCAATCGTGGTGGCTGTCGATGTCTCGCCTCAGGCTATGCCCGTGGTGGAGGCCCTCAAAACCCTCAACCTCGCTCCCCACACCCGGGTGGTATTGGCCTACGTGTTGCCTGCTGCTGGAGAGGACGACCTGCCTGCCGATGTCCCCAATCAAGCGCGATCGCCCCAGCAGAAGCTCATGCAGGCAGAAACCTTTTTGCACGAGCTGAGGGACGAGGTCACCACGCTTTTGGGGGAGGTTAAACTCGCGATCGAAATTGCCACGGGCGATCCAGCCGAGGAGATCGTCCGGCTTGCGGGCATTCACCAAGCCGATCTGATTGTGTTGGGCTCGCGCGGGCTCAAGGGTGTGAATCGGGTGATTTTAGGCTCGGTGAGTACTCAAGTGGTGGAGTCGGCACACTGCTCGGTCTATGTCATCAAGCGAGATCGATTGCCGTAGCAAAGCCAGTTTTTCATTCGCGTTGGCGAGCGACACAAGCGTAAATGGATTCCTCAGAAAAACAGGGATATGGTTAACCATACCCCTGCCGATCGATTGAAAATAAACTCAATAGCGGGAGAGTTAGGCGACAGGCGCTAGAAGGCTACTCGCAACAAATTCGCCGACATCAGTGCCCACAATAACCGCATCTTCAGTGGCTTCAAAAACATGAACCCCACCAAAGAGGCGGCTGATGGCATCTTCAGCCCCAATCGCCCCATAGCTACTAAACTCTCTGACGGCACCAAAGTCGTCAATGTCGAATAGCTCGTCATTGGACGTTGTGAAGATGCCATTGCCCGGTACCAGTTCTTGCGAAACCACCGGAATGAATTCAACATCCGGGAACAACGTATCCAGTACCCCGCCGAAGGCACCGGCAAATGTCGAGTGCCCGGAGAGGAAATCGGGGAAAGCAGGATCGGGCAGCAAAGGTTGCCAGTCAAAATCGACGGGAACTTCACCCACGAGCAGATCTGCCCCTAATGCTGCTAAGTCCAGCTCGCCAATCGGCGTGAACTGGCCGAAATCGCCAGAAATCACATCTTGAGGTCGAGGCTGTACTTCAACATATTTCTCGGTCCAAGCCACGATCGCAGCATCTGCTAGTGCAATACTAGTCAAACCTAGAATTCGGGCACTCTCCGCCAAGCTTGGCTCGCCACCTGCCTCGCGGAAAGCGGCTTCCTGAGCAATTTGATGGAGCTGACCGTAAGGTCGGAATGTATCCGCGCGATCGTAAGCCCAGAAAATGGCAATTTCAGTTTCATCTAGGGAGCGCGTCACAGTCGTGACATCAGTGTCCTCTAGCGCCCCTAGCTCTTGAACTTCGATAATCTCATCGAGGAAGAGTTGTTGGTTAAACTCGGTCACTGTATTGGTGGTCGTAACGCCATCAACAGTGGTCTCGATATCGAAAGGACGGCCATCGAGGAACAAGCCATCGCCATCTGCGTCAATGTCTGCATTCGCAAGAAAGTCACTTGCACTCACGCCGCTAAACGTGAGCACATCTGCCCAGCCAGGGCTGAGGGCGAAGGGCGCACCGCCGAATTGAAGTACGCCATCTGCAAATACCTGCTCGCCCAACCACACATATTCCGACGGGCTGAAGATACTGGGGTCGTAAGTCGCCGGATCGTCAGGGCCTTGGAAGAAGCCGATAAACCCATCGCCGGAACGAGCATCCAGCACTTGGTCGGCAGCATTGAGGCCCAGCAAGAAACCATCCCAAATCGCATCGGAGATGCCTGCCGGTTGCGTACCGGGAGTGGGGGCTTCAGATAAGAAGGGGGTGACAAAAGCAGGCGGTGTGGCGGGGTCATCGATCGGTGCTTCGAGGACTGCTCCCAAACCAGCAGCGGTCAAGAGACTCGTGACCTCGCTACTGCTCAAGTCCAAACTGCTCTCTAGCTGGGCAACGATGGTGTCAGTCAAATCTGCAGTTCCGGGCAGAACATTGGCCAAAGCCGTCACAGCCGCACCGGCAACAGCTGCATCAGCCGAAGCACCAGCAGCTGGGCTACCTGGGTCGAGGTCCAGATAAAACTCGAAGTCTTCATCGAAGGCATTAACGGCATTGAACACTGAGGTTTGTATAATAGCCAGCGCTCTAGAACCGACAGTGGGCTCGATCCCAATTCCCGTTGCATCGCTGTCATCTTCGCCAAACTCTTGGATGGCGTTGAGAGCAGACGCGTGCCAAGCCAAGACAGAATTAGTTCCTTCGGCTGAAACCAGCGCGCTTGTCAGCTCGCCCCCTTCGACCTCGGCAAGCAGGTGATAAGCACCGGGTGCGATGACAGATGTGAGAGTTTCGTAGTCAATCTCCACCTCAGTCGATTCGCCAGCATCTAGCTCCAAATCGAGTTTTAGACTGGCCAGTAAGCCATCGTTACGGATGTCACTCTCCGAATCGCGATCGTCATCAGTAGAGATGAAGAGGTTGAGATCCAGGTGACCTTCGAAGTCAAGATCGAACGTGTTGGTGAGTTCCAGGGTGACGGAGCCCGTATCGCCAAATTCAATTGTCTCTGGCAACTCGATGTCTTCGAAGCTGAGCGAAATAGCTTCAGCGGAGACAGTTGTAAAAATATCTTCCGCCTCACCCAGCAAAGCACCTGGAGAAACACCACCCACGAAGGCAAGGTCGATGCCATCCGCCACGATTGTTGTCCCGCCAGGGCTACTCATAAATATGAGGTCGTCGATCTGGAAGCCACCGTCCAGAGCGATGCCATCGTCTTGGCCAATGCGGAAGCTCTCGATGGTGTTGAAGCTATCTTCAGTGCCGATGACAAAGGTATCGGAGCCGCCGTTGCCAATGTAGGTGTTGTCGCCAGCACCGCCATCGAGAAAATCGTCGCCGCCACCCCCTCTGAGGGTGTCATCGCCGCCGCCACCCTTGAGGGTGTCGTCATCAGAACCGCCATTCAGGGAATCCGCCCCAGCACCCCCTTCAAGCAGATCCTCATCGCTACCCCCTCTGAGGGTGTCATTGCCGACACCACCCTTGAGGGTATCCTCTCCAGAACCGCCACGGAGAGAATCAGTTCCAGCGTTCCCTTCCAGCAGGTCATCGTCTCGACCGCCTGCGAGGGTATCGGAGCCGCCGCCCCCAAACAGGTAATCGTACCCTTCTCCACCGGCTAGTGAATCAGGTCCCGATCCACCAATGAGGGTATCGTCCCCGTCACCACCTCTGAGGGTATCTGCACCAGTCCCACCTACGAGGAGATCGTCGTCATCTCGGCCCGACAGCGAATCATCGCCGCCGAAACCAACTAATGTATCGTCGTCATCAGTCCCGCGTAGAGTATCGTCTCCAGGACCGCCGACTATGCTCCCACCCAGCCCAATCTCGCCGAGCAAAGGAACAAGTTCATCAGATAAGCTCTCTGATGCGCCAAACAAGGCGTCAATATCTATGTACAACATGAAACAAAGACTCCAAATCAGTAACAGCAAAAGCTGCGAGAAGCAAAGGTCTCAAGCTGTAGAACAACTCAAGACAAAAACTAAAAACACACCAAAAGTTTTCGTTGGCTAGAATACAATTCGCCAACAAATTAAATACACAATCAACACAGCCGGCATCAACTTTGAAGACTGTTCAAAATATACTAAAAACGTACTGAAATACTCTTTGTCGCCCGCAATAATGATTGTAATCATAAACCTCAAAAATGTGGGTTACACTTGAATAACATTGACGATAAAATACTACGTCAAACTTAAATAAAATTCACAAAAGGTTTTAGGTGTAATTCCTTAGGAGTCAATATTGCAGCAATCGATATCCCCTCGAGGTGGCTAGCAGAAACGCACTGAAGCATTTTGTTAGCTGGAATACATTTTACTGAAGGAACAAACATATGCCCATAGTGAGCAAAAAAAGCTTTCCTAATTGATTAAAATATACCAATATATAACTGAAGCTGTTTTTTAAAATTAGTAAGTGCAATCATAAATTTCAGAAATTCAGGATATATCTGAATAAAATGAAGCTAGGGATGTTAGCTATGCTTAAATTAACTTCACGAAAAGTTCTAGGCATATTTCCCTAAGGCAGGTATTGTGGCGATCGGTATCTACGGCTAGGGGACTTCGAAAAACTGCTCTCGCCAAAAAAATAGAGCCCGCAATCATTGAAAACTCGTTGATAGCTGGACTCGATATATGAAGTTAGATTGTGCTCTTTGGAAGTGTTGGAAGCCTTACGGTGCGAGCCAGTGTTGGATGAACGATTCCGCCCTCAGCTTCGTGGGACTTTGACTCACTGGCTCGGGGAGATTTCACTGCGGATAAACTAGCGATCGCCGAGGAAGAATTGGACAGGCTTAGGTAAGAGTCACTCAATGGCCGCTGCAGGATAAATGCAAAATAACGCCAACTTCGGGGTCTTGTCCGCTTTTGGTGATCGTTAAATCTGTCCTAAATGAGGCGCTTATTTCGTATAAGAATCAACTGATTAGGATGAGGCGCTTGGCCAATAGCTCGAGCCCAGCCCTTCCAAACATCTGCCGTTTCAGCATTTTTAGTCGGTTGTTTTGACCCTCCACTGGCCCATTGCTCACCTCGAGTGTGAGAGCTGCTTTCACCGCATCGTAATCTTCTTGAAGACCCTTGGCAAAACTCCGTAATGCCTTGATTGAGCTGCTCACAGCTGTCTCCAGCCAATCGTCGAATTCCCCAGGCAGTCGCTCGCGCACCAGTTTGATGAACCCCTGAGCCAGAGCGATCGCCCCCGATAACTTTGGCTGCTGGCCCAGTTTTTCCAGCAGGGTTTTCTCCTCAGGCGTAAGGTTTTCAGGCCGTGTCAACAGCAGCCAAGCCGCCCGCTTGGCACTCAAAGGCTCTGACACTGGTGTGGCGGGTGATGGCGCTGGTCCCCGACCCGGTAAGTCATTGAGGGATTCTCGGCTGGGCTTGATGGAGGGCAGAGAGCAACGCAACTGCCGAGTGTAACGGGCGACGGTCATATAGCTGCCCGGGTACCCTTGCTGTTGGATCTCGCCAAACAACTGTTTAGTTTGTTGGCGCCCTTGCTGCCATTGCTCTGACAGGTAAGCCTTGTATGGATCCAAACAACTGGGGTTTCTCCGCCGCCCCACAGGATATTGCCATTCCGGAAACGTTGACGCGGCCAGGTAGGTATACACCGTTCGCTCGCCAATGCCGAGGTGATGGGCAATGTCTTTAATGGCATAGCCTTGCTTGCGTAGAGCATGGGTTTGTTCCCACTTCTCCAGTCGTATGGCCCGATTGACTTCCCTTTGGGTTCGATATCTATCCGGAGCAGCTTCGGGGGTCGGTGCTTCGGTTGGCTGTTGGGCTTGAATCTGTTGCTGCTCAACCTGTTCGAGCGACTGGGTTTGTCCCTTAAAGACTTTCTCTAAAGCCTCTTCGAGATTCTGCAACAGATGAAAGCGATCGGCTACCTGGATGGCATCGGGTGCTCCATCGCTCATGCCTCGCCTGTAGGCTTTGGAGCGATCTCTCGAGAGAATCTTCACACCAGGCTGCTCTTTCAACCAGGCTGCTAAGGTCCCAGCCGCCCGGTCGGGGAGTAGTACGATCGGTTGGTTGGTCTCCAAGTCGACCAAGATCGTTCCGTAATGATGACCCGTGCGAAACGCGAAATCATCCACCCCCAATATCTTTGGCGTGGCCATGACTGGTAGGGGCAATTTGGAGATGGCTCGCAAGATGGTGTTGCGTCTGTATCCGTATCCGAGCTGATGGCTCAAGCGGGCTGCTGCCGAACCACCGAGGGCTAAGCCCATCGCTTCCAGTTGAGCCGTGTAGCGAGTCGTGCGTCTGGCCCAAGGCGCGACAACCTCGGGCAGACGCTCCGTAAAGATACGCCGAGGGCAACGCTCGTTGAGGCAGAAGAACTTACAGACTTGGAGCAATATCGTCAGCGTGAATTGAACTAATGGCAGATCCCTCAACGTTCTCTCATAGTGGCTATGGATGCGATCGGTGGAGCGATGACACAGCGGGCAACAGGCCACCGTTTGAGTCGAGCAGAGGTTAACAACGAGCTGTTGGTTGGCCGGATCGATACTCCAACTGTTCAAGCTCACATCCGTTTGGCTGGGCAGGAGATGCTGTAAAAGTTCCACGGGCTTGGCAGAGTGAGGGTTTGCACCTGGTATTCTCCTATACCTTCTCTGCATCACCAAAAGCGGACAAGACCCCGAAGTTGGCGTTATTTTGCAACTCGCAAAGACATCCGCAGCTGCACTGGCTGGAGCGACGGCCAACTCAAGATTCATTGTCGCCGCCTGACGGAGTTGGAATATCTGCTGATCCATGCCGGCAGTCGCGGCAAGAGTTTTCAATACGAGCTGCTCTACGACGGCAATCCCGCCGCACCGGGGGCTCACCAGATGGGCTTGATTGACGTCGCTCGTCTCAGGCAGGAGTACGACGCTCAAAAGTTAGGGGATATCACTCAAAGGTCAGGGCAAATCGCTCAAAAGACAGCGCCAAGTTTGCCCCAAGTTGCCCCCAAGTTAGGGCCAAGTCAGGGGGGCTCAAACCCAGTTCTCAATGGGCATAGAGCCCCCTCTTGACCGATTTCCCCCCAAAAGCACAGTACCCCCCTCTCTCAAAACCGTACTTTTCGTCGTACTTTCTCGTCGTACCTGTAGCCTTTCCCCTGAGCTGCTCATGCCCCGCAAGCGCCCGCCACCGTCCTTCCCTGACGTACCCAACATCGCCGACCCCCAGGGCTTTGTCAGTTTCATGGAGCGCTATCTGGAATGGATGGCCGTGCGCAACTACTCCCCCCGCACTATCACCGCCCGCCGCTTCTATCTGGCCCATTTCATCAATTGGTCCGCTCAGCGCTCCCTCTTGCGGCCTCCCGAGATTACTAAGCCCATTCTGGAGCGCTATCAACGCTTTCTCTATCACTACCGCCAGCCCAACGGCAAACCTCTTTCCTTTCGCTCTCAACACAACTATCTGGTGTCTGTGCGGGCCTGGTTTAAGTGGCTCTCGCGCCAGAATCACATTCTCTACAATCCCGCCAGCGAGATAGAGTTGCCCAAGCTTGAGACCCGACTGCCCAAGGCGATTCTCTCTCAAACAGAAGCCGAACAAGTCCTCAACCAGCCGGAGCTCAAAAAGCCGATAGGGTTGCGAGACCGGGCCATGCTAGAGACGTTCTACAGCACTGGTATTCGCCGCCTGGAGATGATTCACTTAGCGCTCGAAGACCTCGATGGCGAGCGGGGTACTTTGATGGTGCGTCAGGGGAAAGGACGCAAGGACCGCATGATTCCCATTGGCGCTCGGGCCGTAGCTTGGATAGAGAAATATCTGGCTGATGTGCGGCCCCATCTCTGTTGCGGTCATGAGGATGGCCGTTTGTTTCTGTCTCATCTGGGGGAGCCCCTGACTCCCAACCGCTTGACTCAGTTGGTTCGCTCCTATGTCGATAAGGCTGAGCTGGGCAAGACGGGGAGTTGTCATTTGTTCCGTCACACGATGGCGACGCTCATGCACGAGAATGGAGCCGATATCCGTCACATTCAGGCGATGTTGGGTCACGTCAGTCTCGATACCACTCAGATTTACACCCAGGTCTCGATTAAGAAGCTCAAGCAGATTCATACCCTCACTCACCCGGCTCGCTCCGAGCGCTCGCTCAGCGTCGATTGGGATGGGCAGACTGAAGAGACACCCGCCACAGCCGATGAGTTATTCGCCACCTTAGCCGCCGAACAGTTGGACGAGCAGTAGAATTGATTCAAATCTTGCCTCGGGGGGCTTGCTCAAATAACAATCATCACCGTCTTTTTCCTTAGCCGCTCAAACCCAGTATTTATCGGAGAAAATCACATCTAAAAAGTGAATTGCCTCTGACTCAATTATTAGCTCAAATAATTCGCTAAGTGCTAGCGATGTTTTAATGCCCAATGGGAACCCTATAGGGAATCCTGGGAGTAGTGACGACATAAGAGAAGTTCAAGGCAGTGTCAATGATGCACTAGAAACATTTGATGAGCTTACTCAAGGAGGTACTGTTAACACAAATACAAATTTTCCTGGCTTGCTAATAAATCGTCCAGATGGGGGTACTGTTAGGATTAGGACTCAAATGAGTCGAAGTCCGTCATCTAATGCCACAATTGATGTCAATATTCCAGGCATACCTATCAGAAAAATAAAATTCAATTAGACAAATGAATCAGTTAAAAATCAAAGAGAAGCTACTAGTAGAATCTTGTGAAGACTATGTTGGCATTTGGACAATCATATGGGAGCTTCGGCAAGAGAGTCTTGAAAATGATGAGTTACTTATCCGTGAAAAAACTGTTGAGATATTGCGATATTTTCTAGAAAGAAAACTTATTGATATAGGAAATTTTGATCGCGATGGGGAGTTTGTTGTTTGGGATTTACAGAGCAATCAGGTTATTGAAAGAATTGAATCTGAGTGGAATCAACTCGAAAGAGAACCAAATATTGGAGATATTGCCTGGTTTGTAGCTACAGAGAAAGGGGAAGAAATTGCAACCACCTTTGGCAGTGAAACGGAATGAGCTGATGCAATGTCGGCCAGTCAACTTTATGCTCTTTGATAATATACAAGGAGCATTCAGAAGACCTAGTATTCAAGTTATCGATTAAACGTCAGCCAAGACAAAATATGAACACTTTCGATCTATATGGATTTCAAGAAGGAAATATCAATGAAGTTGCAGAGGATCTAGGGCATGTCATCAGTTAAGCCAGATCAATACTCCAGACACTTTTTTTGGAGCAACGGTAGAATGAGGGTTTCAGGCCCTTGGGATGACCCGATCTCTAACGGTAGAATGCGGGTTTCAGCCGTCTCAGCAAAAACTGTCAGGACTATTGCCAGATGACAGAAGCAGCTAAATAAATTGCTCCGAGGAAGTTACGAGCAGTTTTATCGTAACGAGTCGCAATGGCTCGATATTGCTTGAGTTTGGCGAAAAAGTTTTCAATCAAATGGCGGGCTTTGTAGAGATGCTTGTCATAGCAACAAGGAGACTTGCGATTGGACTTGGGGGGGATCACAGCAGCACAGCCCTTCGCTGACAAGCGTTCACGGACACGCTCATCGGCATCGTACGCCTTATTCGCCAAGAGCGCTTCGACATCATCATCCAGTTGCTCGAGCAAAACATCGGAGCCATCCAGGTCGCAGCATTGTCCTGCCGTCAGGTAAAAGCCCGTTGGGTTACCCAAAGCATCGCAAGTAGCGTGAATCTTTGTGCTCAACCCACCTTTACTGCGCCCGATGGCTTGGTCGCTATCGTTTTTTTTCGGCACTAGCACTGTGTTGATGAGCCCGCACAATGGTGGCGTCAATCATGGCGTATTCGTTATCGGCATCTTCGCACAACACCTTGAATATTTTCTCCCACACACCGCTGCGGCTCCAGCGACTGAAGCGAGTGTGCACCACTCGAAAGTCACCAAAGCGTTCCGGTAAGTCACGCCAGGGAATCCCTGCTCGATAGCGGTAAAGAACGGCATCGACAAACAGTCGATTGTCTTTGGCGGTACCACCCACATGCCCCTCGCGGCCTGGTAGAAAGTCCTTTATCTTTTCCCACTGGTCATCTCTGAGTGCGTAGCGACGTATCTGGCATCTCGTTTTAGGCTAGTTATGCTGACGGGGTGACACTACAGCACAGGAGGCATACGGAGCAAGGGATAGGGGCTTGCCCGGAGGCAGAAAAAAAGCTAGGACGTAATGGATTACACCTAGCTTCCGAAAAAAACATGGAATCATCTTATCAAACCCTGCTGGCTACCAAACTTAATCCTTCTGAACTTTGGCTATTGAATTTGCTCCTGATGGTGCTGCAACGCGACAAAATCGTCAAGCTAGAACAACTGGCGCAAAAATTACCCTTGCCGATTTTAATGGAGAGTTGCCGTCGCAAACTCCAGCGTTTTCTGAGCTTTAAACATTGGGTGATAGAACATATCTGGTGGCCGCTCTTGCTAGATTGGCTCAAGCGGAAGTTTACCACTCAGACAGTTCTATATTTAGCCATTGATAGAACCCAATGGTACGACTATAATCTCATTCTGGTTAGCCTGATCTATCATAATCGAGCAATTCCAGTTAAATTTGCTTTATTGAATAAGCGAGGTAGTAGCAATTATGAGGAACAAATCACATTTCTCAAACCAGTTTTGGAACTCCTAAGCGACTATACTGTGGTCTTACTGGGTGACCGAGAATTCTGTGGAGTTGACCTGGCAAAGTGGCTGGGAGAGCAGGGAGCCTACATGGCTTTGCGCCTGAAAAAGAACGAGTATATCGAACTTCCTGGGCAAACCCAGGCACAATTATCACAGCTTGGCATTCAGGCTGGAGAGTCTCACTTTTTCTCTGATGTAAAAGTCACTAAGACAAAAGGATTTGGACCGATCAATGTAGCAGCAAGAAGAAAGCGAAATTATGGCTCCAATGTCACGAAAGAGACTTGGTATATTATGAGTAATCTGACGGACCTAGATGGAGTTTTGAAGGCTTACTCTTGCCGCATGGGAATTGAAGAAATGTTTCGGGATTGGAAGAAGGGAGGCTATAACCTGGAAGATTCAAAATTGACCGGCAAACGCTTTATCTCAATGGCATTGCTGGTTTCGTTAGCTTATTATATGGCTACTTTTAAAGGGGAGAAGATGCAGCATCAAAATATTCATCAGTATGTCGTGAGACCACGAGAGGCTGGACGGAAACATCGGCGACACAGTGCATTTGCGATTGGTTTGTCTGCCTACTCCCTGGCTTGCTTTGGACTAGACCTCTGGGATTTGATTGCACAATATATCGTCCTGAAACCTCGAAAGCTATCTTTTTATAAGAGAGGCATAAGGGCCATAAAGCTTATTATAGCTGAATCATATACCCCTATGTCACCCCGCCAGCTAGTTATGACACATTTCCTAACTGATGATAAGCCCTAGCATTCACAAAATAAGTCTAATGAAACGACTCATTTGGCAATAGGATATAGATAGGATACTTGAGTTCAAGCCAAGATCGAGGAAGCTAGACGATGAATTATATATGTATCTAACATGTCAGTTTTTAAAAAAGCCTTATTTCTGTAGATTTACTCTATGAGTATCTCGATAATCTGTTGAAGTCTTGTTGATCAAAATCGTTAAATGAGATAAAATTAAGGCGTATATGCATAATTCTCATTGGCACTAATTCAAAGGCCAAGTTGTATGAATTTTGTCTTCGCATCTATGGGTTTTCTACAAGGTTTGACCTTGAAGTTTGTTTTTAGAATGAGTTTTCAAACCCTTTTTTATAAAAATTATTTAAAAACAAATGAGTCGCAAGACACTCAAGGTTTTTGCATGTCTAAACTAATTTTGCTTATAATAGCTACTTGCTTCTGCTTTTTTGCTGTTTTTTCAACTGCTATTATTCCACTTGTCTTAGGCTAGGTTAAGCCTATTAATTCTGGTGGTATTGCGTTGCTGTTTTGGTCAATTTCTTGGTTTTTGGGTGCTGCCCTAAGTCGGAGGTTTGATGAGTTTATTAAAAATCAAACAGCTAATTAAAGCGAACTATACGTCGGGTGGTTGTGTTGTCTCTATGATAAGTCTGCTTCTTTCGGATTTTGTGGAGAACCCTGAAAGCCAGGATCTATAGCGATCCTACGTCAGTCGTAGACGACTTGAGGGCTGAAACCCAATGCTAGCAAGGACTCAAATTTACAACTCATCTAGAATTGCTATATAACCGTTCATGGAGCCGACAATGAGTAGATTCCGCAACCAGTTGTTATGGTACTGAAAGCTGTTGGAAGCGGGACAGATTATTGTGCTAATCTGTCCTAAATCGCACTGTAAGATTATTGCATAATTTATTGAACTTATTACCTAGATAAATACTAAGAGCTTCATACATGATGACAGTGTATGACTCTTTTCCATAATATTGTGTTGTTTATTTTTGAGTGACTGACGATGAAAGAAGAAGGATGAGTCACTACGCCATTTTATCCTCGGTAGTCCTAGACATGTAAGGATGTGTTGTAGTGATGTACAAACATCCAGATGGCTCCGATATGGTTCTCGAGCTTTTTAGAAAAGGAGAGAGTCTTGCGAACCAAGCGTGAAACTCGCTGGCGCATCGTACAGTTGAAGCGCTCGATATAACTAGTTTTGCCAGTTTCCTTACCCACAGCTTTGTGACGTGTCTGTGGAAAGACGAGAGCGTAAGCATCCCAGAAATCGGTGTAGGCCACCGCGCATTGGCGGTAGACATCCGGCAATGAGGCCCACAGTTGCCTGGCTCCCTGCTCGGAGCGATCGCCCACATGAACTCCGACAATCTCGCGGGTGCCGACATCAAGAGCTAGCCAAATCCACTGCTTGTTGCCTTTAGCGCCGACAAACGACCACATTTCATCACACTGAATCGTCAATCGTCCTTTTTTTTTGAGGACACCTCGACCTGTCGGGGAACCGACTCATATTTGCGATTGACGTAGTCCTGCAACCAGCTCTCAGAGACATCGCAAACCCTGGCGATACCGGCCAGAGGAATCTTTTCAAGCAAGAGCCTATCAATCAGGTCTTTGGTCTGCTGGGAGATGAGTTTCTGCTGTGGATCTTCAACAAACTGGCGACCGCAGGCTTTACATTTGTAATTTTGCTTACCGTTATGGATGCGACCTTTCTTAACCACTTCCTTTGACTCACAGCTTGGGCAATTCGGCATTGGATATGAGTGAATAAAGTTTCCTTGAGATCTTATCCTTACATCTGGGAGACTACCTTATCCTCTAGTATGTTCTAGAACACTTACTTAGTAAGCATTCCAGTTGGCACAATAATCTGTTGCTGGAGATTTCTCCACCCTAGAGCGGCTGGCTGACGGTAGCTTCCAACGCACTTTCCCAGATCGCACCGTGCATCACTTTAACGCCGACAACCAGTTACTCTCCATCACCGATCGCAATAGTAACCAGACCCAATACGTCTACAACGAGTTGGGGCAGTTACAGGCGATCGTCGATCCGGTGGGTCTGGAAACCACTTTCACCTATGGTGCGGACGGTCGTGTCGATACGATTACCGATCCAGCCGACCGAGTGACCCAACTGGAGCACGACGAATTTGGAAATCTGACTCGTATCACCGACCCAGACGGCAGTAGCCGCAGCTTCGAGTACGACCGGGAGCGCAACCTCACGGCTGAAGTTGACCAGTTAGACAACCGCGAGGAAACCTACTACGATTTTGCCGGTCGCGTCACGGGAGCACTGCGCAAAGATGGCTCTACCCTCCAAATTCGTAGTGCTCAACAAGGACTCTTCCGGCCCGAGCTGACGAGCAATCCAGATTCTGCACCAGAGGCGTCCTCCCGCCGCGAACCGATCGTTAACTATGCCGATGCGAGTGGCAATGTCACATCCATTAACTTAGATCGGGCAGGGCAGCCCAATGCGATTCAAGATCGTTTTGGCTTTGACGATACTTTTGTCTTTGACGCACAAAATCAAGTCACAGCTTCTACTGATGCGAGAGGCTTCACGACTCATTTTGTCTATGACGGGCGTGGCAATGTTGTTGAGGTTATTGATGAAGAAATACCCTCGGATCAATTCGGCTTCTTCCCTCTCGAAAACATTCCTAATGATGGTTTTGCTCCTCGTACTGGTTCTCCAGTAACTGCAGACCTCAACAACGATGGACATATCGATATCGTTACACGCATCAGCGGTGGGTTCTCCGTCCAACTTGGCAATGGTAATGCTCAATTTGGCCCTCAAATTCTTTCGGAGATTGGACCGACGTCTGTGTTTGCCTTGGGGGACTTCAACAGCGATGGATATCTAGATCTGGTTAAAAATCGTTCTTTCACAGACAGCCTGTCTATTTTTCTGGGGGACGGTGCGGGCAGATTTGAATTTGAAGATAGCTTTGTCATTTCCGTTCCAGATACAACCTTGGACTTGACGGACATTGCAATAGCGGACATTGATGGCGATGGCAAGCTCGATGTGGCGGTGAACGTCACGGGCGAACGAGCCATTGGGATGCCCGATACCGGTGGCGGCTATGGCGGTGGTTATGGTGGTGGTTATGGTGGCGGTTCCGCAACCGTCACTGAAGACTACAATCGCATCTTTACCTTCTCAGCAGTAGATGGTAGCCTCACTCAACTGGGTGAGTTCAAGTTACTGGAAGAAGTAGACCAAATTCAGTTAGGCGATATCGACCTAGATGGCGATGCCGATCTGCTCTACTCTTCAGGTACTAACCTCTCTGTTGCGTTGGGGAATGGGGAGGGTTCATTCATAGCTGACAACACATTTTGGACTGTTCCAAATAATGCACTTGGCTCTACCACTCGTCTTGCTGAGTTCGAGCTCGCCGATCTCAATGACGATGGCTTCCTCGATTTAGTTACCTTGACGGATAGAGCCCTTTTTCCTAGTCCTGAGTCTTCAGTGGGGTCTACCGATCGCGTCTCGATCTGGTTGGGCAATGGTAGCGGAAGCTTCAGCTTGAACTCCTTCCAAACGGTAGGTGGCGGCACTGATTCTCTAGCGATCGGTCATGTCGATGGCGATGGCAATCTCGATGTAGTCGTTGCTAGACCAACTTCATTCATGAACTTAGCTGCATCGCGAACGAATGGAGAGGGTGAGTTCATC
Source organism: Synechococcus sp. PCC 7336 (assembly GCF_000332275.1). Taxonomy (NCBI): domain Bacteria; kingdom Bacillati; phylum Cyanobacteriota; class Cyanophyceae; order Synechococcales; family Synechococcaceae; genus Synechococcus; species Synechococcus sp. PCC 7336. Next base: position 3,438,866 of record NZ_CM001776.1, read on the forward strand.
GGCAACCAACCTGAAAATCTATTTCAATTTGTTTCCGACAACATATCTCAATTTGGTGGCGGACGCATCACTACTATCTCTCTGGCAGATCTGGATGGCGACGGGGTAGATGATGCGATCGGACGTCATAGTAACGGGCGTGATATTGCTATTCAGCGCAGCGGTCGGCCCATCCCAGCTAGACAAACGTTTGAGTACGACCCTGTATTCAATCAACTCACCCGTCGCACCGATGAGTTGGGGCGCGACACGTTCTTCGAGCTCGATCCAACCACGGGCAATGTCTTGGTGGCCCGACAGGTTGTGGGCCAAGACGATCGCACCTCTGGCGAAACCGACGATGTTGTAACCCAGTTCACCTATACCGAACTGGGATTGGTCGATATAGAAACCGATGCTCTGGGTCGCGTCACAGACAACGACTATGACGAATTTGGGCGCTTGATTGCCACTACCTTTGCAGTCGGTACTGTGGATGAAGCCACAATTCGCTATGAATATTCAGACTTTACCGGTAATGTCTCTGCACTCATTGATGAGAACGGCAATCGTACTGAATTTGTCTACGACGAACTCAATCGCTTGATTCGACAGACTGATGCCGATCCCGATGGCGATGGACCGCTGCTTTCTCCAGTAGCAACCTTTACCTATGACGAGTCTGGCAATTTGATTGCCGAGACTGATGCTAATAGCAACCTGACCCGCTACGAATATGACGAGCGCGATCGCCAAACAGCGATCGTTAATGCCAACGGCGATCGCTTCACGTTTGAATACGACTCCAGCGGGAACTTAATTGCCGAAACAGATTTTAGAGGCAATGTTACCCAGCATGTTTATGACAGCCGAAATCGTCGCATCGAAACAATCGAACCGGATGGCAGTCGCAGCCAATTTCTCTACGATCGCGATGATAACTTAGTTCAAGTTACAGATGCCCGCGGTAATTCCACGAATTACCAATACGATGCTCGCGATCGCCTGATTTCGACTCGCGATGCGGCAGGAAATACGATTACCTATGAATACGATCTCGTCGATAACCTAATTGCCACTACCGATCGTAATGGCGTTCGATTTGAATTTACCTATGACGAGCTCGATCGCCAGATCGCACAACTCGATCCGTTCAGCAACCAGCAGTCATTTGAATACGATCCAGTTGGAAATCTGATTAGCTCGACTGACGAGCGCGGACTGACCACTCAGTTTGAATATGACAATCGCGATCGCCTCATCCGCACTATCGATGCCAATTTGCAATCCTCGCAACTAACTTACGATGGCGTGGGCAACTTAATTGCGATTGAAGACGAGCTGAGTCGCGTCACACAGATTCGCTATGACGCCCTCAATCGCCAAGTAGAGCAGATCGATTCACTGAATAATGTTTCTCACTCTAGCTTCGATGCCAACGGCAATCTGATTAGCACTGAAGATGCCCTCGGTCGCGTCAGCAGGTTTGCTTATGACGCCCTCAATCGACTGGAATCGCAAACGGATGCGTTGGGGAATTCCAATCAATTTTCCTATGACGAAAATAGCAACCTTGCCACAGTAGAGGATGAGTTAGGTCGCATCACTGAATTTAGTTATGACAGTCGCGATCGCCTCTCCAGCAGTATTGATGCGTTGGGAGGAACGATTCGCTATACCTACGACGGCGTTAGCAACCAGATCGCAATTGAAGATGAGCTAGGGCGTATTACGACTTCGGTCTACGACGAGCTGAATCGTTTGGCCGAAGTGACGGATGCATTGGGAGAAACTAACCGTCTGAGTTACGACGGCGAAGGCAATCTCATCGAGACTATCGATGCATTAGGCCGTGTTAGCACCCTCAGCTATGACGGGCTCAACCGTTTGGTGGAAACCACCAATGCTGTAGGCGATCGTGTCACTTTGACCTACGACGCTGTTGGTAACGTTATCGCGCGGGAGGACGAGCTCGGTCGGGTGACGACGTTCGCATTCGATAATCTCAATCGCTTGACTCAAACCACTAATATTTTAGGTGATAGTTTCAGAAATACTTACGATGCTGTCGGTAATCTGATTGCATTCCAAGACGAATTAGGGCGGGTTACGACTTCGGAGTATGACGTTCTCAATCGATTGGTACAGACTACTAATGCTTTAGGCGACAGCGTCACCTTTACCTATGATTCTGTCGGTAATTTGACTGCCTCCCAAGATGAGTTAGGGCGCGTTACAACCTCAAACTATGACGAGCTCAATCGTTTGGTGCAAACCACCAATGCCTTGGATGACAGCACCAACTTCATCTACGATGCGGCGGGGAATTTAACTGCATTCCAAGACGAGCTAGGGCGTATCACAACTTCGGAGTATGACGAGCTCAATCGTCTGGTACAAACCACCAATGCTTTGGGTGACAGCACCAATTTCACCTACGATGCCGTCAGCAATCTGATTGCTTTCCAGGATGAATCAGGCCGGGTTACGACTTCGGAGTATGACAAACTCAACCGTCTAGTTCAAACTACTAACGCTTTGGGTGACAGCACCAATTTCACCTACGATGCGGCAGGGAATCTGACTGTCTTCCAAGATGAATTAGGACGTGTTACGACTTCGGAGTATGACGAGTTCAATCGGTTGGTACAAACCACCAATGCTTTGGGTGACAGCACCAATTTCACCTACGATGCGGCAGGAAATCTGACGGCTTTCCAGGATGAATTAGGGCGCGTCACGACTTCGGAGTATGACGAGCTAAACCGTCTGGTGCAAACCACCAATACCTTGGGTGACAGCACCAATTTCACCTACGATGCGGCAGGAAATCTGACGGCTTTCCAGGATGAATTAGGGCGCGTCACGACTTCGGAGTATGACGAGCTCAACCGTCTGGTACAAACTACTAACGCTTTGGGGGATAGCACCAACTTTACCTATGACGCTGTCGGAAATCTGACTGCATCCAAAGACGAGTTAGGGCGCATCACTAGTTTCGGTTACGACGCGCTCAATCAACAAATTCGCATCACCGATGCCCTCGGCAACTCCACCCTGTTTAACTACGACGCTGTCGGCAACCTTAACGCTATCGAGGATGCCTTAGGGCGAGTGACGACTTCTGAGTATGACGTCCTCAACCGCCTTACCCAAACCACCAATGCTTTGGGGAATAGCATCAACTTCATCTACGATGCTGTTGGCAATCAGACTGCCTTTACTGATGAGTTGGGGCGCACTACTCGCTTCGGTTATGACGAGCTCAACCGACAAACTCGCATCACCGATGCCTTGGGTAACTCGACACTGTTCAGCTACGACGCCGTCAGCAATTTGACCTCGCAAGCCGATGCTCTAGGCAACACCACCCGCTTTGTCTACGACGAACTCAACCGCGAGATCGCTACTATCGATCCACTCGGGTTTACCACCACCTCCGGCTATACCGCTGTCGGTACCCTCGCATCCTTCACTGACGCCTCCGGCAACACCACCACGTATGAGTATGACGCCCGCGACCTATTGGTGCGCGAAACCAATCCTCTGGGCGACAGCCGCACTTTTAGCTACAACGCAGTCGGTAACTTAACTAGCCTCATCGATCGCAACGGTCGTCAAACCGATTACAGCTACGATTTACTCGATCGCCTCTCACAAGAACGCTTCTCAGACAGTGTAGGTAGCACAGTTGACCAGATCGACTACAGCTACGATGCCGCCAGTCAACTGATTGGCATCCGTGACTTCGACTCCAGCTATACCTACACTTACGACGCTGTTGGACAACTCAGCCGCAGCGATAATACCGGCACTCTCGACACGCCCACCTTCACCCTCGACTACACCTACGACGCCGTCGGCAATCGCCTCAGTGTCACCGATAGCATCGAGGGACTCGAAACGGGCCTTGAAACCTTCAGCTACGACGCCCTCAATCGCGTCACCGAGATCGCGCAAACCGGAGCCACTGTCAGCGACAAACTTGTCAGCTACACCTATGATGCCGCCAGCCAACTAATTGGCGCTACCACCTTCAACGACTTAGAAGGTACACAAGTGGCGATCTTTACAAGCAACAGCTTTGATGCTGCCGGTCGCCTGAGCGAAATTGCCCACACCAACGCAGACGGCACTCTGCTGGCCAGCTACATCTACAGCTTCGACGCCGCCAATCGCATCACTGCCATCCAATCGCTAGACGGCCTCAGCACGTTCAGTTACGACGCCAGCGGCCAGCAACTCGAAGCCAACTTCGACTTTCAAACTGATGAAGCCTTCAGCTTCGATGCCACTGGCAACCGCACCGATGTCGGCAATGTCATCGGCCCCAACAATCAACTGTTAGAAGACGAGAACTTCACCTACGCCTACGACAACGAAGGCAGTCGCATCCAACGCACCGATAAGGCCACGGGCGAAGTCACCCAGTACGAATACGACCATCGCAACCGCCTCACCTCTGCCATCACCCTCGACAGTAGCGGCAACGAGACTGGGCGAGCGGAATATACCTACGACGCCCTCGATCGCCGCATTGGGCGCACTGTAGACGGGCAAACCGAACGGTATCTGTACGACGGCAGCGAGATTGCCCTGGTGACGGACGAGAGCGGTGACATAACCCAACGCTTCCTCCACAGCACATCGATCGACCGGGTCGTGGCGCAAGAGGATGGGGCGGGCAATGTTCTGTATGCCCTGAGCGACCATCAAAACACGGTGCGGGATATAGCCGACTCCACTGGCACGGTAGTCAACCACCTCACGTTTGACAGCTTCGGAAACATCACCAGCCAGAGCGATGCCAGCGTTGAATTCCGCTTCAGCTTTACGGGACGAGAGTTTGATGAGGAAACGGGACTGTATTACTTCCGCGCCCGCTATCTCGACCCATCCACCGGTCAATTTATCAGCCAAGACCCGATTGGCTTTGCTGCTGGAGATGTCAACTTATATCGCTATGTGGGGAACAGTCCGCTCAACTTTATCGACCCTAGTGGCAATCAGGCGATCGGCAATCCCTTTAGCCCGCTGGCTAGTCTCAACCTCGACGGCAATATCTCCTCTGCCCCCAATTCTGTCGGATCGCCTCAAACTACCGAGACGCCCACCTTCAGACTGAGCATCGGAGGCCCGATTGACCCTGTCCCGTTGCCTCCCGATGCAGTTTCTCCCCCACTGGGCACCAATCTTCCGACCGGGGATCGACTCAAATCAGACTCGGTTGAGCCGGTTGAGCCTGAAACTGTTTTAGAGCGAGACGCTAGCAATCCCGCTCCAACTCGTCCCCGCGCTCCCCTTTCCTTCCCTCCTCCCAGAAACTCTCTCGTCCAAGCCTTCATTTCCAGTCAGCGGGTGGATAACATTTTGAACGGGATTGACCAAGCTGCTGCTGGTTTTGGCAATGGCTTGACCTTTGGCGGGACCTCATTGGTGAGGGAAGCCTTGTTTGGGGAGGCAGCCATTCGCAATCAAGAAGGGTTGATTTTCGAAACAACCAATTTCGCTGGTGAACTTGTGCGCGATGCCACGATTGCGGCACTCAGTGGCGGGACGGGGACGGCCGCTAGAGTAGCCACTTCGGTTGATAACGTGCAGACTGGTGTTGACTTATTCAATGCCGGTCGCACGCTCACGGATGGCGAGCTCAATGCTGACGATGCTTTCGCCGTCATCACAGCGCTGACTTCCGGTTCCGGGGGCAGAAATGGGGCAGGGGATGCACTTGACAATACCAGACTCAATCTTGACGGCCCTAGTGGTTCTCAAGAGATACTAACAGTAATAAATCCAGATGGAACAAGGATAGATATTCCCCAGAGTAGACGGGCATCCAATGCAAATCTTCCAACATTAGAAGTAAGTAGAACTAGCATGCCTAATATCGCGTCTAATATTGAAGAAGGCATTAGCAGCGGCCAGCCTAGTACAGTGACAAGGACTAGAGATGAAGCAAGGATCAACCGTAACCGACGGGAAGCGCTTAAGGGTCAGCCTCCAGCTCCATCTGGGATGTCTCTAGATGAGTTTCCATTCGCTAGCACTAGGGAGGGGGGATCTGGAGCAACTGTAAGGGCCGTACCGGAAATAGAACAGTCTAGGCAAGGTGGACAGCTTAGTGCATTCTTCACCCAAAATAATATAGATGACGGCGATCAATTCAATGTTGATGTTGTAAATTAAAGACTGAATAAAGCATATGTTTGAATTAATGAACGAAATATTCTCCATCCTGGAAGAATTTAACCGGCCAGTGGTCTCTTACTTAGATGCTGGGCTCCAAGAGTCATTTATATATTCTGAATTTGAAAAATTGGATCTATCTCCAAGCAAAGAGATGGTAGAGATGTATAAGTGGCGAAATGGAACGAAATACCCACAAGGTGTTGTTTTGGATGATATTTATTTTTTTCCAGGGTACTATTTTTTTAGCTTGTATGATGCCATCGCTCAGTATCTGGCCATGAGAGATGATTCACGTTGGAATAAGGACTGGTTTCCAATATTTGCAAATGGAGGTGGAGATTTTTATGCTGTTGATTTAGCTCTATCTGATGGTAGCAGAGCACCTATTTTGAGATTTTTCGTTGGAGAAAATAGAGTTTTGAGTGAATATAGAAATTTAATGTTTATGTTTTCCGCTGTTTTAGAATGTTTTAAGAGCGGTGTCATCTTTGTTTCAGACGAAGGTTATTTAGACATGGATGACATACGATTTATAGAAATTTCTCAGCAATATAATTCTGATGAGCAAGTCCATTAAGAAGCTGTTTGTAACGAAGTGCAAAGTAGAGTTGAGTAAAACAGGGATGGATTGAGGAATGATCCAAATGGAAACATTATTCCTCAAAACAATAGTGTAGGAAATTCGAATAGTTCCGCATCACGGCGCTGACTTCTGGTTCTGGGGGCAGAAATGGAGCAGGGGATGCCCTTGACAATACAAGACTCAATCTTGACAGTCCTAATGGCCTCAATCTTGATGCCCCTGGCAGTAGTTCCATTGTCCAAAATAGTGGAGATGATATTGTCTTTAATAATGGTTTTCGTACAAGAGATGGAAAGTTTGCTAGTCCTTCAGGCTCAGGCTCTACTGCTCTACCGTCAAGGGAATCTGAAGAATTAGCCAGTCGTATTACAGGGGTTGATCAAAATACTCAGTCATTTCCCGTAAACGGTAGAAATCGTATACCGGATCAAGTACTCGCTCAAGATATAAATACTAGACAGCCAACTATCGTTGTTGAGGTAAAATCGGGACAGAGCCAGGACCTTACCCAACAACTCAGGGATGATGTGGATCTTGTCGGTCCTAACGGAAGGGTAGATGTGTTTCTTCGGCCTGAGGCTACAGTATCAAGACCACTAGAAAACGCTTTTCAAGATCCTTTCAATCCACTTAATAGACAGAATTTATTGGAGGACTAAAATTGACAAACAAAATATGGATATATCATTTTTCTGCAGCAAACTGGCAGAGCAAAGACGTCTGGATAGGTTTCTTTGAAAGGGCACAGGAGATTTTGAGATCAAAGATTACATATTTAGATAGGAGAGATCCGGTCAAAAGGAAGGCTAAAGACCTTGACTCTGTTTCAAGTTATATAATTGATTTTGACTCCGAAGAAAATCGTCATAGTCTATTTGGTAAATTTGAGGACGTTAATATTGAGTTTTCAATAAATATTTGCAGCAGGGAATTAAAAGAATATCCAAACAGCTTAACTTGGTATGTGTCAACTGACTTCTTGAGAGGTGAAGCAAGCACAAGAAAACTCTTACATCTGTTTATGACGGGCAATAGTTTCCTTGGATCCTTCTACTCGTTTGGCGATCTGTTATCGAACATTGCAAAGAAGAAGAAACCATCAGGTGCTGTAGATATTCGGAGAGAGCTACTTGGAATTTTTTGGTTAACATATTTTAACAGTAGGTATGTGGATTTTCTTGGCAAGGAAAAGCTCAAGTCTTTGAAGGAAGCTAGTTTTGATGATAATGGTGGTGCTAATATCCAGCTTGCTGAGAATGTCATGGACTGTGCCGAGCAAGAAAGAGAACGATTGGAGACTCTGCTAGGCATCGACCATTTTGTGGATCCAAGTAGTTATTCAGAGAAGCCAATTGGGAAATTTGCTTTGCAGTTTGATGACCTTAAATCCTAGGCTCTATATAGGGATTATGGGGAGGTGACTAACAAACCCAAATAGAGTAGCGAGTCCAAGTCTAAACACGCCTCTCAGCTCTAATTCAGTAGTTCTTGATTCTAACGCTGCAATTGCCTTGAGGAACCAGAGCCAAGGGGCTAGTCTCAATCCTATTGATCAGGCCACAGTCGACCGACTGCAGAGCCTAGGATCGGATCTAAGAATAACTAGTAGAGGTGCTGGAGAATTACCGACAGCACCATCTGGTCTAGGACAAGTACCTACAACTGTTAGTAGCAGTAGCCCTGAATTCCAGTCTTTACTAACTGAATTACAACAGCCTGGTCGCATTGTAGACAGACCAAGAGGGACTGCTGACAGACAAATTGTAGCTGAAGCATTCTTTGCTGATGTTGAATCCGGTGTAGTTCCTCAACTCATCACAGCGGATCGAAGTATGTTCAATAATTTAGCCAGAATGGCTCATCGGTTCTGACTATGCTATTTTTGACTCAAAGTACCAACAAAGCAGAGCTCTAGTTTTGAAGTTTTCAAAGTTTCTAAAGCCATAGCCCAATCTCTTAATCAGTTTAAGCTTGTTGTTGATTCCTTCAACTATACCGCTGCTTGTTTTCTGGTCAAAGTAACCACAGATCTCTCCACACCATCTCACAATCGTCCCATAACTTTCAGGAAAATATTCCTTTGATTTCTTTAGCCAAGAGATTAGCTTATATGAGCCATCCAACCAATTATCGAAGTCATCAAAAATGCTTCTAAACTCCTCTTTAAGTTCATGCATTTTTCCTAAAACAGGTACTTCTTTCGCTAGATTCAACAACTTTTCATGCTGCTCTGAATTTAAATTCTCTTCATTCTTTAATAAAACATATTTTGTTTTATTGATTGCTTCTAGCTTTTCCTCCCTTTCTGCTTTGCTCTCAATCTTTCCCGCAGCTTTCTTCTCTCTTTGTCTAGCTCTTCGTTGACTATCTTCATTACATGAAACCTATCTGCCACCACTGTCGCATTTGGCATCATTTCTTCAACTAGATCCCGGTATGGCCTCCACAGATCGATACTGGCTTCCACAATTCTACTCAACACCTCTTCTCCCCATCCAGTAAAGACTTGACGCAATTCCTCTTGACGACGTGACTCTAGCAACATGAGTGGCTTCCTAAGATCTAGGTCCACTAAGACAGCACAATAGTTACCCTGTCCTTTGACTAATGAAATCTCATCGATTCCTAACCTCTTTAATCCTTCTGGTACTTCTTGAATTAATTGCTCGCCCAATTCATTGAGAATTGTTTGGATCTCATCATCACTTAGATCGTTGCGTTCTGCCACACTCCGGATATCACTATCCAAAACCTGACCAATGATTGCTCTGGCTAAGCGCTTTGTATAAGTTCTATTCTTGTCAACATGCTCTAGCACTTCACTGAATGGCTTTCCACAATTCTTACACTTAAATTGACGGCGATTGATTCGTAGATAAACAGATTGTCCACTCATTGGCAAGTCTCTAACTAAGTACCGGTGATTTTGGTGCAGTCTTCGACTCGTCTAACCGCAATGAGGACAAATGGCTTGTCGACTTTCTGACTCTAGTTCCAAGAAGATGCCGATACCTTCAAGAGTTTGATATCCTGTGACCCGAGACCCAGGCAGATCCAATGTCTCTGTGAGTAGTTTTTGACAGGCTGTGGCGAGTATATTATGATCCTTTAAAGATGATATCTACATTATCATTCAGATATTTATATGATTCAATCTCTTGTAATCCATGCTCAGTAAGAGCTCTGGCCTCGGAATAGAAGTTTTGATTTTAGTAGATTTGTTCTTTTTGCCTTGTTTGGCATAGCAGGACCGGAAGAGCCTTTTAGTTCAGTGTTCTTATCCATATCAACCAGGAAGATCGTGAACATTAACTATGAAATTGATCTTATATTCTTCTTTGAGTTCTGACTTCAATGCATCGAGAAAGTTCGAAATAAACAGCGGCGGCTTTTTACCTAATTCCAGTTGAATTCTAACTTCTTTGTGTGAGTACTGGGAATATAACTTACTAAATTTTCCACTAGATAGAAATTCTAGATAGTTATCCAATTTAGATTTTAATAAGTCAATACAATGGTTCTTTTCACACCATTCTCCAGCATGAATAGCTACAAGAGAAACACAATCTGTTTCTGAGTCATGTATCACCGCATCAATTACATTCGGATCTTCAATAGCCATAGCTTTATCTCCTCCTAAAAGAAGTATACATCAAAGGGTAGCTAGATTTAAAAGTCAATTCCTTAAATCTTGGAAGCTTTGTCCATTATTTTTAAGGTGCTACAGAGGTTAAACTCGCGAATTTATCTGGTAATGAGTTCAAAAACTCATGCCCTTGATTTTCTAAGGCATTTTTTATTTTGAAAAGTACAATATTTTCTTGGTTTTGCTGCCGGAGATGTCAATTTATATCGCTATGTGGGGAACAGTCCGCTCAACTTTATCGACCCCAGTGGCAATCAGGCGATCGGCAATCCCTTTAGCCCGCTGGCTAGTCTCAACCTCGACGGCAATATCTCCTCTGCCCCCAATTCGGTTGGTTCGCCTCAAACGGCCGCGACGCCCACCTTCAGACTGAGCATCGGAGGCCCGATTGACCCTGTCCCGTTGCCTCCCGATGCAGTTTCTCCCCCACTGGGCACCAATCTTCCGACCGGGGATCGACTCAAATCAGACTCGGTTGAGCCGGTTGAGCCTGAAACTGTTTTAGAGCGAGACGCTAGCAATCCCGCTCCAACTCGTCCCCGCGCTCCCCTTTCCTTCCCTCCTCCCAGAAACTCTCTCGTCCAAGCCTTCATTTCCAGTCAGCGGGTGGATAACATTTTGAACGGGATTGACCAAGCTGCTGCTGGTTTTGGCAATGGCTTGACCTTTGGCGGGACCTCATTGGTGAGGGAAGCCTTGTTTGGGGAGGCAGCCATTCGCAATCAAGAAGGGTTGATTTTCGAAACAACCAATTTCGCTGGTGAACTTGTGCGCGATGCCACGATTGCGGCACTCAGTGGCGGGACGGGGACGGCCGCCAGCGTAGCCACTTCGATTGATGATGTACAGACTGGCGTTGATGTATTCAATGCCGGCCGTACGCTCACGGATGGCGAGCTCAATGCTAGCGATGCTTTAGCCGTCATCACAGCGCTGACTTCCGGTTCCGGGGGCAGAAATCTTGATGAGGCCGGGGATGCACTTAGCAGGACTAACCGTAATCTTGACACTCCGGGAAGTAGTAATGTTGGCAACCCTGGCAGTAGCTCCATCGACACAAATAGTGGGAATGTCTTTGAAAGAGGCGATAATACGGCTAGACTAAGAAATAATGATGGCTTTGCTAGCGATAATATAGCACTCAACCTTCGTCCAGACGAGCCAACATCAGTCCCTCTCTTCCGAGCTGTACAAGATGCGGAACTTGAGGATATCAGAGATAGTCAGGCTTTTCGGAATGTTCCGGCAATGGGCCAAGGGAAGTTTTTCTCTACGACCGAAGAAGGTGCTGCGAGTTTTGCTAGGCAAGATTTTAATGCCAGTTTGAGGAATGAACCTTCACCATCTCCATTCACTATAGTTGAAACAAGCATACCTGAGCCTCTTATCAATGCAGATATGATATCAAGTGTAGACAGAGGTATCCCAACAGTAGTTGTTCCGCAAAATATTCTACCTTTTCTAGATACACCTGTGGAGCTGCCAAGCATCACTCTTCGAAATCCATAAAAGAAGAAAATATCTATATAGAGCTCTTGCATGAATCAGTTATTGGTATAAATCGATAAGGATTTTAGGCACTGATCTAGCATGCATGCTAGAACTATGTTGTAAAATGATGGAAGGTTTCTCATGAAGTTGAATTTAGTGATTGCAGATTTACGTTCAGAAATATTGAATGCTTGGAGAACAGCTTTTTCTGCAATTGAAGGAGTAACTTTTCTAGAGCTCAGTATTCCAAAACTTATAAGTTTGCCACAGCTAGATGCTGTTTTTATGATGAATATGTTTTCTCATGAAAAATATGGTGGGAAATTAGTATATGGCGTATCTCAAGTCTTAAGCACTCGTAATGAACCTAAAACTCCCCCTTGGGTAGTTACAACACCATTATTCCCTGGACATTTAGAAAAAAGTCTGAAGTCTGATGGAAGCCTAGCATACAAAATCAAGCCAAACCAAAAAAATACACCTGAAGAGCAGACATATATCATCTTTAGAGAGGCTTTCAAGTCTATCAAAAAATTTAACAAAGATCGGAAAATTCAACAAATTAAAACCTTAGGAATCCATCTAGATTTTTTGGACTTTCCGTTGGGCGATCCATATAAAGAAGCTGAGTCTGCAGCACAAGCTTATACCGACTTTTCAGAAAATATCAATAGAAATTAAGGACCCTAATTCTTGGAGGATTTTTTGAATGCCTGTAAACATAGCTACTCAAGATCTAGAGATAGTACTTATTTCTCCTAATCATAGCCCTGCCACGTTAACTCTAGATCTATTATTTAGGCATGGAATCATTTCAGCAGACTGGAAGCTTAAACATCCAGCGAAGCACAACCATCAGTTCTCACATCTTATATTTTCAAACGGAATTGATATAATCTCTGAACCTGGAAAAATAGCCTTTTCAGAAGCATTAAATCATGAGAAAACGACTAATCTAGAGATTTTAAAAACCATTCATAAGTACATAGAATCTTTCCCTGAAATAGATTATATGGCTGTGAAAATTAATCCTAGATTGTTCGTTACATTCAATAGTGAAAATGAGGATTCAGCACGAGATTTCATCATTGATAATTTACTTGCGAATGCATCTTGGCTCAAACTTGGGAAAGCTCCTGTCAGAGCAGATCTTGCACTATTCTATTCCTTTGAAGAGAGTCAACTCAAACTGAATATTAATGAAGCAATTCTCAGCTTAGGTAGTCACTCCCCCAAACCAGCCATTTTAATTTCTGGAAACTTTATGTACAAAATCACAGAAGGAACATATCAACAAATGAGATCTTCACTGTTTCAATCTGTCAGAAATTGGGAAAGAGATTTAGAAAACTATCGAAGTGTTGTTAGAGAGTTATTAGGTACTGATATTAATTTATAAGATTAAAAAACGGTAAGCGTCTCCCAGAAACTTAAGCAAGAATTAGGTAGTATATTTGTGTTTCTGTTCGGCTAGGTTGAAAGTATGAGCGAAGCAATAGAGATTGAAATTGCCGGTATCAAAGTACCGAAAGCCGATTGGGAGGCGATCTCAGCGGGTTGTGTTGCAAAGATTGGCCCGATCCCGGACGGGATGGCAGTTTAAGGTTTGTCCCCTCGCTCTAGTCCCCGCCCATGCCCGCAGATGCTCCCTTCAAAGGCCGCCACTTTTGTGAATTCTGGAAACTATGGCCGGAAAAATTCTGGAAATTATGGCCGCTTTTAACATCGTCTAACCTCCTTGCAAAAGTCAAGCATGAAGCCACCCCCTCAAGCCGATGGCAGAGTCGTCTGGAGCTGCTCAGCGGGAGCAGGCTGGTCGAGATCGAGCTTGCTCCCGCGCAAGCGATAAGAGGAGCCGGACAACTTGATGTACTCCCCCTGATGCAGAGTGCTATCAATGATAGCCCGAGCCAACTCGGGGTCGTACAAGACTCGCCCCCACTGACGCAGAGGCTTGTTGGTGGTGAACAAAATGGGCCTGCCCTTGTGGTAGCGCCGGTCCACGACCTGGAAGAAAATATCGGCCGCCCCCGGCCCATAGCCGAGATAGCTCATCTCAGCCATGTGGATTGCCAAGAGCAAGTGACACTACTCATTTCAAATCTGAAACCTGGCGGGGTGACATAGGGGTCTATGATTCAGCTATAGCAAGCTTTATGGCCCTTATGCCTCTCTTATAAAAAGGTAGCTTTCGAGGGTTCAGGACGATATATTGTGCAATCAAATCCCAGAGGTCTAGTCCAAAGCAAGCCAGGGAGTAGGCAGACAAACCAATCGCAAATGCACTGTGTCGCCGATGTTTCCGTCCAGCCTCTCGTGGTCTCACGACATACTGATGAATATTTTGATGCTGCATCTTCTCCCCTTTAAAAGTAGCCATATAATAAGCTAACGAAACCAGCAATACCATTGAGATAAAGCGTTTGCCGGTCAATTTTGAATCTTCCAGGTTATAGCCTCCCTTCTTCCAATCCCGAAACATTTCTTCAATTCCCATGCGGCAAGAGTAAGCCTTCAAAACTCCATCTAGGTCCGTCAGATTACTCATAATATACCAAGTCTCTTTCGTGACATTGGAGCCATAATTTCGCTTTCTTCTTGCTGCTACATTGATCGGTCCAAATCCTTTTGTCTTAGTGACTTTTACATCAGAGAAAAAGTGAGACTCTCCAGCCTGAATGCCAAGCTGTGATAATTGTGCTTGGGTTTGCCCAGGAAGCTCGATATATTCGTTCTTTTTCAGGCGCAAAGCCATGTAGGCTCCCTGCTCTCCCAGCCACTTTGCCAGGTCAACTCCACAGAATTCTCGGTCACCCAGTAAGACCACAGTATAGTCGCTTAGGAGTTCCAAAACTGGTTTGAGAAATGTGATTTGTTCCTCATAATTGCTACTACCTCGCTTATTCAATAAAGCAAATTTAACTGGAATTGCTCGATTATGATAGATCAGGCTAACCAGAATGAGATTATAGTCGTACCATTGGGTTCTATCAATGGCTAAATATAGAACTGTCTGAGTGGTAAACTTCCGCTTGAGCCAATCTAGCAAGAGCGGCCACCAGATATGTTCTATCACCCAATGTTTAAGGCTCAGAAAACGCTGGAGTTTGCGACGGCAACTCTCCATTAAAATCGGCAAGGGTAATTTTTGCGCCAGTTGTTCTAGCTTGACGATTTTGTCGCGTTGCAGCACCATCAGGAGCAAATTCAATAGCCAAAGCTCAGAAGGATTAAGTTTGGTAGCCAGCAGGGTTTGATAAGAT
The DNA here is from genome assembly GCF_000332275.1 of Synechococcus sp. PCC 7336. NCBI lineage: Bacteria > Bacillati > Cyanobacteriota > Cyanophyceae > Synechococcales > Synechococcaceae > Synechococcus > Synechococcus sp. PCC 7336. The sequence goes on from NZ_CM001776.1 coordinate 3,454,017, forward strand.
GATTCCATGTTTTTTCGGAAGCTAGGTGTAATCCATTACGTCCTAGCTTTTTTCTGCCTCCGGGCAAGCCCCTATCCCTTGCTCCGTATGCCTCCTGTGCTGTAGTGTCACCCCGTCAGCTCTGTTTCAAGTTATATAATTGATTTTGACTCCGAAGAAAATCGTCGTAGTCTATTTGGTAAATTTGAGGACGTTAATATTGAGTTTTCAATAAATATTTGCAGCAGGGAATTAAAAGAATATCCAAACAGCTTAACTTGGTATGTGTCAACTGACTTCTTGAGAGGTGAAGCAAGCACAAGAAAACTCTTACATCTGTTTATGACGGGCAATAGTTTCCTTGGATCCTTCTACTCGTTTGGCGATCTGTTATCGAACATTGCAAAGAAGAAGAAACCATCAGGTGCTGTAGATATTCGGAGAGAGCTACTTGGAATTTTTTGGTTAACATATTTTAACAGTAGGTATGTGGATTTTCTTGGCAAGGAAAAGCTCAAGTCTTTGAAGGAAGCTAGTTTTGATGATAATGGTGGTGCTAATATCCAGCTTGCTGAGAATGTCATGGACTGTGCCGAGCAAGAAAGAGAACGATTGGAGACTCTGCTAGGCATCGACCATTTTGTGGATCCAAGTAGTTATTCAGAGAAGCCAATTGGGAAATTTGCTTTGCAGTTTGATGACCTTAAATCCTAGGCTCTATATAGGGATTATGGGGAGGTGACTAACAAAAACAAACAAAACAATAGTCCGGACAGTTTTTACGAAAATGGCTGAAACCCGCATTCTACCGTTGATGATTGGGGCATCCAGAAGGGCTGAAACCCGCATCCTACCGTTGCCTCTGAAAGACACTGGACAGAAATAGGTGTAAGCCCTTACACCTATTTCTGTCCAGTGTCCTAAATCGTTTAAACGCCGATTTAGTGTGCATCGCCCCACCTTTAAACGCATGCTCAAAAGAAAGCGTCACCTTTACTTATGATTCTGTCGGTAATTTGACCGTCTCTCAAGATGAGTTAGGGCGCGTTATAACCTCAAACTATGACGAGCTCAACCGGCTGGTGCAAACCACCAATGCCTTAGGGGATAGTACCAACTTTACCTACGATGCGGCAGGGAATCTAACTGCATTCCAAGATGAATTAGGGCGCGTTACGACTTCGAACTATGACGAGCTCGATCGCTTGGTGCAGACCACCAATGCCTTGGGCGATAGTGTCAACTTTACCTACGACGCCATCGGCAATCTGACTGCCTTTACCGACGAGTTAGGGCGAACTACCAGCTTCGGCTATGACGCTCTCGATCGCCAAACTCGCATCACTGATGCTCTCGGCAACTCCACCCTGTTGAGCTACGACGCTGTCGGCAACCTCACCGCGATAGAAGATGCTTTGGGGCGAGTCACGACTTCGGAATACGATGCCCTCAACCGCCTCACCCAAACCACCAACGCCTTGGGGGGCAGTGTCAATTTCAACTACGATGTCATCGGCAATCTGACTGCTTTTACCGATGAATTGGGGCGCACCACTCGCTTTGGCTACGATGCGCTCGATCGCCAAACACGCATCACTGATGCTTTAGGTAACTCGACGCTGTTCGGCTACGATGCGGTCGGCAACTTGACCTCGCAAGCCGATGCTTTGGGCAATACCACCCGCTTTGTTTACGACGGGCTCAATCGAGAGATCGCCACGATTGACCCACTCGGGTTTACTACTACCTCCACTTACACTGCCGTCGGCACTCTCGCATCCATCACCGACGCATCTGGCAATACCACTACCTATGAGTATGACGTCCGCGATCTGCTGGTGCGCGAAACCAACCAGTTGGGTGACAGCCGCAGCTACAACTATGACGAAGTCGGTAATTTGACCAGTCTGGTGGATCGCAACGGTCGCCAAACCGCTTACAGCTACGACAGCCTCGATCGCCTCACGCAAGAACGCTTCTTAGACGATGCAGGCACAGCTGTCGAGCAAATCGACTACACCTACGATGCCGCCAGCCAACTGATAGGCATCAGCGACTTTGATTCCAGCTATACCTACCGCTACGACGCCGCTGGGCGCCTCACCCGCAGCGACAATACCGGTACTGCCGGAATCCCCACCTTTACCCTCGACTACACCTACGACGCCGTCGGCAATCGCCTCAGTGTCACCGACAGTATTGACGCAGTCGAAACTGGTGTCGAACGCTTTACCTACGACTCACTCGATCGCGTCATTGATATTACGCAAACAGGGGCAGCGGTCAGCGACAAGCGTGTCAGTTATACCTACGATGCCGCCAGCCAACTGATTGGCGTTGAAACTTTCAACGACTTAGCGGGGACGCAAGTGGCGATCGCCACCACCCACAGCTTCGATGCTGCCGGTCGTCTGGCCAATATCACTCATACTGACGCAGGCGGCACAGTCCTGGCCGACTACACCTACAGCTTCGACGCAGCCAATCGCATCACCGCCATCCAATCGCTCGATGGTCTCAGCAGCTTCAGCTACGATGCCAGCGGCCAACAACTCGAAGGCAACTTCGACTTCCAAACTGACGAATCTTTCAGCTTCGATGCCACCGGTAACCGCACCAATACCGGTAATATCGTTGGTCCCAACAATCAGCTTTTAGAAGACGAGAACTTCACCTACGCTTACGACGCGGAGGGCAATCGCACCCAACGCACCGATAAGGCCACGGGCGAAGTCACCCAGTACGAATACGACCATCGCAACCGCCTCACCTCTGCCATCACCCTCGACAGTAGCGGCAACGAGACTGGGCGAGCGGAATATACCTACGATGCCCTAGATCGCCGCATTGGGCGCACTGTGGAGGGACAAACCGAGCGGTATCTGTATGACGGTAGCGATATTGCCTTAGTGACGTACGAGAGCGGTGAAGTTACCCAAAGGTTCCTCCACAGCACATCAATCGATCGCGTCGTGGCGCAAGAGGATGGGGCGGGCAATGTTCTGTATGCCCTGAGCGACCATCAAAACACGGTGCGGGATATAGCCGACTCTACTGGCACGGTAGTCAACCACCTCACATTTGACAGCTTCGGCAACATCACCAGCCAGAGCGATGCCAGCGTTGAATTCCGCTTCAGCTTTACGGGACGAGAGTTTGATGAGGAAACGGGACTGTATTACTTCCGCGCCCGCTACCTCGACCCATCCACCGGTCAATTTATCAGCCAAGACCCGATTGGCTTTGCTGCTGGAGATGTCAACTTATATCGCTATGTGGGGAACAGTCCGCTCAACTTTATCGACCCCAGTGGCAATCAGGCAGAGTCGCCACTTCAATTTAATTTGAGCGTGGAGAGCGGCTCTACTATTCCCCAAGCAACTATTAACGAGCTACGCGATCGCTCCAACGAGATCGCTGAAGGTAGTAAGACATCCCTTCCCGAAACAACCATTAACCAGACACTTGCGAGAGCTCGAGAGATCGCCGAGCTGAGAGCAACGGAATTCAGCCCAGTCAACCCCGAGCCTGTGTCTTTTGATGAGAGGACTTCTGTATCACCAAGCGCTGAAGCCCCCGAACCGCCGATTGCCGAAGCTCCCGAACAGCCCACTCTAACTCCCGAGCCAATCATTGACGAAGGGGCCGATATCATCATCACGCAGGACGATCTACCCCCGCGCGCTCCCTCTCCCAATCAAGGCACCGAGCTGTCCAATAGCGAGCACAACCCCGTGCCCGAGCCTGCGGTCGACGAGCCGGAAGCAGAAATCAACGAGCCAGAAGAGCCCCTACCACCTCGGGATCCCCGCCCCAATCGTCCCCGCGATCCTCGTCGCCGAGTCGGCCCCTTTGTGGTGTCTCCCGATGCTGTGAATGGCACCGATGGACCAGATGTTGCTGGAATCCAACCTTCGACTACTCCTGAAACAGCTCCTTTAACTGAGCCCCAGCCAATTAACCCAGACCAGTTTGTACGAGAAGTGGTTACCGGTGGCGTTGTCACTGGAGCTGCTGTGGGGATAGCGATCGCAGGGTTTACAGCACTAGCCCCAGCAGCACTACCAGTAGCAGCCACCATTCTCGGTGTGGTAGCCCTCGGGACGACTTTGAATAATATCGGTCGTCGCTTGGATGAGGTGGATGAGGCGATCGCCCGAGAGGAGCAGAGAGCCCAACAAAATCTCTCGACTCCAGTCAATGGTTTAACGCCCCGCCAACTCCGCCGCAGAGCGGCTATTGGAGGTGCTCTCCAGTTGGGAACTAATCTGTCAGAATTTATCTTTGGCACCGATTTCGCCACCGGTAGAGTCTTAACCACGGAAGAGCGAACCAGTGCAGGTGCTTCAGCCGCTGTCGAGGGACTGGCTGAGATTATTACTGCCGGGGCAGCGCCAGACAATATTTTTCGCTCCTTTCCCGATGGCCCTCGAACGAGCACTCTCGGCCCAGATACTGGGGACTTTTTTCCGCCACCCTTAGTTCCGGGGCGTCGAAATAACCTCTCAGACAATGTCCCAGACCCCGCTGAAGTCCGCGCTCGTCTCAATGCCAGTCGCGCCAGCAGAGCTGAAGATCCCTCTGGATTCGCAGATTTCTCTCGTAGGGCTGACGGGATTACAAATTCAGCAGCCCGCTTCCAGCAAGACCTTGATTTTGTGAATAGAGTCAACTCTGGGCTACAAAATTCACCAAACGATCCATTTGTACAGCGCATCCAGGCTTTGACTAATAACCTCGAGCAAGGTAGACCTGACTTTGTAGAGGGCTTAGGTGGAGCTCGCCTTGAGGCTGCACTTGGACGAGAGATTAGGAATCCTGCAACAATAGGCTTTGATTTTGTGGATGCTCCAGGCAGAGGTAACATTGAGCTGAAAGGTCCATTTTTGCGTTTTAATGACACCGCACGAAGCTTTGAATTGATCCCTGAACTCAATATAGAAGCAGTAGCAGGAAGCATAAATAGTGAGATAATTGCTTTGCCTAGCTCTGGCATTGATTTAATTGTAGTAGACTTATTAGGGGCTACCGATCAACAAGCACTGGATCTACTAAGACGTATTAGTGATACGAGCAGGGTTCGATTTTTGAGGTAAAAATGCCTAATAGAATTTTTTACAATAATGACTTCATAAGCGTTGCCGACCACGATCTTAGTTTTATAATTGATGAATCTCTTGCGGTGATTGATTCGGAGATTAATATTGAACCAAAAAATATATGGCTCATTGATGTTCAGGAAAAATGGCAGAATGCATTACTCAACCAGGGACACAATCTAAGGAATCTGCAGCTCGATCTTCTTTTAAAGGACGAACCATCCCGCACAAAAATGATTCAGATTCTTGAGAAGACACGTAGAGAAATACTTTCTTTGGGAGAATTTGTTCCTTCCTTGCTTCACCAAAATAGACTAAGAGCTTCTGACTACTATAACGTTAATGGAGTCTCAACTCAAGTATATTCCGATATCATAGGGCAAATAATTGATTTAATTCAAAGTCAGTAATTTCAACACTTCGGACATTTTTTCAGAGTCAACGGTAGAATGCGAGTTTCAGCCGTTTCCGTAAAAACTGTCCGGACTATTGTAATTTCAATACTCTGGACAGCTTTGAGGCTGAGCTAGAAGAAAAACTCAGGTCAGCTTGTGCGAGAAGTGGTGGGTTGGTGGCGTTGTCACTGGAGCTGCTGTGGGGATAGCGATCGCAGGGTTTACAGCACTAGCCCCAGCAGCACTACCAGTAGCAGCCACCATTCTCGGTGTGGTAGCCCTCGGGACGACTTTGAATAATATCGGTCGTCGCTTGGATGAGGTAGATGAGGCGATCGCCCGAGAGGAGCAGAGAGCGCAACAAAATCTCTCGACTCCAGTCAATGGTTTAACGCCCCGCCAACTCCGCCGCAGAGCGGCTATTGGAGGTGCTCTCCAGTTGGGAACTAATCTGTCAGAATTTATCTTTGGCACCGATTTCGCCACCGGTAGAGTCTTAACCACGGAAGAGCGAACCAGTGCAGGTGCTTCAGCCGCTGTCGAGGGACTGGCTGAGATTATTACTGCCGGGGCAGCGCCAGACAATATTTTTCGCTCCTTTCCCGATGGCCCTCGAACGAGCACTCTCGGGCAAACTCGCAATGCTGGGGACCTTTTACCCAATGCTTTAAGGGGAAGAGGCGATGTAGACGGATTATTGGATGCAATTTCTAGCCCAAACGATAATGTCACAAGAGGAGTTTTCGGCCCCAATGCGGGAAGGAATGGGGCAAGAGAAGTTCTGCCTGGTGGCAACGGCCAAGCAGTTGCCGGACATGGTGCATTTGTCTTTGGCTCAGGAGATGCGATTATACCCAGCGGAACAACCCTAGTGGTTCCCAGGGAGAATATCAGAATTTCTGATACAACCGGAAGAGTCCTGGAAAGCATCGATCTAGAGCGCTTGGTCAGTGCAGGGCCAAGAGCTAGAAGCCGATTAATACGGCAGCAGCTTGACAATCTAGGAGTAACCAATAGGTCCGCACGTAATCGTGTTTTACAAGATCTTAGGGATTTGCAAGTATTTAGACCAGGTGATGCAGCACCAAACTTCACGGCCGCACCACCTGATTTCAAACTGACAGTCTTTGAAGAATCAACAACTGTTAATACAGAGACACTTTTGAGTGATATCCTTCAAGAGAATGGAGGTGCTTGTGCTCTTGCTACATGTACCGAGTTTATATTGAGGTGAGATAATGTACTATCCTGACTTGTCGTGCTATAGAGTCGAAGAGTCTGAGGGGATCGCCGAGGTATATCCAGAAGTCAAAAATATTGGATGGTTGTGGGAAGGTATTCCTTTCCCAAAAGGAAGTATATCGCCTCATCTTGTTCAAAAACTAAAAGAAATGCTGTTTCTAGACTTGAAGAATGATGAAGACAAAAAGAATAAGGCATTTTATGAAAACAAAGCAATCCTAATCCACCAAATGTACATAAGGGGGCGACCTCATCTGTGTAATATCTGCCAGAACAGAAAAGAGATTTGGATCGAACCTAATGGATTGAAATACTATTCTGGCACCAAATCGAAACTATTAGGGCACAATGAAATATGTATACCTTCTTTAAAAGAAAGAGAATTTTATGTCTTTCCGACCATGCTTTATCATTATATTTGTGTCCATAATTATTTACCTCCAAAAGAATTTTTAGATGCCTTAAATGAATTCGATCTGGGCAAGCCCTATAATGCTGATAAGGCACAAGGAGATTTGGTTTATTTAAAAATGCCGTCAGGCCAGGTAAATAGTTTTGTTCCTTGACAACTTTCATGAGGTGTGATGTCAGGTAGAGAGGACTCCTCCAATACTTAGGTCTGGTTTGTATTCCCCGTTTTCTCCCACCTTTTGGTAACCGGGAGTGTCACAAGATTCGACCCTATATGGGGTAAAACTAGGGTATGGTTCAAAATTGGGCAATTTAGGGTAACAAAATAGGCGCAATCGAGCCACCTTAATGATGGCTGTGGGGAGCGATCGCAGGGTTTACAGCACTAGCCCCAGCAGCACTACCAGTAGCAGCCACCATTCTCGGTGTGGTAGCCCTCGGGACGACTTTGAATAATATCGGTCGTCGCTTGGATGAGGTAGATGAGGCGATCGCCCGAGAGGAGCAGAGAGCGCAACAAAATCTCTCGACTCCAGTCAATGGTTTAACGCCCCGCCAACTCCGCCGCAGAGCGGCTATTGGAGGTGCTCTCCAGTTGGGAACTAATCTGTCAGAATTTATCTTTGGCACCGATTTCGCCACCGGTAGAGTCTTAACCACGGAAGAGCGAACCAGTGCAGGTGCTTCAGCCGCTGTCGAGGGACTGGCTGAGATTATTACTGCCGGGGCAGCGCCAGACAATATTTTTCGCTCCTTTCCCGATGGCCCTCGAACGAGCACTCTCGGCCCAGATACTGGGGACTTTTTTCCGCCACCCTTAGTTCCGGGGCGTCGAAATAACCTCTCAGACAATGTCCCAGACCCCGCTGAAGTCCGCGCTCGTCTCAATGCCAGTCGCGCCAGCAGAGCTGAAGATCCCTCTGGATTCGCAGATTTCTCTCGAGATATAGATCGGAGATTTGGCCCAAATAGTTCAGGAGGAATTAGTAACGGTGTTGAAGGTAGAGATTTCTTTAGAGAAGTAGAGATTACAGATCTTAGAGGAAATCCAGTAGGAGAGTTTGATGAAATCGATTTTAGGAACGGTATCTTTTTCGAAGATAAGTCTGCTTCAGGTCTGAATATAGTTAATCCAAGAACTGGTTTGCCAGCTCAAACTCCACAACAGTTTGTCGATAGACAGATTGTTGGGAAAACTCGTAATAGGATCAACAATCTTTTGAACGTTGCCGATTCAACTCGTTCCACTGTTAATGGAACACAAAATACTCCTGATTTATCGGATATTCGAGACATACGTTCATTTGTGTTTCGGGTAGAGGCTAACTCCCCCGAGTTAAGAACAGCTGTTGATAATGGTTTGAATCAACTTCGCTCAGATTTTCCAGACTTTCAGTTCGATGTTCAATTCGGGAGGTAAAAGTGTCTGTATCTGCTTATATCATCAACCCTAAAAATAAAGAAGAAGAAGCTTTTTCTATTCCTTTATCTAGCGAGAAAGTATTTAACACGTATTGGCTATTAGGTTGTCAGCAAAATAATTTAGATTTGATTGCGGAAATGTCTTATGGTGTAGAAATTGGAGCTGAAAATTATATTTCACTTATCAATGAACTGTCTATACTCAAATCTTGGATTGAGAAAGAACTGGCTCTAGATCAATCTTTAGAGATAGTTCAAAAAATTAATCTCTTGACTAAGGAACTAGAAAGCATTTTTAAGCTAGATAAGTTCGACCGTAATGATGTCATTCTTTTTATTGGATAGCAAGCAAAAAATTACAATGCTCCAATAATCTCCTCACCGAGGCTAATACGTTAATGAAGTCGCTTTGCTCCGCCTGTTCCGCATCGCCGGTTATCAAGCGCACGGTCGTGCAACGGCAATGCTAGTCCCCCCACCCGCGCTAATCGCGCCTCCCAATTCGCGCCAAGCCGCCCCCGCGCAACCCCGCTAATGCCCAACAGTGCCATCAACGAAGCGGGGGCAACGCACCCACCCACCCGCCGTAGCTGCTTGGCGCGGGGATAAAACCATAAGGCGCGACTCATTGAGATTTCTTTGCTCCTCAAAGGTAAGAGCAGGTAAACCTGCCCTCACCTTCGAGGTCAAACATTAATTTTCCGGCTAACTTTGGCTTGCTAACTCCCGCTGACTAGCTGCCTGTCTCAACATAGATTGTTTAGCCGCATGTCTTAGGATTAACCCTTCTAAAAGCCCCTTCGCCAGAGCTTTATCCTCTTCGTCAAAATCCCGAATCGCCTCAAATTGGAGTTTTAGCTG